>CAYMJT010000071.1:0-12906 GCA_964390775.1 uncultured Bordetella sp.
GCGGCATTGGACGACAAAGGACAGATCATCGGCTGGAAGGGCGACTTTTATATCGCACTCAATCACATACAGGCGTTCAAACCCCTGGATTTTCCCTTGCTGTCGGCGACCGAAACAGGCGTGCCCCGACCCGGCAATTGGGTGGGCTTTCTATTTCAGAACGCTGGCGCCCCATATGCCGTGCCCCACATTCAGGTGCAAACCAAGCATGTGGCTCAAACTTTTTTGCGCTCATCGCACCTGCGCAGCCCGGGGCGGATTGAAAACTCGTTTGCCAATGAGTCTTTCATGGACGAGTTGGCGCACGCCGCCAGCGCCGATGCGGCCGAATTCAGGTTGCGCCATTTGCAAGACCCGCGCGCACGCGATGTGATCGAAGCCGCACTCAAGGCCTCGGGCTGGCAAACGCGGGTCTCTGCCTCGATCGCGCCGCAACAACGGCTGGCGCGGGGTCGCGGTATCGCTTATGTTCGATACAACAACGCCATCACGTATGTGGCAACGGTGGCCGAGGTCGAGGTCGATCGCCAAAGCGGCTCGGTGCGGGTTTTGCGTCTGGTGATTGCCCATGACTGCGGTCAGATGATCAACCCCGACGGCGTGCTCAATCAGATTGAAGGCGGCGCCATACAGACCGTCAGCCGGACATTGATGGAAGACGTGAAGTGGAGCGGCAGTCGGATTGACAGCGTCGACTGGGCCACCTATCCGATCTTGCGCTTTGGCGAAGTCCCCAAGGTCGAGGCGGTGCTGATAGACCGGCCTGGCCAACCGAGTTGGGGTGCGGGCGAGCAAACCCCGACCACCATTCCAGCCGCCATTGCCAATGCCATCTTTGATGCCACTGGCGCTCGTTTGCGTCAGATCCCATTCACCCCGAACTGGGTGCAAGCGGCCTTGAAAGAGGCTGGCACAGCAATGGCCTGAGGACGCGCCATGCATCAACCGCCACGCACCCTGTTTGAAAAACTGTGGGCCAGCCATTTGGTGCGCGAGACCGACGACGGCGAGTCCTTGCTGTATGTGGATCGCCATCTGGTGTACGAGGTCACGAGTCCACAAGCGTTCGAAGGCTTGCGCTTGTCCAAGCGCCGCCCCTGGCGCGCCGATACCGTGCTGGCCGTGGCAGACCACAATGTGCCGACGCTGGCCAGCGAGCGCACGCATCTGGACGCCATCCGTGACCCTTTGTCGCGGGCCCAGGTCAGGCAGTTGGGCAGCAACTGCCAAGAGTTCGGCATCCGGTTTCACGGTCTGGCTGATCGGCAGCAGGGCATCATCCATGTGGTCGGCCCCGAACAAGGCGCCACATTGCCCGGCATGACCGTGGTGGCCGGTGACTCACACACCAGCACCCACGGTGCTTTTGGGGCCTTGGCCTTTGGGGTGGGCACCTCGGATGTCGAACATGTGCTGGCCACCCAGTGCCTGCGGGTGCGCAAAATGAAAACCATGCGCATCGAGGTCGCCGGCATGCTGGCCGAGGGCGTCAGCGCCAAAGACCTGATCTTGCACATCATCGGCGTGTTGGGAACCGCAGGTGCCACTGGATACGCGATTGAGTTCACTGGGCCGGTCATACGTCGCCTGTCCATGGAAGGTCGCATGACCCTGTGCAATATGGCGATTGAAGCGGGTGCCCGTGTGGGCCTGGTGGCGGTCGATCAAACCACGCTGGAATACCTGCATGCGCGAGCCTTGGGGCCCCAAGGCGAGTGGCGCCAGCAGGCCGTGGCGCACTGGGAGACCTTGCATTCCGACCCCGAGGCCTCCTTCGATCAACACCTGTCGCTGGATGTGAGCGGCTTGCAAGCCACCGTCACTTGGGGCACCTCGCCCGATATGGTCGCCAGCATCTCAGGCCATGTGCCCGATCCAGCACAAGAGCCCGACGAGGTGCGCCGCCAGAGCATGCAAAACGCCTTGCGCTATATGGACCTGAAGCCCGGCACACCGATGCGTGAGATCGCGATTGACAAAGTGTTCATCGGCTCGTGCACCAATGCGCGCATTGAAGACCTGCGCGCCGCCGCCGCCGTGGTGCAAGGCCGCCAAATTGCCCGCCACATCCGACTGGCCCTGGTCGTGCCAGGCTCTGGCCTGGTCAAAGCTCAAGCCGAGGCCGAAGGCCTGGATCGGGTGTTCAAACAAGCGGGGTTTGAGTGGCGTGAACCGGGCTGCTCGATGTGCCTGGGTATGAACGAAGACCGTTTGTCACCCGGCGAGCGCTGTGCTTCCACCAGCAACCGCAATTTTGAAGGGCGTCAGGGCGCGGGCGGGCGCAGCCATTTGCTGAGTCCGGCCTTGGCCGCAGCCAGCGCCATCGCGGGCCATTTGGCGCAGCCCTCGGACCTGTTGCCCATCGCAGCCCCAGCCATGGAGGCACACCCATGAAGGCCTTGGACCTGATGTGCTCGCTGGTGGTCCCCATCGACCGGGCCCATATAGACACCGACGCACTGATACCCAAACAGTTCATGAAATCGATCCAACGCAGCGGTTTCGGCGTCAATTTGTTTGACGAGTGGCGCTATCTAGACCCGGGCCAACCGGGCATGGATGCCTCAAAGCGACACCCCAACCCGTCGTTTCCCCTGAATCAGGAACGCTATATTGGTGCCAGAATCTTGTTGACGCGAGAAAATTTCGGCTGTGGCTCCAGCCGCGAACATGCGGTATGGGCCCTGGATGACCACGGGATTCGGGTCATTTTGGCGCCGAGCTTTGCCGACATTTTCTTCAACAACTGCTTTAAAAACGGTCTATTGCCCATCGTGTTACCGCACCCGGTCATTGATCAACTGTTTGCCGAAGTCCAGGCTCAGCCGGGCTACGCCTTGTGCGTGAACTTGCCCGAACAGACATTGCGTACCCCCGATGGCCATCTGATTGCCTTTGAGCTGGACCCGACACGCAAACAACGCTTGCTTTTGGGTCTGGACGACATCGGTCTGACCCTGGAGGACGCGAACATCATCCGCGAATTCGAAACCCGTCATCGTCAACAACAACCTTGGCTGTTTACCAAGGCCTGAATCATCTGGAGTCCACCATGAAACGCTTTCTTCCATTGACCCTATTCACCCTGCTGGCCCTGAGTGGCCTGCACCCTGCCCAGGCGCAGGAAAAATACCCCTCCAAGCCCGTCACCCTGATCGTTCCGCAAGCCGCAGGCGGCGCCAACGACGCCATTGCACGGGTGATTGCGCAAAAACTGACCGAGCAAACCGGGCAGTCGTTCATCGTCGAAAACCGCACCGGTGCGGGTGGCAATGTGGGCGCCGCAGCCGCCGCCAAAACCAAACCCGACGGCTACACGCTGATGCTGACTGCCGATAGCGTGGTCGTGATCAACCCCTCGCTCTACAAGAGCACGGGCTTTGACTCCCTGAAGGACTTTGAGGCCGTTGGCTCGGTGGCCACCGCCGGCTATGTGCTGGTGGCCAACCCGACCTTTCCAGCCAAAAACATGGCTGAGTTCATCGCCCAAGCCAAGCAGCAACCCGGCAAAATCAACATCGGCTCGGCTGGCAACGGTACCCTCAATCACCTGATTGGCGAGATGCTGGGCAAAGAGACCGGCATAGAGCTGATCCATGTCCCTTACAAAGGCGCGGCGGCAGCGGTCACCGATTTGGTGGCGGGCCAAGTTCAGGTGTCGGTACAAAGTCTGCCCTCATCCATTGCCTTCATCAAAAACGGCAAGATCAAAGTATTGGGCGTGGTCAACCCCAAACGCATCGCTGCTTTGCCCGATAGCCCCACCATCGGCGAAACCATCAAGGGTTTTGGCACCACCCCCTGGTATGGTGTGTTCGCACCAACTGGCACGCCCAAAGCCATCGTGTCGCAACTGAACGCCGAAATCGCCAAGGCCCTGGAGTCGAAAGACGTTCAAGAGCGCCTGGCGGGTGTGGGTTGCGAACCCTATAAAACATCGCCAGAACAATTTGCCTCCCTGGTGAAGTCTGACCTGGGTCGCTGGGCTGGCATTGTCAAGGCTTCGGGCGCCAGCGTGGACTGAACTCGAAGCCTATGAACACGAACGCTTTAAACACCGACGCCTTGCAAGGCCTGCGGGTGGTTGAGATGGGCCAGCTGATCGCCGGCCCCTTTGCCGGCAAAACCCTGGGTGACTTTGGTGCCGATGTCATCAAGATCGAGCCACCGGGGGCGGGTGACCCCTTGCGCAACTGGCGCAAGATTCTCGACGGCACTTCGGTCTGGTGGCAAGTGCAATCGCGTAATAAACGCTCGATTGCTTTGGATCTGCGCAGCGCAAATGGGCAAGACATTGCCAAGCAATTGATCGCCCAAGCCGATGTTTTAATTGAAAACTTTCGCCCCGGCACACTCGAAGGCTGGGGCATGGACTACGAGACCTTGGCCAAAGACAACCCGGGTCTCATCATGCTGCGCATCTCGGGCTATGGCCAAACCGGCCCCTACCGCGACCAACCCGGATTTGGCGTCATCGGCGAGGCCATGGGCGGCTTGCGACACTTGACCGGCGAACCCGGCAGAGTACCGGTGCGTTGTGGCATTTCCATCGGCGACACGCTGGCCGCCCTACACGGCACCATCGGCGTGTTGACGGCGCTCTATCACCGCAAGGTCAACGGCGGCAAAGGCCAAGTCATTGATGTGGCCCTGACCGAAGCCGTTCTCAATGTGATGGAGAGCCTGATCCCCGAATACAGCGCTTTTGGCGAGGTGCGCGAACCCGCTGGCTCGGCACTGCCTGGCATTGCCCCCTCCAATGCCTATCCATGCAGCGATGGGGTGGTACTGATCGCGGGCAACGGCGACAGCATCTTTAAGCGACTGATGGCAACCATGGGCCGCCCTGATTTGGCGCAAGACCCCGAGTTGGCCGATAACGCCGGTCGCGTCAAGCGAGTGGCGGAGATTGATGCTGCCATTGGACAGTGGACCCAAGCGCAAACCGTCGACGCGGTGTTGGCGCAATTGGCCGAGGCCAAAGTGCCCGCCGGGCGTGTTTACACTGCGCGCGACATCGTGAACGATCCGCACTACCAGGCGCGCGAGATGATTTTGAAACAAGCCACCCGCGATGGGCACGAGGTGCATGTGCCAGGCATCGTGCCCAAGTTACTGGGCACCCCAGGTCGGGTACGCTCTAGCGCCCCCCGTCTGGGCGACGATACCGACGCCGTGCTGGCCGAGTTGGGACTGAGCGCGGCGCAAATCGGCCAACTGCGTGACAACAAGGTGGTCTCATGAGTCAAACCGCATCGAAGCTCTGGCACGGCCAGGGGCGGCGCATCTACATGCAGGAGGTCGGCACCCGCGACGGCCTGCAAATGGAATCGGAGTTTGTGCCGACCGAGGACAAAATCGCCTTGGTCAACGCATTGTCTGAAACCGGTCTGGCCAAGATCGAGGTCACCTCATTCGTCTCGCCCAAAGCCATACCCGCGCTGCGCGATGCCGAAATCGTGATGCGCGAGATCACTCGCAAGCCAGGCATCGTCTACACCGCCTTGGTGCCCAATGTGCGTGGGGTAGAGCGCGCCATTGACGCCAAAACCGACGAGCTGAACCTGGTCATGTCGGCCAGTGAAACCCATAACCAGTCCAATTTGCGCATGAGCCGAGACGAGTCGTTCGCCGCGCTGGCACAGGTGGCCGCAGCGGGCCGTCAAGCGGGTATCGGCGTGAATGTCTCTCTGTCGTGCAGTTTTGGCTGCCCGATGGAGGGCGATGTGTCCGAAGCCACGGTGTTGCAATGGTGCGATCGCTTCATCGCTGAGTGGGGTGCCCACGGGGTCACTTTGTGCGACACCACCGGCATGGCCTTTCCCACGCAGGTGTATGCATTGACCCAAATCTTTAAGCAACGTTGGCCGTCGACAGAGTTGACCCTGCACTTTCACAATACCCGGGGCATGGGTCTGGCCAATGTGCTGGCCGCCATCGACGCTGGTGCGGACCGATTTGACAGTTCTTTGGGCGGTTTGGGCGGATGCCCCTATGCCCCTGGCGCCACTGGTAATGTTTGTTCGGAAGAAATCGTTCACGCCCTGCAATGGATGGGCTTTGAGACGGGGGTTGATTTAGCGGCCTTGATGGCTGCCGCGCGTCGACTGCCCGAACTGATCGGGCACGATATCCCGAGTCAAATCATCAAGGCCGGACGACGCCTGGACCTGCACCAGGGCGGCTGCGCCTAATTCGCGCCCGCTCGCTGACCCAGCGCTCGGCTGAGCAGCAAAACAGGGATCAAGCCCACCAGCACCAAGGCCAGTGAGGGCAGCGCTGCCTCGCCCAAGCGTTCATCACGCGCCAACTGGTGGGCCATGACGGCCAAGGTGTCGGTGTTGAATGGTCGCAGCACCAGAGTCACTGGCAACTCTTTCATCACATCGACAAACACCAACAACATGGCCGCGATCAGGGGCCTGCGCAACATGGCACCGTGCACACGGGTCATAAGGCCCCATCCGCTGATGCCCAACATCCGTGCGCTGTCATCAACGGCGGCAGGAATGCGCGAGTAACCGCTTTGCACCGATTGCATGGCAACCGCCACAAAGCGCACCAAGTAGCCCCATACCAGCCCCAGCACCGTGGCGGTGAGCCATTGCCCCGCGCCCAGCGCAGGCCAATTCGCTTGCAACCAGCCCAGCGGCCAAAGCAAACCCACCACCACCACGGCCCCAGGCATGGCATAGCCCAAACCCACCAGGCCACGCAATGACCGGGTGCCCCAATTGGGCTGCAGTCGCTCTTGCGCCACCAAAGCCCAAGCCAGTGCGGTGGCCAGCACCGCAGTCAACCCTGACAGCCAGAGGCTGTTGCCAGCCCAGACCAGGAATCGGCTCGCACTGAAGGTGAGGTCTGAATCTGCCCCCAACCAAGTCCATAACAAAATGGCGACTGGTCCTGCAAACCCCAGCACCACCGGCAAGGCGCAAGCGCAAGTCATCGACCACCCCGTGAGGCCACCCAGTGCGCGTGGTTGCGATTCCGGTCCCATCCGGTCAGGACGAGCATGGGCATAACGTTGTCGGGCTTGGGCTCGTTTCTCCCAGGCCAACAAAGTGCCGACACACAGCAGCAGCACAGTCGCCAACTGCGCTGCGGCCCAGCGTTGGTCCATAGACAACCAGGCCTTGTAAATGCCTGCTGTAAATGTCTGAATGCCGAAGTAACTGCTTACACCAAAATCAGCCAATACCTCCATCATGGCCAAGGCAACCCCAGCCGCCAAGGCGGGTCGCACCAGGGGTAGAACCACCCGGAACAATCGACGCCAGGCCGAAGCGCCCAACATACGGGCCGCCTCCATCAAGGGGTGGGCGCGCTCGGCCAAGGCCGCACGGGCCAGAACATAGACATATGGGTACAAGGCCAAACTGAATACCCACATCGCCCCGCCCAGGCTGCGCACGTCGGGCCAAGCCCGTGCAGAGGTGCCGGTGAGCTCACGCCAGGCCGAAGCCAAGGGTCCGCTGTATTGCAAAAAATCGGTGTAGGCATACGCCAGCACATAAGCGGGCATGGCCATGGGCAACAGCAGTGCCCATTCGAAAAATCGGCGCAGAGGGAATTCATACAAAGTCACGGCCACGGCGCTTGCTGTGCCCAGCACCACGACCCCAAGCCCCACCCCCAGACAAAGCAGGACACTGGTCCAGGCGTATTCGGGCAAGACGGTGGCCGCCATCGCCCAGAGTATGTCGGCACCCTCGCTGTCCACGCCCAACCATGTGCCCAAAATCGCCAGCACAGGCCAAGCCAGACCCAAGGCCACCAGGGTCAGAAACGGGCGGGTCAACAAGGTGCTTCGAAAGGTCATCCTGGGATTGTAGGGAAGGGGGGTGGCCCGCTCCTTAAAATGGTTGCATGTATCTGTCCATCCACCAACTTCTCATCCAATATCCACAACGCCAGCGACCGGCGGTGGCAGGCGTCAGCTTGGGCTTGCGCGCCGGCGAGATTGGCGTGTTGTTGGGCCCTTCGGGTTGCGGCAAAACCACCTTGTTGCGCGCGATTGCGGGTTTGGAGCGGGTGCAAGCGGGCGAGATACGTTTGGCCGATCAAACCGTCAGCGCCCCCCAAACCCATGTGGCCCCCGAGATGCGTCGCATGGGCATGGTGTTTCAAGACCACGCCTTGTTTCCGCACCTGAGCGTGCTGGACAATGTCATGTTTGGGCTGTTTGAATTGCCCCGGCCCGAGCGAGAGTTGCGTGCTCGGGAAATGCTGGCCTTGGTGGGTCTGACACGAAGTGGCCAGCGCTACCCGCACGAATTATCGGGTGGGCAACAGCAACGCGTCGCCTTGGCCAGAGCCTTGGCCCCGAAACCCAAACTGTTGCTGCTCGACGAGCCGTTTTCCAATCTCGACATCGAGTTGCGCGAACGCCTTGCGGTCGAGGTGCGCCAAATCCTGAAAGACGCCCAGGCCACCGCCTTGTTGGTGACGCACGACCAAATGGAGGCCTTTGCCCTTGGCGACGTGATCGGGGTCATGTCAGAAGGTCATCTGCACCAGTGGGACGATGCTTACACGCTCTACCATCGCCCCAGCACCCGCTTTGTGGCCGAGTTCATCGGCCATGGTGTCTTCGCACCGGCGCGCATCACCTGGTCGGGTGAGCATGTGGTGGTTCAAACGGCGGTGGGCGAGCTGATGGATGTCCATGAATGCCCCGTGCCGGGGGCCTACCCGAATGGTGAATGCGATGTCTTGCTGCGGGCCGACGACATCGTGCACGATGACGATGCCCCCGTCAAAGCCGAGATCGTGCGCAAAGCGTTTCGAGGCTCTGAGTTTTTATATACCTTGCGTCTGGACAACGGTCAGACTGTGCTCGCCCATGTACCCAGTCACCACGACCACAAATTGGGTGAGTGGATCGGCATCCGCATTCAGGCCGACCACGTGGTCACGTTTGAGCGGCCATCCACCCCTTAAGAAAGCTCGGAGTCCGCAGGCCTTCCTGCTCGGAATTCATGGATTAGGGGGCTTTTTCGGTGATGCCGCCATAGTCCATCAGTGCCGCCGCGATGCGATTGGTGCTGGCCTGAATGATCAGGATGTCTTCGTTGAGTAGCTTGTATTGATAGCCCGGTTTGGGCAATCCGAGCAAGGCCGACAGCGCTGGGGGCAAATCGGTGGGCTTCAGACTCAAAGGGATGGGCTCACCCAGCTTCCAGGTTCTGGTTCGAGTGGAGACACAATTTTTAGGACTGCTCCCATCCACGGGTTTCATATTGTCGGGACACGTATTGGGTGAAGTGATTTTCAAGTTGTCGGTGAAATATTTTTTGATCGCAGTTTTCTGCTCGCTGGCGAACTGCGCATCCAGCGCTTCGGGCTTGCGCACCAATTGCCCGCCCTGATCAACCATCAGATCGGTGATCTCTTTGGTCTCGGTATTAAAGAGCAAGATGTCTTCATTCACCATGGCATATTTGTGCCCTTCGCTGGGCGGCCCCAAAAGCTCGGCCATTTTGGCGGGCACTTCACTGGGCACGATCGGCGCGGCCAATTTGCCACCCACCCGCCAATTTCTGGGCTTTTCGGACACACACAAATCACCCAAGGGTTTCAAATTGAGTGGGCATCCAACGGTGTCTTTGCGCAGGGCCTCAAAAAATGCTTTTACCTTGATTCTTTGCTCGTCGCTAAATCGGGCCGGCGGGAATTTGCTTTTGGTGGGGTCTTCCGTAGGGGCCGATCCAGGCGGAGGAACCAAAACACCCACCGCAGGTACAGCAGGAAGAACCGCGACGCCAGGCGCTGGATTGGCATTAACAATCGGTGGCCTGGGTGTGGGGTTGGTCGTGACTTCCTTGGTGGGTGTGAAGGTTTTGACCTCGGGGTTGAACAATTCTTTGAGTTTGCCCGGGTCTTTGGCCAGCAATTGCTCTTGCAGCGCTTCGACCATGACCGTGATTTCGCCGGTCAAGGCAGCGCCCAGCCAGGTTGCCAAGTTCGATTGAATCAGGTTCAGTTGATTGATATTGCAAAGTGAACCTCGTTGGTCCAACCAGGCCTTGGCACTTTCAACCCTTTCGGTCGGGTTGCCCACGGTGAGCGCAATGCGTCTGAAGTCAGACACCGCACAAGTCATGGGTGCCGGGTTTTGGGCCAACAAAGTCATCGGGAGGATGCTGCAGGCTATCGCCAGCACCCCACGAGCCCATATGCCCCACGCCTTGTTTTTACCCACGATCCAACCCTCTAAAGATCTATTCGTCCTGATGATGCAAATTATGTGCCCACCCTGCTGTGCGCTGCATCACTCAGGCCGTTTGCGCGGGACGGCCTAGGGGCGGCAATCATTTGCCGCCCGCACCCACTGAAAATGCCCACCCTGACTCAATCTGCATTGGAGACTTGTCGAACCAAGTCGGGCAAACGGAACTCTTGCACCAGCTTGGCGGCTTCGGGCTCGCTCGCAGACAGCCAGTCGGCGTATCTTTCGGCAGGCACGATCAATGGCGATCGCTTTTCTTCGCTGGGCCGATGGCATTGCGACATCAAAGGATGGTGATCGGCATTGACCGTGAGCAGCGAAAAAGAAACCACCACTTCCTCGCGCCTGGAATCTAACCATCGCTCCCACAGACAAGCTATGGCAAAAGGTTCGCCCGTGGCCAGTTCTATGGGCCACGCCACGGCTTTGCCGCTCTGATAAGAAGGTTCAAAAAAGCGATCGACCGGGACCAAACCGTACTGACCTTGCCGCCATGCCCCCCGAAAACTGGGCTTTTGATGGACGGTTTCGCTGCGGGCGTTATAGGTGTGGCGACCCATTTTGTCGTCTTTGGCCCAAGGGGGGATCAAACCAAATCGGGCTAGGCCACAAGCCACACGCCCGGACTGGCGACTTTGAACGATGACCGGGGCCAAGTATGAAGGAAAGGTCTCGGGCGGGAATTCGGTGGGCAACTCGGCGCCCAATTTCTCTTTGAACCACTGACTGCGCTGGGTGGGCGTGAAATGGCTGCACATGGACGCAGTTTAATGCCCCCAGCCTCTTCACGTCAGGGCAAGTAGCGGCTGGCCAGTCGATGGATTTCTTGTTCGTTCTCATCTGACTTGAATGCCAGCATCCACAAATCGAAAACTTGCGGGCGGGCACCGCCAAAAGATTTGACAAAACCGGCCTCGTGAAACACACCCGTCAACACTGAATAGGTGAAACCACATTTGTGCGCCATGTAGTGATTGCCTTGAGCGATAAACCCCCGGTGCCCATACAAAATATCAATGGGCGAAATCGGCCCAGCCGGCGATTCATAAAGGGGTTCAAGCAAACGGTCTTTGCTGACCGCTTCGCAAACACTCATCAGGTCAGGACATGTGATGACCACAAAGCCATTGGGTTTCAAAACCCGATGAAATTCGCTCAAGGCAATATGTACTTCGTGCGGAAACAGGTGCTCAATATTGTGGGACGAATAGATGGCGTCAACACTGCCCGTTTTAACGTCGCGCATATCGGTCAGGGTGCCGATGATGTCGGGCTTGACCTCGGGATTGATGTCTAGTCGTATCTCTTGCCAATCAGCGGATTCAAAGCCCTTGAGGCCATGCTTGTTTTGCGGGCCACAACCCACATGCAAAAAAGTCTTCATCCCCGTCCCCTCCTTGTCGCCCAATCGCAAGGACGGGCGAGGACATCATAGGATGAATTGAGCTATTTTTTATATATTTAATGCATTAAATTAATATTTAAGACACAATAAAATCTGAGTTGTGTGCTTACAGATACACGGCACAGCTTGTTCGAGGTCAGCGCATCGGTGAAAGCAGTTTTTCGATATTCACCAGATTACGTACCCCATGGGCATGATCTTCCTTAAACACATTGGCCTTGCACCATTGCCCCACCGATTCGGCATTCACCTTCATGACTTGGGGGCGAACGCTCCATGACACCTGAAGTGGTGAGCCCTTTTCGTTGTAGGCCGGGCCAGTGGTAGAGCCGGCATATTGAATCGGTTTGCCCGTATTTTTAGGAATATTCAGAGCCTGCTGGTAACCGTTCACCTCGCCCACTTGGGTCAATGTAGAAAAATCAGCGGCCTGACGGTCATTAACCAGTACAAAAACCTGGGCCTCGACGCGCAATTGCGGATTAACGTCTGCCTCACTGAGGCAGGCATTCAGTGTTGGGCCAGGGACCACTTGAGCCGTGCTGTGCACGTAATGCAATTCAATGGTGTCACCGACTTGCAAACCACCATGTTCGCTACCGCAGACTTCGGCATCTAGCGGTTTGGCCTCAGCCGCATTTAATTTGCGCGAATATTTAAATCCTGTTTGATAGCCATGGCCATCGCCTGGGCCGGCGTAACGTGTGAATTCACCACCTTTGTGCTCGGCATTTTTATGGAAATGAATATTGCACAAGTTCATCTGTTGGAAGGCAGGTGCCGGTGCAAATACGCGTCTATTGGTGCCAATTTTTTTGTTCAGATCGCGTGGAGACTGGGGCCCAAAGCCTTTGCCTTCCGTACTCTTTTCCAGAGCCGCATTTTGGGCAGCAATGGTAGCCTCGTCTGCTTGATGTCCTGCATCCTTGGCTTGCACACCCGTCAAAAGGAGAAAAGATAGACATATAAAAACAGTCACTTTCATGATTGAATCCTTTTGAAAAGAGAATTAGGCCTTATCCCAAGCCATTCCTAAATGTATATCAAATCAAACTGAATTTGGGACTTTAATTTGACCCGCGTCAAATGTTGACCCAATGTCAGTGAGAGCTTTCAGTCCAGCTGTATTTCATTGCAAATTCAACCGTTGCTTGACCTCCTGTGGTGTTGAAATCGCTGGAAACAAACTCGGGGGCAATGCCTTTTCCGCTTTCGTTCAGCGTCGGATCAAGGTCTTGCGCGTTGAGGGCAGCATCAAGACACGATTGAG
>CAYMJT010000072.1:0-12276 GCA_964390775.1 uncultured Bordetella sp.
ATCCCCCGCTGAGGGCCCCCGCCACCATCCACTCACGGCGTCGGCGTGGCCAAACCCAGGCCAGGGCCCACGGAAAAAATCCCAGTGCCGCATGGCCGCTGGACATGGCGCAATTGCGCTCGCATTGATCACTCATTTGCCAGGGCGGACTGTAGCGAGCCTCACCACCAAACTCGCTCACCTGAACGGGGCGCGCCCGACCCCAGTGGTTCTTCAGGCCCTCGTTGACCACCAAACCCGGCCCCAACAGCAGCGCCAACACCAAAAACCAGCATGCCCGGCGCCGTGGCGCCCAGCGCGGGCTGAACCAACCCGCCAACAAAGCCAGGGCCAACAAAGCCAGAATCGGAAATTGCAATCGTGCGAAAGTCCAATACAGAGCCTGTACCCAAGGCAGATCCTTGTAAATAAAGCCGACATCCGCCGAGTAGAACAAGGCGCTAAAGGCCAGATCGAGCTGGGGAAACACCACATACACGCCCAGACCCAACAGGCACGCGCTGAAATAAAATGCCATGGTCGGATTTTGCCTCAGTTCCATGCGGCCTGGCATCGCGCCCATCCCCGAAGCGAGTTTTTTTGTCCAAACGAGCCCTGCTGATCTCTGCTGCCCTGACCCTGGCCTTTTTGCTCTGGCTGTGGCACTCCATCCCCATGCCGCAGTGGCAGCAGGCCTGGCAACGGGTGGCCCCTGCCTGGTGGGCCATCATGGTCTTGGGCATGTTGCTGAGCTACAGCTTGCGCGCCTGGCGCATACGGGGCGAATTCGCCGATATCCCCCAAATGAACCTGTCGCTGGCACTGCGCATCGTCTTGGCTCACACTGCTTTGGTCAATGTGTTGCCCATGCGCTCGGGCGAATTGGGCTTTCCTTGGCTGATGCGGCGTTTTCTGAATGTGCCCTGGTTGGACGCCTCGGCATCCTTGCTTTGGCTGCGAATGCAAGACGCCTGCGTGCTGGCCGTACTGGCGATCTGGGCCTGGCCGGGCCTGCCGCCGTCATGGCGCTTAGGGCTGACCCTGCTCTTGGGGTTTTCGGCCTGGTGGGGTGTGCGTTGGGTGCGCGCCCATGGCGCAGGCAAACTGGCCGACACCAACGGATTGCAGCGCCTGACCCAAGCCCTGGCCCGCCGCGGCCAAAGTCAGTGGCAAGCTTGGTTGATCACTCTCACCAATTGGGTCCTCAAACTCAGCTTGCAGGCCTGGCTATTGGCCCTGTTGGTTGAGCAGGCCTGGGCCATCGGCTGGGCGGGTGCCTTGGGCGCTGAGCTCTCGGCTTTGCTGCCTGTGCAAGGGCTGGCGGGTCTGGGCAGCTACGAAGCAGGCAGCGCGGCGGCATTGCGCTGGCACGGCATAGACTGGGCCGTGGGCATCCAGGCCGCACTGACCTTGCATCTGGTGGTTTTATCGTGTTCGGTGGGTTTTGGCCTATTGGCCTGGTGGCTGCCCCGGCCAAGGCACAATGTCGACTGAAAGAGAGCCGCCGATGAACCCCGAGTCCCCCATGCCTGCCCTGCCCCCGCACCAATTGTCGATTGTGGTGCCGATGTATCAGGAGCAAGACAGCGTGGCCCCCTTTGTGGCCCGCGTCCACGAATGCTTGGGCGACTACCCCCACCCCTGGGAACTGCTGCTGGTCAACGACGGCAGCCGGGACGGCACTCGTGCTGCCATCGAACTCGCACACCAGCAGCTGGGTGCTCACATCCGACTCATCGAGCTGACGCGCAATTACAAACAAACCGCCGCCATGCAGGCTGGCATCGACCACGCCCGTGGTGACGTCATCGTGACCCTGGACGGCGATTTGCAAAACGACCCCATCGACATTCCCCGCATGGTGGCCCGATTACTGAACGAAGACCTCGACCTGGTGGCCGGTTGGCGTCAAAACCGCCAAGATGCGCTGGTGATGCGCAAACTGCCGTCCCGCCTGGCCAATGCACTCATCGCCCGCTTGACGGGCATCGACATCAAGGACAACGGTTGCAGCCTCAAGGTGTTTCGAGCCTCGATTCTGCGCCGCATCCGACTGTACGGTGAAATGCACCGCTTCATCCCCGCCTGGCTGTCCACGGTCACCTCGCCACAACGCATCGCCCAAGAACCGGTCAGTCACCATGCGCGTCAATTTGGCGAATCGAAATACGGCATCAGCCGCACCTTCCGGGTGGTGCTGGACCTCTTCTTTGTTTATTTTTTCATGCGCTACCGCACCCGCCCGGGGCATTTCTTTGGTGGACTGGGTTTGTGGCTGCTGGGCATCGGCGGCGCCATCCTGGCTTACTTGCTGGGCCTCAAACTTTGGGGCGAGAGCATCGGCACCCGTCCGCTGCTGCTGGTGGGGTTTTTCTTTTTGATCGCCGGTGTGCAATCTCTGATGGCGGGCATCCTGGCCGAAGTGCTGGTGCGGGTGCTGTTTGAGTCCGGTGCCAGCCGTTCCTATCAAATCGACGAACAGCGCAGCAGCCTGGGTGACCTGCCATGGCATCAGCCTCGGGCCTGAGACCCCTGCTCGCCTTGCTGATGGCCTTGGCCGCCTTGTCGGCCTGGCGCTGGTGGGTTGCGGCCGATCTGCCCCTTTCGGTCGACGAGGCCTATTACTTTGCCTGGTCACGCACCCCCGATTGGGGTTATTGGACCAAACCACCTCTCATCGCTTGGGCCATTGCAGCTGCCGACGCAGTCTGCGGCCCCGGTGCAGCCTGTGTGCGCTCGGTCGGTGTGCTGGCTTTTGTGTTGAGCTCGTTGCTGTTGTATGCACTGGCCCGGCAGATGGACATCGACCGTCCAGGGTCGGCCGCCATCGCCTTCGGTTTTGTGACTCTGCCCTTGGCCACTTTTTATGGCTTGGCCGCCAGCACCGACGCCTTGTTGTTGCTGTGTTGGACTTTTGCCATGCTGTGTCTGTGGTCGGCCCTGCAAGGCCAGGCACTGGCCTGGGTGGGGCTGGGACTCGGCGCTGGTTTGGGTCTGTTGGCCAAATACTCGATGGCGGTGTTGGGGCCCAGTGCCTTGTTGGTGCTGCTGCACCCCCATTGGCGGGAGCACTGGCGACGACCAGGCCCCTATGTGGCGCTGGCCATCGCGGCCCTGGTATTCGCACCCAATCTGTGGTGGAACTTCACAAACGGCATGCCAACGCTGCAGCACACCGTCGACATTTCGCGCGGCAATGCTTACGACATCGGCTTCGAGCGCCTGCTGGTGTTTTGGCTCGAACAAGCGGTGGTCGGTAATCTGGTGCTGGCGGGTGTGTTTGTGCTCTGGGTTTGGCGCGGTGCGGACCGTTTCAGTGCGCGTGGCTGGTTCTGGCTGTGCTTCTCGCTGCCCATGCTCTTGGTGATCTCGGCCCAGGCCTTGCTGTCGCGCGCCCATGCCAATTGGGCCGCCCCCGCCCACGCCGCCCTGGCCATGGCCGCCATTCATGTTTTGTGGCAGGCCAGGCATCGGTTCTGGCTGGGACTGGCACTGTTGCTCAATCTGGTTTTTGCCGTATTGCTCTATCACGGCCAAACCCTGGTGCGTGAGCCGCTGGGCTTATCCGCCAGCTGGCGCACCGACCCCTATTGGGCGCTGCGCAACTGGCCCGAGGTTCATGCCCAAACCCGAAACCTGCTGACAGAGAAACTCCCCCAAGCCCAATGGCGGGTGGCTTCCGACGACCGCGCTGTGCTGGCACAACTCCAATGGGGCTTAAACCTGCCCGCTGGCGCCGCCTTGGGCTGGAAAAAAAACGGCATCAGCATGAACCATTTCGACCAGCGTTTTCCCTTGCAGCCCCTGAGCGCGCCGGTACTGTTATTAACCCGCGCCGAAGACACCCAGGTGATGCAAGAATTTCCGCATGCCGAACGCATCGGTCTCTTGCGCTCGGCCCTGATCGAGAGCGAAGCCATTGAACTCAAGGCCTGGTGGCTGCGCCAGCCCTGACCCCACACCAGGCCCGACACAGAGGAGACGCATATGAACACAGCCTATATCGTGGCGGCCCGCCGCACCCCTGGCGGGCGACGCCAGGGCAAATTGTCCGGTTGGCATCCCGCCGACCTGGCCGCCGTTGCCCTCAATGCCGTGGTCCAAGATACCGGCATCGACCCTGCCGCCATCGAAGACGTGGTACTAGGGTGCGTCAGCCAAGGCGGCGAGCAGTCGTTCAACATTGCCCGCAATGCAGTCCTCGCCGCAGGTTTTCCCGAGTCGGTGCCAGCCACCTCGGTCGACCGCCAGTGCGGCTCCTCGCAGCAGGCTTTGCAATTCGCCGCCCAGGCCGTCATGTCGGGCACCATGGATCTGGTGTTGGCCGCCGGGGTCGAGAGCATGTCGCGCGTGCCCATGTTCAGCACCGGCGAACTGTTTCAGCAGGCGGGGATGGGCGAGTACACCAGCCCGAACATGAAGCAACGCTATCCGGGTGTACGCTTTAGCCAGTTCACTGGCGCCGAGCAACTCGCACGACTCTACGGCCTGAACAAGCAAGCCCTCGATCAATACGCCCTGCAAAGCCATCAACGCGCCAGTCTGGCCACCCAAGAGGGGCGTTTCAAGCGCGAAATCGTGCCACTGGCCATCCACCGCAAAGGCGAAGCGCCCGAGACCGAACGGCTGGACCACGACGAGGGCATCCGGCACGACGCGACCCTCGACTCCATAGCCAGCGTCAAATTACTGCAAGCGCAGGGCGTGATCAGCGCCGCCAACGCCAGCCAGATCTGCGATGGGGCTGCCGCACTCATGGTCGCCAGCGAGGCGGCCCTGAAAACCCACGGTCTGCGACCCCTGGCCCGCATCCACCACATGTCGGTGCTGGGGCACGATCCCGTGATCATGCTCGAAGCCCCGATACCTGCCACCCAAAGGGCCCTCAAAAAAGCCGGCTTGCGACTGGACGACATCGATCTGTTCGAAGTCAACGAAGCCTTCGCCTCGGTCCCCCTGGCCTGGTTGCAAGCCTTGCAGGCCGACCCGCAAAAGCTCAACGTCCACGGCGGTGCCATCGCCCTGGGACACCCCTTGGGGGCCTCGGGTGCCAAACTGATGGCCACCTTGATTCATGCCCTGCACCAACGCGGTGGACGCTACGGCCTGCAAACCATGTGCGAAGGCGGCGGCATGGCCAATGTGACCATTGTCGAACGGCTGTAGGAGAGCTTGACCATGGCCATCACCTTTGAACGCAGCTGGATGAACGACGAGCTAACTCTGTTTCGAGACTCAGTGCGTCGCTTCTGTTTGCAAGAACTGGTTCCGCACGACGCAGCGGCGCGGCTTCAAGGCCATGTCGGCCCAGAGGTCTGGCGCAAAGCCGGCGAGCTGGGGTTTTTGTGCGTGGATATTCCCACCGAGTACGGGGGTGCTGGCGGCGATTTTCGGCACGAAGCCATCATCCACGAAGAAATGGCCCGGCTCGGCCTCTCTGGCATGAGCATCGGCGTGCACTCCATCGTCGCCCACTATCTACTCAACCACGGCACCGAAGCCCAAAAACAGCACTGGTTGCCTCGCCTGGCCCGAGGTGATGTGGTCGGCGCCATCGCCATGACCGAACCCGGCACCGGTTCTGACCTGCAAGCCATCCGTACCCGTGCCCAGGCCACTGCCTCGGGCTTTGTCCTGCGGGGTGCCAAAACCTTCATCTCGAACGGATACCTGGCTGGCCTGGTGCTGGTGGTTTGCCAAAGCGCCGACACACCGGGCGCCAAAGGCATGTCGATCATGCTGGTCGACACCCAGCACAGCCCTGGTTATCGGGTGGGCCGGGTGCTGGACAAAATCGGCCTCAAGGCACAAGACACCTCCGAATTATTTTTTGACGATGTGGCCCTGGGTCCCGACGCGGTCCTGGGCGGCCCAACCGGGCAAGGCTTTTACCAGCTCATGAGCGACCTGCCCTATGAGCGACTCATCATAGGAGTGAGCGCTGTGGCGGCCATGGAAGGGGCTTATCAAGCCACGCTCGAATACACCCGGGAACGTCGCGCATTTGGGCAAGCCATTGCCGACTTTCAGAACACCCGCTTCAAATTGGCCGAAATCGCAACCACCATCCAGGTTGGCCGTGCCTTCATGGACCGCTGCGTCCAAGACCTCGTGGCTGGCCGTCTGGATACCGCCACCGCCTCGATGGCCAAACTATGGGGCACCGAGCAGCAGGGCAAAGTCATCGACGAATGCCTGCAATTGTTCGGCGGTTACGGCTATATGAACGAATACCTGATCGCCCGCATGTACGTCGATGCGCGCATCCAGCGCATCTATGGCGGGACCAATGAAATCATGAAAGAGGTGATTGCACGGGCCTTGTGAGGCCATGCGCCTCGAGGGTTTGCTGCAACTCCTGATAAGCCTCTAAGTAGCGTCGATTGAGCTCTTGTGCGGGGCCCAAATCTCGGCACACCAGCAGACGACGCGACAGCGCCGGTTCGGGCACACTCAGGCACAAGGCCATGACGGGCAAGGCTTCTTGCGCGGGGCCCATCAGGTTCAGATGCCGCCAGCGGGCATGGACATGGGCGTCGCTGGCATCGTGGGCCCACAACGCATCGACTTTGCCCACGCTGTCGTCATCCACCAGCGAACGAAAATGCTGCCCAATCCAGGGCCGCAAATCGCAGGGCTGATAGGCGTCGTTTTGGATCACATCGAGCACCAGACCCTGAGCGTCGAGCACCAACACCAGATCATGGGCTGTTTTCAGCCAAGCGCAAACCCACGCTGAAGGCGCATCGGGCCAATGCAAAGGCCCAGAGAGGCTGGAGTCGAACATGGTGAGCGATCTGTTTTTTCATACTATATATTGAAATGTCGTCACTTTCAGAATACCCGAGTATTTTAATATTGATACCTTCGACCTCCACCCTGACCTCAAATCGGGGCCAAGAGTTCCAGAGCCAGCGAAGCCCCTTCCAGGGCCGGTGAGGTTTCGGCCACGATCAGTCGGGTGGGTATGGCCTCGAGATAGGCGCGATAGCGCCCCTTGGCCACAAAGCGTTCCCGAAAAGACGATCGCGCCAGATGCTCGCGCAAACGGGGCGCTATGCCACCCCCCACATAGACCCCACCCACTGCCCCCAAAGTCAGGGCCAGATCACCGGCCACCGAACCCAGCCAGCCACAAAACAGATCCAGGGTTTGACGCGCCACGCCGTCAGAGGCTTGCAGGCCCAAGGTCACCACCTGCGCCGCGTCCAGCGCAGGATCGTGCGCCCGCCCTTGCATCAAAGACAACACCTGGTGCACATCGACCAAACCCGAGCCCGACAACACCCGCTCGGCCGACACATGACCGTATTGGCGCCCCAGGGCCCGAATGACCGCAAACTCCAAGTCGTTCGAGGCGGCCAGGCTCACATGCCCACCCTCACCCATGATCGGGACCCAACCTGATCCAGCGCTCGATTGGAGTAAACCCGAGACGCCCAGACCGGTGCCCGCACCCAGCAAGGCCAGCGGCCCTTCGCGACCCGCCAAAGCAGGCCCCAGATCGTGCAACTGATGCACACCCAAAGTCGGCAAAGCCAAGGCCAAGGCTGTGAAGTCATTGAGCACCAACAGTTTTTGCAAGCCCAAATCGGCACACAAGGCTTCGATGGAAAAAGCCCAACTCGAATTGGTCATCTGCACCCAATCGGTCACCACAGGCACTGCCATGGCCAGGGCGGCTGACTTGGGCATCGGCACTTGAGCGTCCCTCAAATAGGCCCGGATCGCCTCGGCTGGCCCAGCAAAATCGGCACAGGCCAAGACCTGCCTATGAGTCATGGGCGCGGAGGGCTGACTGCGCCATGCAAAACGCGCGTTGGTGCCGCCGATATCGGCCAGCAAACGCGGCCATGCTTCTGAACCTGCCCCTACGCAAGCTTGCGCCCAACGCATATTCAGCGCCCTTGGGCCGATAGGGTTTGACGCCACATGGTCTTGCCCAGCTCAACCCCCCATTGGTCAAAGGGGTTGATGCCCCACAACACCGACTGACAAAACACCTTGTGTTCATACAAGGCCACCAAGGCCCCCAGGGCGCGCGGCGTCAGCCGCTGCAGCCAGAGGATAGAGCTGGGTGTGTTGCCCGGGTAGGTGCGATGCATGCAAACTTGGCGCGCCTCATCCATGCTCAGTCCCTCAGCCAGCAAGGCCTTCAGGGTTTGCTCGGCGTCGCGCCCCAGGGCCAGCGCTTGCGCCTGGGCGCGCAAATTGCCCAACACCAAATCTTGCTGGGCCCGGGCCAGAGGCAGGCTCGAATCGGTTTCAAGCACACCGATGAAATCGACCGGAGTGATGTGCGTGCCTTGGTGCATCAGCTGAAAATACGCGTGCTGTCCATCCATGCCCAAACCGCCCCACACAATGGGTGCGGTGGCGATGGCGACGGGGCTGCCGTCGAGATGGGTGCGTTTACCATTGGACTCCATTTCGAGCTGCTGGACAAAGGGGACCCACAAGGACAGACCAAACGCATAAGGGGCGATATGGAGGTTGCGAGCGCCCAAAAATTGGTTGTTCCAGGCCCCAACGAGAGCCATGGTGAGGGGCAGGTTGTTCTCGACTGGCGCACTCATGAAATGCGCATCCATCTCACGGCCTCCGCGCAACAATTCCCTGAATGCTGACTCTCCGATGGCCATGGCCAAGGGCAGCCCGATGGCCGACCACAGTGAATAGCGGCCTCCCACCCAATCCCAAAACGTGAATGTCTGCTCAACGCCATAGCCCTGCGCTTGCGCCAGCTTCGTTTGCGCAGTGACCGCCACCAAGTGCAAGTGCATCGACTCGGGTGGACAAGCCCCGTCTTGCAACCAACGCCGGGCCGAGTCGGCCATGACCAGGGTCTCGGGGGTGGTGAAAGACTTGCTCTGCACCACAAAGGCGGTTCGGGACGGGCTCAGGCCCGCCAGCGTGGCCTGCAAGGCCAAGGGGTCTGGGTTCGAGACAAAATGCACCCGCAATCGCCCCCCATCAGTCGCTCGGGGGGGACACAAAGCCTGACACGCCATGCGCGGCCCCAGGTCCGAGCCGCCGATGCCGATATTGACCACGTCGGTGATCGGCTGCTGCTCATGCCCCAACCAGTGACCTGATCTGGCGCGTTCGGCAAAAGCCAAAAACCGATCGAGCTCGGCTTTGACCTGGCCGGCAATCGCAGTGCCCCAAGGCGGCTGACTCATGGCATCGCCGCGCAAAGCCACATGCAACGCCGCCCTTTGTTCGGTGATGTTGACCTTCTGACCAGAGAACATGGCCTGGGCCTGCGTCATCACCCCCATTTCACTTGCCCAAGCGTGCAAAGCCTGAAGCACCTGGGCATCGACCCGTTGCCGGCTGGCGTCGAGCTGCAAGCCCGCTGCCTCAAAGGTCAAGTCTGAGGACCGCTGGGTGTCGGACATCAATTCGGCCAACTTCAGGGGCGACTCGCTGGCCAGGCGCGACAAAGTCTGCCAAGCCTGGGTTTGCGGGGGCGATTTGAATGCATTCATGGGGTTCAGCGATGGGGTTTAACCGATTTTGCCCTGGCGCTGGCCTGCGCCGCCAACTCGGTGATGGCGGACCAGTCTCCAGCCTCCAGCAAGGTCAAGGGGGTCAACCAGGATCCGCCCACCATGGCCACATTGGGTTGCTGCAGAAATTCAATCAGATTGTCTGCCGTGACGCCCCCCGTGGGACACAGTCGCACATCGCCCAAGGGTCCGGCCAAGGCCTTGATCATGGCCAAGCCACCGGCCTGCGCGGCCGGAAATAGTTTGACCGTCTGGTAGCCCCACTCGCGAGCGCGCATGACTTCGGAAGGGGTCATCACCCCGGGCATCCAGGGCATGCCCTGATCCAAAGCCGCCTGATGCAACTCGGGCGTCAATCCAGGCGAAAAGGCAAAACGCGCCCCGGCTTCGCGCACTTGGCGCATTTCAAAATCTCGCGTCACCGTGCCAGCACCGACATGCATCCCGGGCACCGCTCGGGCCACAGCCTCGATGCCGGCCAGTCCAGCGCCCGAGCGCAAGGTGATTTCCATCACGTCGATACCGCCTTGCAACAGGGCATGCGCCAAATTCACCGCCTGTGCCGAATCGCTCAGCACAATCACTGGTACCACCTTAGAATGAAATGGCCCAATCGCATTGTTTTTCATTGAATTCATACTCTCATGAGACTGTGAGTTCATCCACTTCCAGAGTATGCCTTGAACTGTTCAATTCAATGCACTTCGATCTGGCGAAACGACACAAAATCCCCTAACCATTCCACCATGGCCCTCAAATCCACCATCTACAAAGCCCATCTGTCGGTCTCCGACATAGACCATGGCCATTACGCCGACCATGCGCTGACCCTGGCGCGCCACCCCAGCGAAACCGACGAGCGCATGATGATCCGCCTGCTGGCCATGGCCTTGAACGCACACGAGTTGACCGATCTGTGCCAAGGCGACGGCACCCTGGCTTTTGGGGCGGGATTGTCAGACCCAGATGACCCAGATTTGTCCCTGAAAGACTACACCGGTGCCATTCGCTTGTGGGCCGAAGTGGGACAACCCGAAGAAAAGCCACTGCTCAAGGCTTGCCAAAAAGCCGATCAGGTGCGGGTCTATGCCTTTCACCATGCCGCCGAGGTCTGGTGGCGTGGCCTGCACGCCAAGGTGCAAAAACTCGACAAATTACAAGTTTGGCGCGTGCCCAGCGCGTCGTCCAACGCCCTCGCTCAAATGGCCGAACGCAGCATGCAGCTTCAAGCCACCATCCAAGACGGCGCCCTCACCCTCTCGGGTCATAGCGATTCGGTGCACATCGAACTGGAGCGATGGAAATAAGGAAGTTCTGTAGCAGAGCTTGCGTCAATCAAGCCAATTTCTGCAGGGCTTCGCGCTTGCCCATTTTGCGCACAGCGGCGATGGTCGCCAGTTGACTGGCACGGGGCCGGGTGCTGCCCTTTTCCCACTTCAATACAGTCAGGGTGGAGACCCCCAACAACTGAGCCATCTGTGCCTGGGTCACGCCCAACTTGCGACGCAACGAGGCGAAGCCTTCGGCCCGAAAACGCAACTTTTGATCCGACTCGATCGCCTCGACCCGCTTGACTTCTTTGGGCGCCGAGTGGCCCAGCTTTTTCACGGCTTTGACAAGGTCGGACAACTGGCGCTTGAGCGCAATGATTTCCTTGCGCTGCGCATTGAGTTTCTTCACCACGTCACTCATATCGGACTTGGTCGCACGCTTGGCTTGTCGAATCATCTCTGCTTTGAGCAGATTGTTAAAACTCATGATGTCCCTCCCAAATACTTCATTGTGCCTTTTATGTCACCACTGTGCATCCTGCTGAACAGGTTCGCACCAGCACTTTTCCAATCGGCACTTTTCCGGTTGGATCGAAAATCTCTTCCCACCAAAGACAACGGCTTACAGTCTTTTGAACTGTAAGCCGTTGAATTTTGATGGTCGGCGTGGCGGGATTCGAACTCGCGACCCCTTGCACCCCATGCAAGTGCGCTACCAGGCTGCGCTACACGCCGAAAGGGTCATTATAACCCGATTCAAAGGCCCAGACCTCTAGGAAAGCCGCTTGCCTAGGCCAACAGTTCGCGAATTTCGCTCAACTCACGGCGCAACAATTGCCAGCGCGGCATTTCGGTCAATTTGCTCTCGTCGATTTTGGGGTCGGCTGCCAAAATCTCGACCCCGGCCAGCAAGTCCGGCCCCACCAGTCGGCGTTCGCGTTGTTCTTGCACCAGCTCTTGCAACTTGTTGCGCGCACCACTGATGGTGAAACCCTGGTCGTAGAGCAAATCACGAATTCGGCGGATCATCAGCACCTCGTGGTGTTGATAGTAGCGCCGGTTGCCGCGCCGCTTCATGGGGCGCAGCTGGGTGAACTCTTGCTCCCAGTAACGCAACACATGGGGCTTGACCGCGCACAGGTCGCTGACTTCACCAATGGTGAAGTAGCGCTTGGCGGGGATCGGGGGCAAGGAAACCGTTTCCATCATCACTGCTAATTCGAGAGCGGGGGATGGAGGTTACACGAAAAACAAGCACTCGGGTCAAGGACAAACCCGATTTATTTTTTTCTTGCATCTGACTGACGCTCATTCGTCCAAAGGTTTGACTTCAGCGCTCTGACCGCTCAGAATTTGATCCTTGAGTTTGTGACTGGCATGAAAGGTGACGACCCGACGCGCTTGGATGGGTATGGGCTCGCCGGTACGCGGGTTACGGCCAGGTCGGGGTGATTTGGTACGAATCTGAAAATTGCCAAAACCAGAAATCTTGACTTCCTCACCCAACACCAACT
>CAYMJT010000073.1:0-1509 GCA_964390775.1 uncultured Bordetella sp.
GGCGTCGGGCCGCAAACGCGCCCGCCAGGACGTGAAACTCAACGCCGCGAACACCTCGCTGCGTTCCAAATACCGCACCGTCGTTAAAAACGTCGAAAAAGCCGTTGCCTCTGGCGATAAGGCCAAAGCGACCGAACTCTTCGGCAAGATGCAATCGGTGGTGGACGCCATCGCCGACAAAGGCATCTTCCACAAAAACAAGGCAGCTCGCGACAAGAGCCGCCTCTCGGCCAAGGTCAAAGCCCTGGCCACCGCCGCCTGAACTTCAGGCCCACAGCCCTGCCCTTCGGGGCAGCCGTTTGAACGGGTGCGCTGACAGCGAACGAAAAACCGCCTAAGGGCGGTTTTTTCATGCCTGCAATTACATGGCCGGCACCTCTGCAGCCTGTTGCTGCGATGGATCAATATCGTTTTCTGGTGAAGTGGACAGCAAACAAGCCTCCATCGTTTGCAGGTCGTTGTCACGGGCAAAGTTCATGACAAAGTCATAGGCCATGGGCTCGTGCTGGCGCAAATCGAGATGAACCACCACGCATTTGCTGCCGTTCAGGGTGGTGGGGACGCACCAGGGTGAGTAGCTTGCCGGGTGATGTCGGTTTTGCGCCCCACCCGGTCGAAATGGGCTCATGACACCCGCCAGCCGCTCGGCCCAGTCACTGGGGCGAAATGTCTTGCCAGCCCGGGTGATACCGAGGATGAAAATTTCTTGCGCCTTGGGTTCAGTCATGATCTAGGGTTTCCACTTAAATTGTATCTTATATAAGATAGATGACAACCCCCAAAAATCCTCGCGCAATTGGCGGCACGGGGGTTAAAATCGAATGCCAAGGCTCAACTTGCTTTCCCGCTGTTGGGCCGATTTCTTTTTGATCACCAGGAGCCGCCATGACCACTGCCGCCTCGCCCCACACCATGAACACTTATGGCCGCTTGCCGGTGGCCATGTCACATGGTCAGGGCGTCCGAGTCTGGGACACGAACGGCAAGCGCTATCTCGACGCTTTGGCGGGCATAGCCGTCAACACCCTGGGCCATGGTCACCCCAAGTTGGTGCCTGCCTTGCAGGACCAGGTGGCCAAGATGATTCATTGCTGCAACTACTACCACGTCCCCGATCAAGAAAGGTTGGCGGCCAAGTTGGTTGAGAAATCGGGCATGACCAACGCCTTTTTTTGTTCGACGGGTTTGGAGGCCAACGAGGCCGCGATCAAGTTGGCGCGCAAATTCGGACACGACAAAGGCATCGACAAACCGGTCATCGTCGTCTATGAAAAAGCCTTTCATGGCCGCTCCATCGCCACCCTGAGCGCCACTGGTAATGAAAAAATCCAGCAAGGCTTTGGCCCCTTGGTTGAGGGCTTTTTGCGCGTCCCCCTCAATGACATCGAAGCCCTGAAAAAAATGACCGCCGACAACCCGAATGTGGTGGCCGTTTTCTTTGAGACCATTCAAGGCGAGGGCGGCATCAACCCCATGCGCTGGGATTATCTGCGTCAGGTGCGTGAGTGG
>CAYMJT010000073.1:1519-12154 GCA_964390775.1 uncultured Bordetella sp.
GCTGATGATCGACGAAGTGCAGTGCGGCATGGGTCGCACGGGCAAATGGTTTGCCCACCAGTGGGCGGGCATCGTGCCCGATGTGATGCCCTTGGCCAAGGGGTTGGGCTCGGGGGTACCGATAGGCGCTGTGGTGGCGGGGCCGAAGGCTGCGCAGATTTTTCAGCCGGGTAACCACGGCACCACCTTTGGCGGCAACCCTTTGGCCATGCGTGCTGGTGTAGAGACGATCCGCATCATGGAAGAGGATGGTTTGCTCGACAACGCCGCTGAGGTGGGCGATCACCTGCGGCAATCCTTGACTCGCTCGCTGCAAGGCCTGGCCGGCATCAAAGACATACGCGGACAAGGTTTGATGCTGGGCATCGAACTCGACCGT
This sequence comes from uncultured Bordetella sp., assembly GCA_964390775.1. Classification (GTDB taxonomy): domain Bacteria; phylum Pseudomonadota; class Gammaproteobacteria; order Burkholderiales; family Burkholderiaceae_C; genus Limnohabitans. Next base: position 1,899 of record CAYMJT010000073.1, read on the forward strand.
CCCTGCGGCGCAATCATGACCCAGGCCCTGGAAGCTGGGCTGTTGCTCAGCGTCACCGCCGACAGTGTGATTCGTTTGGTACCGCCCCTGATCATCACCCATGCAGAGGCTGATGAGATCGTCTCGATCTTGGTCCCCATCATCCGCAATTTTCTAGGTTCGAAATGAAGCACTACCTTCAATTCACCGACCTGAGCGCTGACGAGTACGCTTATGTCTTTGCACGGGCGGCGTTGATCAAGGCCAAGTTCAAGGCCTACGAAAAGCATCAGCCCCTGACCGACCGCACCTTGGCGATGATTTTTGAAAAAGCTTCAACCCGCACCCGAGTGAGTTTTGAGGCGGGCATGTATCAATTAGGCGGGTCGGTGGTGCACCTGACCACGGGCGACAGCCAGTTGGGTCGTGCCGAACCCATCGAGGACAGCGCCCGAGTCATCAGCCGCATGGTGGACCTGGTGATGATACGCACCTTTGGTCAGGACAAGATCGAACGCTTTGCCAAGTATTCCCGTGTGCCAGTCATCAATGGTTTGACCAATGAGTTCCATCCCTGTCAGATCCTGGCCGATCTGTTCACTTTCATCGAGCACCGGGGTCAAGCCAGCGACCCCTTGGCTTGCCTCAAGGGGCGCGTGGTGGCTTGGGTAGGCGATGGCAACAACATGGCCAACACCTGGTTGCAAGCGGCCGAGATGCTGGGCTTTAAAGTACACGTCAGCACCCCGAGTGGGTACGAGGTCGATCAGGCCGTGGCCGGTCTGCGCTCGAATGAGAGTTACATGGTGTTTGCCAATCCGATGGAAGCCTGTCGTGGCGCGGACCTGGTCACGACCGATGTCTGGACCAGCATGGGCTTCGAGGCCGAGAACGAGCAACGCAAAAAAGCCTTTGCCCAATGGTGCGTGGACACCGAGATGATGGCCCAAGCCAAATCCGATGCACTGTTCATGCACTGCTTACCCGCACACCGGGGCGAAGAAGTCCACGCCGATGTGATCGACGGCCCGCAATCGGTGGTATGGGATGAAGCAGAAAACCGACTGCATGTGCAAAAAGCACTGATGGAATACCTTTTGCTGGGCCGGCTTTGAATGTCGCATTGTCAGCGTTGCGGCGCCTGCTGCGCTTGCTTCAGGGTCGATTTCTCGATTTATGAGCTCGATGAAAACGGCGGCTCAGTACCGGCTGGGCTGACGGTTGAGGTCAATGGCAACACCTGCCGCATGCGCGGCACCGATCACGTGCCGATCCGATGCGCAGCCCTCAGTGGTCAAGTGGGGCAAGCCGTGACTTGCGGCATTTACGAGTGGCGCCCCAGCCCCTGCCGCGAATTTGAAGAAGGCAGCGACGCTTGCCAGCGGGCCCGCGCCCGTCACGGCATAGCGCCGATCGTCTAGGATTGCTATGCACAACGATCGCTTGGGTGATTTGCGCCTTAAACAGACAAAACCTCGATCTGTCTTTACCCGACCAGTCCGTGCGCGTACAACCAAGGCTGGTCCATGAGTCGGGGGGCCGCCATGCGCAAGGCGGCGTTACGGGCCCAAGCCAGTGGCCCATCGGCGTGAAAGATGCGACCATTTCGGCGTGCTTGGTTTTGCACACGGGCATTGCGGCGCCATCTGGCTTGGGCATAAGCCGCCAACACGCCGGGTAGATCGGTCGCTCCGCGCTCGGCCAGACAGTGTTCGAGTTGCCTTGCGTCTTCGATGGCCATGCCCGCCCCTTGGGCCAAATAGGGCAACATGGGATGTGCCGCATCACCCAGCAAAGCCACCGGGCCACGGGCCATCTCGGCCGCACAGCGCAAGGGGGGGCGATCCGACAGGACCCAGGCGCGCCACTGTTCGACGCTACGGACCACATCTTGCAAATCGTGGCACAAACCTCGCAAGGCACGCTGCACGTCGGCTTGGATCTGCTGGGGATCGCGCAGTACATCCCAGCCCTGGGTCAGATCGCGACCATCGGACTCGACCAGCAGAACCAGATTCAACCATTGCCCGCCGCGTACCGGGTAATGAACGGCATGCAGGCCAGGCGCCATCCAGACTCGCACCTCGGGTAGGCGCCAGCGCGGCGACAGCAAGCGTGTCGGCAGCAGGGCCCGATAGGCCCAGTGCCCAGAAGCTTGGGCGGGGGGGCAGTGCCAAATTTGTTGACGCACACGACTCCATAAGCCATCGACACCGATCAAGGCTCGCGCTGTGTGGCTGGCCCCATGGGTGTCGCAAGCCCAGGGGATGCCACCGTCATGCACTTCGATGTGGTCCAGGGTGCGCCCCAAGCAAATTTGAACCTGCTCTGGGTTCAACAGAGTGCGCAACAGTTCGTGTAAGTCAGCGCGGTGGATGGTCAGGTAGGGGGCGCCATAGCGCAAATGGACATCATGGAGGTTGAGTTGACCGACTTCGTGGCCGCTACGGGCATCGCAAGCGATCAGGGCCTGCGGCTGCACAGCCCATGGCTGTAGTGCGGTCTGAAGCCCCCAGTCGTACAAAATGCGGGTGACATTGGGACCCATTTGGATGCCCGCACCCACTTCGCCAAAGACCGGAGCTTGCTCCCAAATCTGACACGTTTGCCCCTGGCGTTGCAAGGCGATGGCCGTGGCCAAACCGCCGATGCCCGCACCAACCAGCAACCAGTCAGACATGCCTGGCCGACCCGTCACGCATGAAACTCTCGAGTTGGCTCAGCCAGTGATCACGCAGGGCTGGGTCGACAAAGCTGGCCATGAAACTGTTGCGAGCCAAGGCATAGGCGTGTTCAGGGCCCATGTGCAAGGCCTCGAAAGTCTGAATGAAGTTGTCGTTGATATAGCCGCCAAAATAGGCCGGATCGTCAGAATGAATCGTCACGCACAGACCCGCGTCGAGCAAGCGGCGCAGATTGTGCTGGCTCAGGTCATCAAAGACACGCAGCTTGACGTTGGACAAAGGGCAGACGGTGAGCGGAATTTGCTCGTGCGCCAGACGCCGCATCAGCGCTGGGTCTTGCTCGGCGCGAACGCCATGGTCGATGCGCTCGGCCCCCAACACATCCAGCGCACTGTGGATATAGGCGGGCGGGCCTTCTTCTCCGGCATGGGCCACGACGCGCAAACCCAGGTCACGGCAGCGGGCAAAGACGCGGGCAAATTTTTCTGGTGGATGGCCCATTTCGCTCGAATCGAGCCCGACGCCTATGAATTGGTGTCGATGAGCCAGGGCTTGATCGAGGCAATCCCAAGCGTCTTGCTGGGACAAATGACGCAAAAAGCACAAGATCAATTCGGCATGCAGTCCGTGGCGCGCGCGTGCCTGCTGGCATGCGCGATGCAAACCCTGGATGACCGTCGCCATGGACACACCACGCGAGGTGTGGGTCTGCGGGTCAAAGAACACCTCGGCATGCACCACACCATCAGCCGCCGCCCGCTCGAAGTAGGCCATGGCCATATCAAAAAAATCGGCTTCGGTGCGCAAAACGCTGGCCCCCGCATAGTAGATGTCCAAAAAACTTTGCAGGTTGCTGAACGCATAGGCGGCACGCAACTGTGACACGCTGGCATAGGGCAAAGAGATGCCATTGCGACGCGCCAGCTCGAACATCAGCTCGGGCTCCAAAGAGCCTTCGATGTGGATATGCAGTTCGGCTTTGGGCATGCCGGTCAGCAAAGTACGCAGGGCAGGAGTCATTGGGCGATCTTAAGCCCTGGACGCCCCGTTGTCAGCGGGTAGACCCCCCAGGCTTGGGACTGCGGCCTCATTCACCGCAGTGACGTCAGGGAAGCTCTGCATATAGTCAGAGCTTGCCTAAAGAATCAGCAAGGCCCGAAAGTCGTTGACATTGGTGAAGGTCGGGCCAGTCACGACCAGGTCATTGAGTGCACTGAAAAACCCATGGGCGTCGTTGCGGGCCAAATGGTCGGCAGCGCTCAAGCCCAAGGCTTGCGCCCGTTGCAAGGTATCGGGACAGACCCGGGCACCGGCATTGTCCGCCATGCCGTCTATGCCGTCGGTATCGGCCGCCAAACCCCACACCTGGCCCTGCCCCTGAAGTGCCAAAGCCAGACCCAGACAAAATTCACCGGCCCGTCCCCCCGTGCCTCGATGCCATCCTGCTGGCAAGGGGCGTACCGTGACGGTGGTTTCACCGCCGCTGAGCAATACGCAAGGTGCCTTGAAAGGACCCTGCCGCCGCGCTGCAGCCCGCGCCAGCGCGGCATGCATGCGCCCCACTTCGCTCGATTCGCCCTCGATCTCGTCGGACAAGATGTGAGCCTCCCAACCCAGGGTTTGGGCCTGCGCAGCGGCCGCTTGCAAGGCTTGCATGGGTGTGGCGATCAATTGCACCTGGCGTTTCGCCCAGGCTGGACCGGGCTTGGGTGTTTCGAGTTCGCCCGAGCGCAAACGGGCCCAAACCGCCTCGGGCAGGTCGATGCGATGGCGTTGCAACAGAGCCAGGGCATCGGCGCAAGTGCTCTCGTCCGGGACGGTCGGCCCGCTGGCGATTACCGACGGATCATCGCCGGGCACATCGCTGATGGCCAGAGTGATCAAGGGGGTGTCCCCGCAGGCTTGTGCCAAGCGCCCTCCTTTGATGCGAGAGAGGTGCTTGCGCACACAATTCATCTCGGTGATGTTGGCTCCCGACGCCAGCAACTGCCGATTGATGGCCTGCTTGTGGGCCAAACTCAGGCCCTGTGCAGGCAGAGTGAGTAAAGACGACCCTCCCCCGGAGATCAAACAGACCACCAAATCGTCGGGCCCCAGGCCCTGCACAGTGGCCAGCATGCGCTCGGCAGCGGCGATCCCGGCGGCATCCGGGACGGGGTGCGCGGCCTCAACGATTTCGATGCGACACGGGGACCGGGGGCGTCTGGCCGGGGTGTGTTGATAGCGGGTGACCACCAAACCCGATAGTGGGGCTTGGACTGGCCACAGGTCGCTAAAGGCATGCGCCATGGATCCAGCGGCTTTGCCAGCCCCAATCACCACGGTTCGACCTCGGGGGGGCTCGGGCATGTGCACTTGCAGGGCTTGGGCTGGCGATGCGCTGCGCACTGCGGTGTCGTACAACTGGCGCAAGAGGTCAGGCGGGTTCAGACCCATGGTTTGGGGCATGCTTCAGGTTAATATGGAGCCAAGTTTAACCTTAGGTAAGCGCTGCACAAATCTGGGCGGTTGCACACAAGCCCATTTGGGATGCAGAGTCCTTGCACGCACATGACCCGTTTGCTGATTGAAAACGCCCGTTGCATCGCCACGCAGGATGATGCTGGAAGCGAATGGCCTGACGCCTCCATCTGGGTGCGCGACGGCTGGATCGAGGCGGTCCTGCCAGCTGGCACAGATCTGAGCCGCTATCGAACTCAGGCCGATGAAGTCATTGACGCTTCGCGCCACTTGGTGATTCCTGGGCTGGTGAACACACACCACCACATGGTGCAGTCGCTCACCCGAGCGGTTCCAGCCGGTCAAAATGCCGAATTGTTCACCTGGTTACAGAGTCTGTACCCCATCTGGGCGGGCTTGACCCCCGAGATGGTCACCACCTCGCACCAAGTGGCCATGGCTGAGTTGTTGCTCAGCGGTTGCACCACCAGCAGCGATCACCACTACATCTACCCCAACGGCACCCGCCTGGAGGACAGCATCGCAGCGGCCCATGCGATGGGGTTGCGCTTCGTCGCGACCCGAGGCGCCATGACCGTGGGGGCCAGTCAAGGCGGTTTGCCACCGGATCGAGTGGTCGAGGACGAAAAAGCCGTTTTGCGCGATATGCAACGGTTGGTCGAAACTTGGCACGACCCTCAACCGGGTGCCATGTTGCAAATTGCCCTGGCACCCTGCTCACCGTTTTCGGTGTCCGAATCGTTGATGGTGGAATCGGCCAAGCTGGCCCGGGCCTTGGGCGTGCGATTGCACACCCATTTGGCTGAAAACGATCACGATGTGGCCTACACGCTTGAAAAATTCAACTGCACCCCGGCAGAATATGTCCAGCGCTTGGGCTGGGTTGGCGACGATGTTTGGCACGCGCACTGTGTGCGCATTGACGATGCAGGCATTGATCTGTTCTCTCGCACCCACACCGGTGTGGCGCATTGCCCCTGCAGCAATATGCGCCTGGGCAGCGGCATTTTGCCCTTGCGTCGTTTGCTGAACGCCCAAGTCCCGGTGGGACTGGGGGTCGATGGCAGCGCCAGCAACGACGGGGCCCATCTGCTGGGTGAAGCGCGCCAGGCCATGCTGTTGGCCCGGGTGCTCAAAGGTCTAGAAGCGTTTGGCTGTGATCAGGGCCCGGCCCAAATGACCGCCCGCGATGCCTTGCGACTGGCCACCCGTGGCGGCGCACAGGTCTTGGGCCGCGCACATGATCTGGGGCGCATTGAAGCGGGCTATTGTGCTGACTTGGCCATGTACCGACTCGACACCGTGGCCATGGCGGGGGGGGCGGTGCATGACCCAGTGGGGGCCTTGCTGCTGTGTGCCAGCGCCAATGCCGACTACACCATCGTCCACGGGCGGGTGCTGGTGCGCCGGGGACAATTGACCATGGTCGATTTACCGCCCTTGGTGGAACGCCACAACCGGCTGGCGCTGGCCTTGGCGCAAACCACTTAAGAGCCCATTAATGCACGTGCAAGGTCAAACTGCTGACCAGTGAGACGACTCCGATGCCTGCCAGCAACCAAGCCACCTGGTTGAAGGTGGCCGTGCTGCTGAGCCGTTTTTGCAATTGTGGGATCAGATCAGCCAAGGCCACGTAGATGTAACTGCCGCTGGCGATGGTCAATAGAAACGGCAGAAACTGGGGTTGTTGCTCGAGCAAGGCAAAACCGATCACGCCACCGATCACGGTGGTGCCGCCGGCCAGCAGCAACTTGAATAAGGCGCCCCGAGAGCGAGGGGCTTGGCGCAAGACCACCAAGTCGCCAATGTGGTGCGGCACCTCGTGGGCCAACACCGCCACCGATGCAGCAATGCCCAAGTGCAGGTTGGCCATGAAGGCCGCCGCGACCAAAATGCCATCGCCAAAGGCGTGGACACTGTCACCCAACAGCACCGACCACCCCCCCACGCCATGGCCATGACCGTGAGCATGGCGGCCATGGTCGTGTCCCACCGGGCCATGGTCATGGGCCTGAGAGCGGTGTGGATCGCCATGATGATGTTCGTGCCCGTGGTGCCAAAGTTCGGCCTTGTCGAGCAAAAAAAACATCAACACCCCCGCCAACAAGGTCGTGAATAACCAATGGGCATTGGCCCCGGATTCAAAGGCCTCGGGCAGCAGGTGCATGAAAGCAGTCGCCAGCAGGGCTCCCGCCGCCAAACTGAGCAAATGCTGGGTGTAGCGCGCCAATAAAGCTCGGGCAATCAGAGCGGCAATCAGCACACTGCCCATGCCAGCCACCAAAGTGCCCAGCACGATGTAGACGAGAGTCATAAAGGGGTTTGAATCAGAGGTATTGCTTGAACCAGTCCAAGGCACGTTGCCACCCGTCCTGCGCCGGACCTGGGCGGTAGGTGGCACGGTAGTCGGCATGGAAGGCGTGCGGCGCTTCGGGATAAACCACGAACTGGGAGGCTTGCGCGGCGCGATTGCCACTGCCAGCGGCCAGGGCCTGTTTCATCAAATCGACCTGGCTGACAGGTATGCCGGTATCGGCCGCCCCATACAAACCCAACACCGGGGCCTTGATCTGGGCCGCAATGTCGATCGGGTGCCGGGGGTTGTTGGGAGTGACAGCACCGCTGATGCGGCCATACCATGCCACCCCGGCTTTGAGCTGTGCTTGATGGGCCGCATAGAGCCAGGTGATGCGACCGCCCCAGCAAAAACCGGTGATGCCCAAACGCTGCGCATTGCCATTGTTGGCACCAGCCCATTGAACACAGGCGTCCAAATCGGCCATGACTTGGGCGTCGGGCACTTTGGCGATGATCTCCGCCTGAAGTTTCGCCACTTCACCGTAAGACTGCGGATCCCCCTGGCGCACAAACAATTCGGGGGCCATGGCCAGATAACCGGCCTTGGCAAAGCGGCGGGCAACGTCGGCAATGTACTCGTGGACACCGAATATCTCGGACACCACCAGAACCACTGGCAGATTTTTTTGACCAGCAGGCTGGGCCCGATAAACCGGCACTTGGGTGCCGTTGACCGATAGGGTAATTTCACCCTCGGTCAGGCCCTCGGTGGGTGTCTTGATGGCGGTTTGCGCCCTGATCGGGGCGGCGGCCACTGCGTAGCCCACACCCAGCGCGGCCTGCATGGCGACTCGGCGGTTGGGCGCAGGTGCATGGCTGGGCAGGTCTAGCAAAGCCTGACTGTCTTCGATCAAATTGCGGTTCATGGTCTGTTTCCTAACAAGGCGGGTCATGATTCAATGGGCCTGGTCCCAATTCGGGCCCACACCCAATTCGGCCAACAAGGGCACTCTCAGTTGCGCCACACTGGCCATGAGGCTGGGCACCGTTTGCTGCAACCACTCGAGTTCGTCCTCGGGCACTTCAAACACCAGTTCATCGTGCACCTGCATGATCATCCGGGTGCGCTTGCCTTGAGTATCCAGGCTTTGTTGAACTTGGTTCATGCTCATTTTAATGAGATCAGCGGCCGTTCCCTGCATAGGGGCATTGATGGCGGCGCGTTCGGCTGCAGCACGTCTGGGACCATTGGGTGAGCGAATTTCGGGCAAATAAAGGCGACGGCCAAAAACAGTTTCGACAAACCCATTGTCCTTGGCCTGCGATCGGGTTTCATCCATATAGCGCTTGACCCCCTCAAATCGCTGGAAATATCGATCGATGTAATTGCGCGCAGCGGTGTTGTCGATGCCCAGGGCCTTGGCCAAGCCAAAGGCGCTCATGCCGTAGATCAGCCCAAAGTTGATCACTTTGGCATAGCGGCGCTGGTCGTTGCTGACTTGATCGGTGCCCACGCCAAACACTTCGGCAGCGGTCGCGCGGTGAACATCGACCCCTTCATGAAAAGCCCTCAATAGCGCCGGGTCTTGACTGATGTGGGCCATGATGCGCAACTCGATTTGGCTGTAATCGGCACTGGCGATGAGCGAACCCTTGGGGGCCACGAAGGCCTCGCGTACACGTCGGCCCTCGGGTGTTCGGATGGGGATATTTTGTAAATTCGGGTCATTGCTGGACAAGCGCCCGGTCACGGCCACCGCCTGAGCGTAATGGGTGTGGACCCGGCCATCACCAGGGTAAGCCAAAGCGGCCAGTTTGTCGGTATAGGTGCTTTTGAGTTTGGACAGGCCCCGGTGCTCGAGGATGACACGCGGCAGCGGATAGTCTTCGGCCAGCTTTTCCAGCACCTCCTCGTCGGTGCTGGGGGCGCCCGTGGCGGTTTTTTTGACCACCGGCAATTCCAGTTTGGTGAAAAATATTTCGCCGATTTGCTTGGGCGAGCCCAGATTAAAGGGCTGCTGAGCCAAGTCATGGGCCTGCCGTTCCAGTTCGAGAATACGCTGCCCGAGCTCATGGCTTTGTTGCGCCAGCACTTGAGCGTCGATCAACACCCCGTTGCGCTCCATGCGGTACAGGCTTTCGCTGCTCTCGACCTCCAGTTGGTAAACCCGCAGCAAACCCGGGCTCTCTTGCAAGCGCGGCCACAACCGCTGATGAACACGCAAGGTGTAATCGGCGTCCTCGCAGGCGTAACGTGCCGCTCGCTCAAGATCGACCTGTGAAAACGCAATCTGATGCGCACCCTTGCCGCACAGCGCCTCGTAACTCAGGCCTTGTAAGCCCAGATGTCGCAAAGCCAGACTTTCTAAACCGTGCGGTTTGTGAACTTCAAGGACATAACTTTGCAACATGGTGTCATGCACAAAGCCCCGTACCTCGATGCCATGATTGGCCAGTACATGGCGGTCGAACTTGACGTGTTGGCCCAGTTTTTGGGCCCGGGGGTTTTCCAGCCAGGGACGCAGGCGCTCAAGCACCAGGGCGGTGTCGAGCTGAACCGGACTGCCAGGGCCATCGTGGGCCAGAGGAATGTAAGCGGCCCAACCAGGCTCGGTGGACAGCGACAAGCCGACCAAACGCGCCTGCATGCTATCGAGCGCGGTGGTCTCAGTGTCGATGCAGGTCAGCGGCGCTTGTTCGATGCGTGTGATCCAGCGTTGCAGATGATCTGCGTCGAGTATGGTCTCATAGTGCTGTTCCACAACAGTGGGGGCCACGGGGGCGGGTTCGTCGAACAAGTCCAAGGGGGCCAGGGGTGCCGGCTTGGGTGGGACG
>CAYMJT010000074.1:0-11923 GCA_964390775.1 uncultured Bordetella sp.
CCTGGGGTTGCGTTCGCGCCGGCCTTCGCCACGCTCGCGTCGGCCTTCCCCACGATCACGCCGACCTTCGTCGCGATTCGGTGCGCTGTCGCTCACGTGGCCGTTGCTTGGGTTCGCGCTGGTTGGGTCATTCAAGGCCTCGTTGGTTCTGCGCTCGCCTTGACCCTCACGCGCTGCGCGCTCGGGGCGGGCACCACGATCTGGACGGGGCGCTCGTTCGGTGCGATTCTCTGGCGCGCGATCGTTGCCACGCTCAACACGCTCGCTGCGTTCGCCACCGCGCTCGTGGCGTCGGCCACCGCGCCCACCGCGTCCGTTTCGGCCCTCGCGCTTGTCTTCCTTCGCTTCGGGTTTGGGGGTTGCTGCGGGCGCAGCGGTGGGCGCCCCAGCCGAGGTCCCGCCAAACAGGCGCTTGAACCAACCGAAAAATCCTGGGCTGGCGGGTTCAGGGGCTGTCACAGGCTTGGGCGTCGCAGCGGGAGTAGGTGCTGCCAGCTTAGGCTCGACGATGGGGGCAGGCGCATCGGGCAATACACCCTTGATCACCGGCGACTGTTTATTGGTCGGTTCCTGCGAGCGACGCGTCACGGCGGTCGGGTCTTCGAACTCTTCGGCCATTTTGTAACTGGCCTCGATGCGGTCGAGTCGCGGATCGTCGTGTTTCAAACGCTCCAGCTTGTAGTTGGGCGTCTCCAGGGTTTTGTTCGGAACCAGCAGCACACTGATGCGCTGCTTGATTTCGATTTTGGCGATCTCGGTCCGCTTTTCATTCAGCAAGAACGAAGCTACTTCCACTGGCACTTGGGCATGCACAGCGGCCGTGTTGTCCTTGTTCGCTTCTTCCTGGATGATGCGCAGAATTTGCAGCGCCGAGCTCTCGGTATCGCGCACATGGCCCGAACCGCCGCAACGCGGGCAGGGGATGGATGCCCCTTCGGACAAGGCTGGGCGCAGACGCTGGCGGCTCATCTCCATGAGGCCAAATTTGCTGATCGAGCCAAATTGGACCCGTGCACGGTCTTGGCGCAAGGCGTCGCGCAGGCGGTTTTCCACCTCACGTCGATTCTTGCTTTCTTCCATGTCGATGAAATCGATCACGATCAGGCCGCCCAAATCGCGCAAGCGCATCTGACGCGCCACTTCATCGGCGGCTTCCAAATTGGTGCGGGTGGCCGTTTCTTCAATATCGCCGCCCTTGATGGCGCGCGCCGAGTTGACATCCACAGAAACCAAGGCTTCGGTATGATCAATCACGATCGCGCCGCCCGAGGGTAGGTTCACCGTGCGAGCATAGGCCGACTCGATCTGGTGTTCGATCTGAAAGCGTGAAAACAGGGGCGTGTCGTCCCGATACCGTTTCACCCGGTTGGCGAACTCGGGCATGACGTGCGACATGAACTGGTGCGCTTGTTCGTAAATGTCGTCGGTGTCGATCAGGATGTCGCCGATATCGCCATTGAAATAATCGCGAATCGCGCGTATCACCAGGCTGGACTCTTGATAAATCAGAAAAGCACCTTTGCCGGCTTGGGCCGCGCCGTCGATGGCGCTCCACAACTTCAGCAAGTAGTTCAGGTCCCATTGCAGTTCGGGTGCGCTGCGGCCGATACCAGCGGTGCGGGCAATGATGGACATCCCGTTGGGGTACTCCAACTGGTCCATGGCCTCTTTGAGTTCATTGCGGTCTTCGCCCTCTATGCGCCGGCTCACGCCACCGCCACGCGGGTTGTTGGGCATCAGCACCACATAACGACCGGCCAGGCTGATGAAGGTGGTCAGCGCCGCGCCCTTGTTGCCACGTTCTTCCTTTTCGACCTGAACCAGCAGTTCCTGGCCTTCCTTGATCACGTCCTGAATTCTGGCCTGGCTGGGCGAAACACCGGATGCGAAGTACTGCTTGGAGATTTCCTTAAAAGGCAAAAATCCATGCCGGTCTTCACCGTAGTCCACAAAACAAGCCTCTAAAGAGGGCTCTACGCGGGTGACCACCGCTTTATAAATATTGCCTTTGCGTTGTTCGCGTCCTTCAATTTCAATTTCATAGTCGAGCAGTTTTTGCCCGTCCACAATCGCCAACCGGCGTTCCTCGGCCTGGGTGGCATTGATCAGCATCCGTTTCATGATGCGTTCCTTTGTTCAAACATCACAGCTCCGCCAGGGGAGCAAAGGTGCCCCGGGGCTTGATGCGTGAACAGTCGGGAATGCCGCGCGAGCGGTCGCCTCAAGGGCGACGTCGGTGCGTGGGGGGATGGATGGGAGCGAGTTTTTGCGGGGGTTGGCCCAGACGCAAAGGCCAGGCTGTGGAGCGCAATGGTTCAGCGGTGGGGCGCACACAGACGGTGCGTCGCGCTGGCATAAGCCAGTGCAACAAAGCCCAAATCCAAATCGCCATTGCCTGCATCCGTATGTATCTCGCTTGAGATCCTTGACCAGCAAAAAAATCTGGCCAACTGGTATTCCGTTGAGTGTTCAAACATCAATCCCCACCGAAATCGCTAAGCCAGCCTCTTTGAAACGGCTGGCCCACAGGTACGAAATTCGGGGGCATCGACCTCACCGGCAGCCCATCGTTCGTGCTTTAATCTGTTTTTATTCAAGCACTTGGACGAAACCGCTGGTGAAAGACATTATAGAGCCTGAACCGTCGACGCACAGCCCTCAGGTTCAAAATTTGCAGGTCGATGACGAGTCTGCCGGCCAGCGGCTGGACAATTTTCTGGTGCGCCACCTCAAAGGCGCTCCCAAGTCCTTGATTTATCGAATCATTCGTTCTGGCGAAGTGCGTGTGAACAAAGGTCGCGCCAGCGTCGACACCCGCTTAGAGCCAGGTGATTCGGTGCGGGTTCCGCCGTTGCGACTCAGCTCACCCAAGTCTATCTCCGACCAGGCTCCCGCTCGCGAGTTTCCACTGTTGTTTGAAGACGACAGTTTGATGGCCATCGACAAACCCGCCGGCGTGGCGGTGCACGGTGGCAGTGGGGTCAGTTTTGGTGTCATCGAGCAACTGCGTCGCGCCCGTCCCTCGGCGCGTTTGCTCGAGTTGGTGCATCGTCTCGACCGCGAAACCAGCGGCGTTTTGTTGGTGGCCAAAAAGCGCAGCGCCTTGAAAAACCTCCAAGACCAGTTCAGAGAGCGCGAAACCGGTAAAACGTATTTGGCTTTGGTGCAGGGGCAGTGGCCTTCGAACCGCAAAGTCATCGACATGCCGCTGGAAAAATTTCTCATTGCCAAAGGCGAGTCCGAGGGCGAACGTCGGGTCAGGGTGGTGGCCAAAGACGACCCCAACGGCATGCGTGCCATCACCTTGGTCAAAGTGGCACGTCTGATCGGATCCTGTACTTTGCTCGAAGTCACGATCAAGACCGGACGCACCCACCAAATCAGAGTGCATTTGGCCAGCCTGGGGCATCCCATTTTGGGCGACGACAAATACGGTGATTTCGAGCACAACCGGCAGTGGCAAAAATTGGGGCTCAAGCGCATGTTTTTACACGCCTGGCGCCTGCAGTTCAGGCATCCCGTCAGTGGGGAAAACATGCGCCTGATGAGCGAATTGCCGCCGGAACTGCAACAATTCATCCAGACACTACAGCCTGGAGAGCCTGTTGCGCCGCTATGACCTGATTGCATTTGACTGGGACGGTACTTTGTTTGACAGCACCGCCCTGATCACCCGTTGCATCCAGGAAGCGGTGCGCGATGTAGGGGGTACGGTACCCAGCGCACATGCGGCTTCGTATGTCATCGGCATGGCGCTGATGCCGGCCTTGGCCCACGCGGCCCCCGATGTGCCGAAAGAAAAATACCCCTTGCTCAACGAACGCTACCGCCACCATTATTTAGCGCACCAAGACGACCTGACTTTGTTTGACGGTATCTTGCCCTTGTTGCGAGAGTTGCGCGAGCGTCAGCACGCCTTGGCGGTGGCTACCGGCAAAAGCCGCGCCGGACTCAATCACGCGCTCGATAGCGTTGAGCTGCACCACCTGTTTGATGCCACTCGCACCGCTGACGAGACCGCGGGCAAGCCCAATCCACTGATGTTGCTCGAATTGATGGCCGAGCTCGATGTCAGCCCCGAACGAACCCTGATGATCGGTGACACCACGCATGACCTGGAAATGGCCAAGCATGCAGGTTGCGCCAGCATCGGGGTCAGCTACGGCGCCCACGAGCCCGAGGCCTTTGCCCGTTGGCAGCCCTTGGCGGTAGCCCACTCGGTGGCCGAATTGCGAGACTGGTTGCTTCAAAATGGCTGATCAAACCCTGGCCCTTTGTAACAGCCGCGACCTGATGGACGGTGGTCCGGGTGTGCCCTTTGACGTGATTTACGGCGGCCAAATCTGCCGTGCTTTCGCGATCCGCTTTCAGGGTCAGGTCTATGCTTACCTCAACCGTTGCTCGCATGTGGCGATGGAGCTCGATTTTCAGCCGAACCAGTTCTTTGATGACAGCGGCAAATTCCTGATCTGTGCCACACACGGTGCCCTCTACGCCCCCGACACGGGGCGCTGCAAGGGCGGTCCGGGGCGCGGTGGACTGATCCCAATTGCACTGAGCGAAACCGACGGCGTGGTGCACTGGCATACTGCGTACAACCTCAAACCCTTGGAATTCTGATCCCATCATGAACGAATCATCACCCCCACCCGGCTGGGAGCGCGAAGCTCTGCAACAGTTGCTTCAAGCCCAAATCAGAGAGCAGCGACTGGCGCGTCGCTGGAAGATTTTTTTTCGACTCTGCTGGTTGATCTTGGTGATGGTCGTGTTGTGGACCGGCATGCACCGTTCCAGCCTGAGCGGCAATCCCAGCTTGCCACATACCGCGCTGATTGAAATCAAGGGCGAAATCGGCTCTGGTGCCGAAACCAGCGCGGAAGATGTGGTGGATGCGCTGCGCGAAGCTTTTGAGGACGAGGGGGCCCAGGCGGTGGTCTTGCGCATCAACTCCCCCGGGGGCAGTCCGGTACACGCGGGCATCATCAACGACGAAATACGCCGACTCAAGGCCAAACACGAAAAGCCCGTGTATGCCGTGGTCGAAGAGTCGTGTGCCTCAGCCGCGTATTACATCGCAGTGGCTGCCGACCAGATTTTTGTCGACAAGGCCAGCATCGTGGGCAGCATCGGCGTGTTGATGGACGGGTTTGGTTTTACCGGCCTGATGGACAAACTCGGCATCGAGCGTCGCTTGTTGACCGCTGGCGAAAACAAAGGACTGTTAGACCCCTTCAGCCCGCTGAACAAAGCCCAGCGCGCGCATGCCCAAAGCATGCTCGATCAAATTCATCGGCAATTCATTGCGGTGGTGCGTGAAGGCCGTGGCGATCGACTCCATGAAACCACGGATATGTTCAGCGGCCTGTTCTGGACCGGCGAACAGGCGGTCAAGTTGGGCTTGGCTGACGACCTGGCGAATTTGGCCACGGTGGCCCGCGAAGTCGTTAAGGCGGAAGACATCATTGATTACACCCGGCGTGAGAATGTCGCCGAAAAATTGGCCAAGCGCTTTGGTGCTGCCATGGGTGAAGGGGCCGTGAGGGCTTTGCGCGCCATCGGAACTTGGCACTAAAGACAATCTCAAACGCCCAAAGCAAAAACCGCTGGGGTCTGTGCGCTGGGACTCGTGCCCATTTGACGCCATTGCGCCACGGTCATGCAACGCACCGATTGCGTGGCCAGGGTCAAGCCGCTGGCCACACACAAACGCGTCTTGGCTTGCAAGCCTTGCAGGGCCGCGCCAAACATGGCGGTGTTGCGGTACGGCGTCTCGATCCAGATTTGGGTTTGACCGGTTTGCTGTGCCCACTGTTCTAATTGCCGCAAGCGGGCCAGCCGCGCTGAGCTGTCTTGCGGCAAATACCCCACAAATGCAAAATTCTGGCCGTTGAGCCCGCTGGCCGCCAGCGCCAATAGCAATGAAACCGGGCCCACCAGAGGCATGACCCGCAAGCCCAATTCATGGGCGGCGCGCACCACCGACGAGCCCGGATCGGCCACTGCTGGCATGCCCGCCTCACTGGCCAGCCCGATATCGTGCCCTTGAAGTGCGGGTGCCAAAAGGGGACGGGCATCGAACCCGCCGCCATGATCCCCCTGTTTATGAACCGCTCGTGGCAATTCGCTGATTTGCATGGCCTGCATGGGCTGGGACAAGGGCATATGGCCATCAACCCGTTTCAAAAACGCCCGCAACGTTTTGGCGTTTTCTGCCACCCAATATCCCAACCCAGCAGCCTTCTCTAAGGTCTGTCGGGGCAATACCCGCTCCAAGGGTTCGGGCTCCAGCCCATGGTCCAGCGGGGTCGGGACCAAATACAGCGTGCCAGGAAGGACTTGGCTCATAGCAAGGGCAGGCCAGCGGCGCGCAATAACTGGCAGGTCCGTATCAGCGGTAGTCCGATCAGAGCCGTGGGGTCGTCGCTGTCGATCGAAGCCAAGAGGGCAATGCCCAAGCCTTCGCTTTTTGCGCTGCCAGCGCAATCATAGGGTTGTTCGATGCGCAAATAGGTTTCAATGACTTGGGGCGTCAATTCACGGAAGCGAACACTTACTTTGGCTAAATCGCTTTGCTCGAAGCCCGTCGCCCGACAAACCACACTGAGGGCGGTCTGAAACACCACGATTTGACCGCTCATGTGTTGCAACTGCATGACCGCCCGCTCGTGCGACCCGGGCTTGCCCAGCGCTTCGCCATGAAGATCGGCCACTTGGTCTGAGCCGATCACGACCGCTTCGGGCCAGCGTTCGGACACCGCCCGAGCTTTATCCAAGGCCAGTCGGCGCGCCAATTGCGCAGGCGCTTCGCCAGACCGGGGCGTTTCATCGACCTCGGGTGCGACGACCTCGAAAGGCAGCCCCAGGCGTTGCAACAACTCGCGTCGATAGCGCGAGGTTGAGCCCAACACCAGGGGGCGGGGCAGGGGAGGCAAAAATCCAGACATGCCCCGATTCTCTTACACTGCGGGCATGAAAAAAAACTGGGACCCAACGCGACTCGATGTGCGCGGCTTTGCTCGCGATGGCGCCCAAGTGGCCGGACACAGCCCGGCAACGGCTTGGCCCCGGCTTAAAGAAGAGCAATATCCCGATTCGGTCAGCCCTGCCATGGCGCCTGTCCACTGGCGATTAAGCGGGCAAGTCAAAGAATTGCGGGGTGGCGCCCACCAGACCTGGTTGCGTGTCGAAGCCGAGACCACGCTGCGTCTGATCTGTCAGCGCTGCCTCGAGCCCATGGGCCAGGCCCTGGTGGTAGATCGACTGTTCCGTTTTGTGTCCAGCGAACAAGTCGCCATGGACGAGGACGACCAGGCTGAAGAAGACCTTTTGGTGGCCAGTCAGGCCTTTGACGCCATGGCCCTGATTGAAGACGAGCTCATTTTGGCCTTGCCGCTGGTGCCGCGCCACCCCGAATGCCTGCCCCCGGCATAAGCGACCTGCCCCAGCGCGCAATCGGTTATACTATAGGGCTTGCGTATTCCATGGGCCCAGCGTCGTGATGGGTAACATGGAGACGCCGCCCACTGTCTTCATTCATTCGATTCACGACCAGGAGCCCATCATGGCCGTTCAGCAAAACAAAAAATCGCCGTCCAAGCGCGGGATGCATCGTTCACACAACGCCTTGGGCGTGCCGGGTCTGGCTGTCGAGCCCAATACTGGCGAGACCCACCTGCGCCACCACATCAGCCCGAATGGTTTTTATCGGGGTCGCAAGGTCCTCAAGACCAAAAACGAAGCCTGATTGATTGTTAGCTTGAGGGCCCGTGTCACGCCGTGCCGCGGGCCTTTGTCTTGAAGACGGGTTCTCCGCCATTCTTCCAACCCCCGCCCCCCGTTACCCATGATCACACTATCGGTTGACGTCATGGGAGGTGACCACGGCCCCGTGGTCACCCTGCAGGCTTGCCGTCAATTTCTGCGCCATCGCCCCCAAGCCCAGCTGCGTTTGGTGGGTTTGCCCTCGGCGCGCCCGAGTGAACTGCCCGAGCGCTGCAGCTGGGTCGACGCCTCTGAGGTGGTGGCCATGGACGATACGGTCGAGGTGGCTTTGCGCCGCAAACGCGATTCCAGCATGCGACGCGCCATCGAGGAAGTCAAAGACGGGCGCGCTCAAGCGGCGGTTTCGGCGGGCAACACGGGCGCCCTCATGGCCATTGCCCGCTATGTCCTCAAAACCCTGGACGGCATTGACCGCCCTGCCATTGCAGGTCAATTCCCCAATGCCAAAGGGGGCGGTACCACCATGCTGGACATGGGCGCCAACGTCGATTGTTCGCCCGAGCATTTATTGCAGTTCGCTGTCATGGGTTCGGCCCTGGTTTCAGTGCTGCAAGATCTGCCCGAGCCCACGGTGGGCCTGCTGAATGTGGGCGAAGAAGTCATAAAAGGCAACGAATCCATCAAAAAAACTGCAGAACTGTTGCGATCAGCCGCTAAAAGTGGCGATCTTAATTTTTACGGCAATGTCGAGGGAGACGATATTTTCAAAGGAACCGTCGACATTGTGGTGTGTGACGGTTTTGTGGGTAATATTGCCCTGAAAGCCAGCGAAGGTTTGGCCGGCATGGTCACCACCTTTCTTAAAGACAGCTTTAAATCTGGCATTTGGGGTTATTTTGTCGGCATTTGCGCTTATCCTGTTTTAAAAGGCTTTAAAAACAAGGTGGACCATCGGCGTTACAACGGCGCAGCTCTATTGGGGCTGCGTGGTCTGGTGTTCAAGAGCCACGGTTCTGCCGACGTCTTTGCTTTTGAAACCGCTCTGACGCGGGCGTATGATGCGGCCTATCACCAATTGATGCAAAAAGTCCAAGACAGAATCGGACATACGGCCCTGATGTTGTCGACCCAGGCCGTCGATCCGCCAACCAGTCATTCATGAATCCCATTCGCTCTCGCCTGCTCGGCACCGGTAGCCATCTGCCGTCTCGCCGTTTGACCAACGCCGATTTGGTGGCTCAACTGGCCCAAGACGGGGTGGATACCACGGACGAGTGGATTGTCGAGCGCACCGGCATTCGGGCCCGACATTTTGTGGACCCTGGGGTGGCCACCTCCGATTTGGCCTTGCAAGCCAGCCTCAAGGCCCTCGAGTCGGCTGGGCTGGGACCGCAAGAGATCGACCTGATCATCGTCGCGACCTCCACTCCCGACATGGTGTTTCCGTCGACGGCTTGCATCTTGCAACGCAAGCTGGCACAAACCAGCCCGACGGCTGCCGGCATTTTGGGTGTGCCAGCCTTTGACGTGCAGGCGGTGTGTGCGGGCTTCATCTATGCCCTGGGTGTGGCCGATGCCATGTTGCGTGCGGGCACCGCCCGCCGCGCCCTGGTGGTGGGGGCTGAAGTGTTTTCCCGTTTACTCGATTTTTCAGATCGCACCACCTGCGTGCTGTTTGGCGATGGTGCGGGTGCCGTGGTGCTCGAAGCCAGCGACCAGCCGGGCGGTATTTTGGCCACCGAGTTACGGGCCGATGGTCGTCATGTCGACATACTTTGCGTGCCTGGTCATGTTCAGAACGGGAATATCTTGGGCGACCCAGTCCTCAAAATGGAAGGCCAGGCGGTGTTCAAGCTGGCGGTCGGCGTGCTGGAAGAGGCCGCCCTGAATGTCTTGGCCAAGGCTGGTTTGGACAAATCCGACATCGACTGGTTGGTGCCCCATCAGGCCAACATTCGCATCATTCAAAGCACGGCACGCAAATTGGGCTTACCCTTGGACAAGGTGGTCTTGACGGTGCAAGACCATGGCAACACTTCAGCCGCTTCGATCCCATTGGCTCTGGACTCAGCAGTGCGACTGGGACACATTCGACGTGGTCAACGCCTCATGCTGGAAGGGGTGGGCGGTGGCTTTACTTGGGGCGCAGCCCTCATTGAATACTGATGACAGACCCTAGCCATGAGCGCTTTTGCATTTGTATTTCCTGGACAAGGCTCCCAATCGGTGGGGATGTTGGACGCCTGGGGCGACCACCCCGTCGTGCGCGAGACCTTGGCCGAAGCCAGCCAGTCTTTGGGTGAGGACCTGGGTCAGTTGATCGCCCATGGCTCCAAGGAAGCCTTGGCTTTGACCACCAACACCCAGCCCGTGATGCTGGTGGCTGCCATTGCCGCTTGGCGCGTCTGGCGCGCTGAGGGGGGGGCGCTGCCTATCGCTGTGGCCGGGCATTCTTTGGGCGAGTATTCAGCCCTGGTGGCCAGCGGTGTGTTGTCCTTGACCGAGGCAGTTCCCTTGGTGCGTTTGCGGGCTCAGGCCATGCAAGAAGCCGTCCCTGTGGGTCAAGGGGCCATGGCCGCCATCCTCGGTCTGAGTGCCGATCAGGTTGAGCAAGGTTGTGCGCAGGCCTTGTCCGATTTGGGCAACTCACACGCCGAAGTGGTCTCTGCCGCCAATTTCAACGACCCAGGTCAAACCGTCATTGCTGGCAGCAAGGCCGGCGTCGACAAGGCCTGTGAAGTGCTCAAGGCCATGGGGGCCAAACGGGCCCTGCTATTGCCGGTCTCGGCTCCTTTTCATTGCAGCCTCATGCAACCGGCTGCTGAACGCTTGCGCGCACGCCTGGCCGAGATTGAGTTGCAAGCCCCCAGCATTGCGGTGATCAACAACATCGATGTGGCTGCGCCCACAGACAGCGCCGCCATACGCGACGCTCTCTACCGCCAGGCCTTTGGCCCCGTGCGCTGGGTGGAGTGCATCGCCGCCTTGCGCGCGCGGGGTGCCACGCACGTGGTCGAATGTGGCCCCGGCAAAGTCCTGACGGGCATGGTCAAACGCATCGACCCTCATTTGCATAGCGCCGCCATTTTCGATCCTGCCAGCTTGGCTGAAACCCGCACCGCCCTCGGAGTCTGACCCATGAGCGCAAACCCCAACTCCATCGCCTTGGTCACCGGCGCCAGCCGTGGCATCGGGGCTGCCATTGCCAGCGAGCTGGCGCGCCAAGGGCATTGGGTCATCGGTACTGCCACCACCGAGTCGGGTGCCCAGGCCATCACACAACATCTGGCCGCCTCCGGTCATGGCATGGGTGTGGCCCTCAATGTCAACGACGCCCCCGCCTGTGAAGCCCTGATTGATCGCCTTGTCAAAGAACACGGCGGTTTGCATGTGCTGGTCAACAACGCCGGCATCACCCGTGACATGTTGGCGATGCGCCTCAAGGACGAAGACTTCGATGCCGTCATCGAAACCAACCTGCGCTCGGTGTTTCGCCTCTGCCGGGCGGTCACACGACCCATGATGAAACAGCGTCAGGGCCGCATCATCAATATCACCAGCGTCGTGGGTGCCATGGGTAACCCAGGTCAAGCCAATTACGCTGCCTCCAAAGCGGGTGTGGCGGGCATGACCCGTGCCTTGGCCAAAGAACTGGGCAGCCGTGGCATCACGGTCAATTGCGTGGCTCCCGGATTCATCGAAACCGATATGACCGCCTCTTTACCCGAGGCTCAGCAACAGGCTTTGCTGTCCCAAATCCCGCTGGGTCATCTGGGCAAACCGGCTGATATTGCTGCGGTGGTGGCTTTTTTAGCCGGCCCTGGGGCGGCTTATGTCACGGGGCAAGAATGGCATGTCAATGGTGGCATGGCCATGCTGTGAAACACGCCCATTTGTGAACTTTTGGCCCATGTCGGGCAAACCCTCCGTCCCAACAGGGTAAAATGTTGGACTTGTTTGTAGATAACCCTTTGAGGGAACCATGAGCGATATTGAAGCACGTGTTAAAAAAATCATCGCCGAACAACTCGGCGTGGAAGAGTCTCAAGTCACCAACGAGAAGGCTTTTGTGGCCGACTTGGGCGCTGACTCGCTCGACACCGTTGAACTGGTGATGGCCCTGGAAGATGAGTTTGGCATCGAGATTCCCGACGAAGACGCCGAGAAGATCACCACGGTGCAAAACGCCATCGACTACGCC
>CAYMJT010000075.1:0-11905 GCA_964390775.1 uncultured Bordetella sp.
TGCGCGCCTTGTCCTGGTGGGTTGAAACCGCGCCTCTGGTGCGACCGCATTTAAACGACGATCAATTGAGCTTGCTCAATCATGAGTTGGCCTATCAACAGCACATCGCGCAAAGTCCCGCCTACCAGGGCTTGCCCTTGGGGCCCATCCATGCCGACCTGTTTCGAGATAACGTGATGTTCGAAGAAGATCGTTTATCGGGCTTTTTTGATTTTTATTTTGCTGGCGTTGACCACTGGCTGTTTGACCTGTGTGTTTGTCTCAACGACTGGTGTATTGACCTCGCCACGGGCCAGTGGGACTTGGCACGGCGCGATGCCATGGTCGCGGCTTATCAGAGCGTGCGACCGCTGGTGGCCTGCGAGCGCCAACTGATGCCCGCCCTCACCCGGGCTGCGGCACTGCGTTTTTGGATTTCCAGGCTCTGGGATTTCTATTTACCGCGCGAAGCCAGCTTGCTGCAGCCGCATGACCCGACCCACTTTGAACGCATTTTGCGCTTGCGAGTCGAGCAGCCTTGGAGCCTGGCATGAAATTGCAACTGGTGTCGGCTCGAGCGGGTGTCCAATGGATGCGCCAAGGCGTGCGTGTGTTCTGGCGCCAGCCCATTGCGCTGACAGGTCTGTTTTTCATGTTTATGGGCATCATGACCTTGGTCTCGCTCTTGCCCGTGGCGGGTGTGTTGCTGGCTCTGGTGCTATTTCCAGCTTGCTCGCTGGGCATGATGGCGGCGACCCGCGAAGCGCTACAGGGTCGATTTCCAATGCCGCGCATTTTGCTCGTCGGTCTCCTAGGCCCTACACCCCAACGTCTTCAAATGCTTGCATTGGGCCTGCTTTATGCCTTGGGTTTTGCCTTGGTTTTGCTCTTGTCGGCCCTGGCCGATGGGGGTGAATTCGCCAGCCTTTATTTGGGGCATCAACTCAGCGGCAAACTGGATCTGGCCAGCATCGAACACGCCGATTTTCAGAGCGCAGCACTGGTCTGCCTGCTGTTGTATGTACCTTTGTCGGCCTTGTTTTGGCACGCCCCCGCGCTGATCCATTGGCACGGCATCCCAGCGGTCAAGAGTTTGTTTTTCAGCCTCATGGCCTGCCTGGGAAATTGGAGAGCGATGCTGGTGTTTGTCCTCACCTGGTTCGCCGCCTATCTGGCCATGGGCAGCGCGTTATTGGTCACGAGCGCGCTATTGGATTCTTCGACCTTGTTGGCCTGGTCTTTTATGCCGCTGATGTTGATGTTGACGGCCATGTTTTTTTGCTCGGTCTACTTCACCTTCAAGGACAGCTTTCAGAACGAAGTCTTGGCCTGAATCTGCTGCACGGCCCTGGCCGCCAGCGTGCTGACCAACGCGGCACGGTAGGCAGCCCCGGCATGGATGTCCGCCATCATGTCTGCGCTCGCTAATTGAACGCTTTGCGCGGCTTGTGGCGTCCACGATTTTTGCAATGCCGCCTCTATGGTGCTGGCCCGGAAGGCACAAGCCTGCGCACCCGTGACGCCGACCCGAATCCGGTCCTTGAATTGGGCAACAAAGACCCCCACTAAGGCCAATTTAGAAGCCGGGTGCTTGAATTTGAGATAGGCCGCAGCCAGCGGCCTTTGAAACGTCACTGCACGGATCAATTCACCCCCATCCAGAGCGGTCTGATACAGGCCCAGGAAAAAATCCGCAGCCGCAATATCGCGCCGATCGGTATGAATGACTGCATCCAGCGCCAATGCAGCGCTGGGGTAACAAGCCGAAGGGTCGTTGTACGCCAGAGACCCCCCCAAAGTGCCTTGATTGCGCACCATGGGGTCACCGATGCCGCCAGCCAAGACGCACAAAGCCGGTATGGCCGCAACCAGGGCTGCATCGTCGGCGACCTGTACATGTCGCGTCATGGCCCCGATGCGTACCGATTTGGGGCCCACTTCAATGCCCTGCAAATCGGTCAAGCCCGACAAATCGATCAAGGTGCCAGGCTGGCTCATGCGCAGTTTCATGGCTTGGACCAGACTTTGGCCTCCGGCCAAATACTGGCCACCCAGTGATTGCGCCAGACCCAAGGCTTGTGGTTGGGTTTCGGGTTTTTGGTATTCAAATGCGTACATGGCGAGGTTCCTGGCAGGGTTCAGGCTTGGGCGGCCTTGAGCACCGACTTGACGATGTTCTCATAGCCGGTGCAACGGCATAAATTACCTTCTAGGCCTTCGCGCACCTGTTCTTCGGTGGGCTTGGGGTGGCGTTGCAACAGATGAATGGCGCTCATCACCATGCCCGGTGTGCAGTAGCCGCATTGCAAGCCATGGCATTCGCGAAAGGCCTGTTGCACCGGATGCAAGGATTCACCTTGGCTGATACCCTCGATGGTGAGCACCTCTTTGCCTTGAGCTTGCAAAGCCAATATGGAGCACGACTTCACCGCTTGACCGTTGACATGAACGGTGCAGCAACCACACTGGGCGGTGTCGCAACCCACATGGGTTCCGGTCAGATGCAAATGGTCGCGAATCAATTGGACCAACAAAGTGCGGGGGTCAATATCGGCCTTGATTTCACGGCCATTGACAGTCAGTTGAATGGGGACAAGACTCATGTTCAGACTTTCGATGGGGTGGCTTGTTGCAACGCCAGCCAGACGCGCTCGGCGGTGGCGGGCATTTCGATGGGGGCAGCGCCAACCGATGCCAGGGCATGGTTGACGGCGTTCATGACAGCAGGCAAGGCGCCCACGGTTCCAGCTTCACCCGCCCCTTTGGCGCCCATGGGGTTGGTCTGTGTGGGCACGGAGTTATTTTGAATTTCGATGTGCGGCATATCGGCAGCTCGGGGCATGGCGTAGTCCATGAAACTACCACTCAGCAATTGTCCAGAATCAGGGTCATAAACCACCCGCTCCATCAGGGCTTGACCCAGCCCTTGGGCCACGCCGCCGTGGATCTGCCCCTTGACCCCAACTGGGTTGATCATGGTGCCCACGTCGTCCACGACCCAATAGCCCACCACCTTGACCTCACCCGTGCCAGGGTCGATCTCGACTTCGCAGGCGTGCGAACCGTTGGGCCATGTTTCGGCTTTGGGCGCAAAGGTGGCCGTTTCATACAAGCCACCCTCCATACCTGGTGGCAATTTATTCAACAAAAAAGAGGTTTTGGCGACTTCTTTCAGACCCATGCGCCGATCGGTGCCCCGAACGCTGAATTGACCGGCTTCGAAATCAATGTCTTGCTCACTGGCCTCGAGCACATGAGCCGCAATGCGTTTCCCTTTCTCGATGATGCGGTCAGCGGCCTTCCACGCTGCCCCCCCGCCGATCACCGTCGAACGAGAGCCATTGGTGCCCATGCCAAAGGCGACACGGTCGGTATCACCGTCAATGAACTTGACGTCTTTGGGGTCCAGGCCCAAACGCTCGTGAACGATTTGCTTGTACAAGGTCTCGTGACCCTGCCCTTGCGACTTGGTCCCCACCAGCACCATGGCGGTCCCGCTGGGATTGAATCGAATTTCGGCGTACTCGGGCTGGCTGGGTGAGGCTGCACGCTCAATGGCATTGGCAAAACCAATGCCACGCAGCTTGCCGTTCGCCCGAGCACTGGTTTGTCGCTCGGCAAAACGAGAATGTTGACACATGTCGAGCAAACGCTCAAAACCACGATCGAAAGCACCACAATCGTAGCTGACACCAAACGGGTTTTTGTAAGGGAATGCATCACTGGGGATGATGTTGCGTCGGCGCAGTTCGATGCGATCAATCCCCAACTCAGTGGCCGCATCGTCCAGCAAGCGCTCAATGGCATAAATGGATTCGGGTCGTCCAGCGCCACGGTATGGAGCGGTGCTATGGGTGTTGGACATCAACACATCGACACGCACGTGAGCCGCTGGTATGCGATACACCCCCGACAGGGTGACCACATTGACAAACACTGACAACAGGTTGCGGTCGGATGAGATATAGGCGCCCACATTGGCATGGTTGCGCACCCGCAGGCCCAGGATGTGCCCTTGTGCATCAAAAGCCAGTTCAGCATCGGTGATCACATCGCGGGCGTGCTCGTCGGCCAAGATGGCTTCGCTGCGTTCGCAGTTCCATTTGACCGGACGACCAATTTTGCGCGCCGCCCAAGGCATGAGGCGGTGCTCGGGGTACTGCCAACCTTTGGTGCCAAAGCCGCCCCCCACATCGTGGGCAATGACACGGATTTGGTGTTCGGGGATTTTAAAAATATTTTCGGCCAAGGCATTGCGGACGCGGTGCGGGTATTGCACGTCGGCCCAGATGGTGTAGCGCTCTTCGCCAGGGTCGTATTGGGCCAATACTCCACGAGGCTGCATGTAATGGGCATAGACACGGCTGATCACGTAACGCCGCTTGACCACCTTGTGGGCTTGGGCGAAAGCGGCTTCGGTGGCTGCGGCATTGCCCTGCTCAAAAATATGCGAGAGATTGTCAGGGCACTCGTCCCAAACTGCCGGAGCCTGCCCCTGAACCAGTTGTTGCGTATCGGTCACGCTGGGCAAGGGCTCATAATCAATTTCGACCTGTTCGGCGGCATCTTTGGCTTGCCACAGGGTCTCGGCGATGACCAGTACCACTGGATCGCCCACATATTTGACCTGCCCCCGGCTGAGGCCCTGATGCTGGCGGGTGAACATCGGACTGCCATCGGGTCGCTTGCGCGGCAAATTCACTTTCATGGTGCCCAGACCATCGGCGGCCACATCGTCACCCGTGAAAATCGCCACGACGCCTGGTGAAAGCAAGGCCGCCTGGGTGCGTATGGCCAGAATTCGTGCGTGGGCATGGGGCGAGCGCACCAGTACCGCATGGGTTTGTCCCGCTAAATTGTGGTCATCGATGAATTGCCCCTGGCCACGCAACAGTCGCGGGTCCTCAAAGCGGGATACGGATTGGCCTATGCCGAATTGGGTCATGCTGATCATTCCATCAATTAAGTGTCAATGCGCTATGCAAATGCAAGGTTTTCGAGTATGGTCACCCTGCTCGCATTTGTAAAGACAAGTCGGGAAATTATCACCCCTTTTTTCGGACATCAGACAGGAGACGACGGCATGGATTTGGGCATCAGGGGACGCAAGGCGCTGGTCTGTGCATCCAGTCAAGGATTGGGACTGGCCTGCGCCACCTCGCTGGCACAGGAGGGCTGCGAGATCTTCATCAACGGTCGGGACGCCGACAAACTGAACAAAGTCGCCAAAGATCTGGCCCAAGCCACTGGGGCCAAAGTCCATGCCGTGGTGGGCGATATCACCACCGAGGTGGGTCGTGCTGCGCTGCTGTCGGCCTGTCCAGATCCAGACATTCTGATCAATAACAACGCCGGCCCCACGCCCGGAAAATTGGCCGACTGGCACCATGACGCTTGGATCGAAGCGCTCGAATCGAATATGCTGGCGCCCGCTCTGTTGATTCGTGCCGTGGTCCCCGGCATGCGGGAACGACGGTTTGGTCGGATCGTCAACATCACTTCAGCCATGGTCAAACAACCCCGCACCCGCATGGCGCTCTCCACGGGTGCTCGCGCTGGTCTGACGGCATTTGCCAAGTCGGTCTCGCTGGATGTAGCGGTGGACAATGTCACGATCAATAACTTGTTGCCCGAGCGCATTGATACCGATCGCCAACGCTATATGGCCGAACGGATGATGAAAGATTTCGGTGTCGATATGCAGGAAGCACGCCGTCGAATTGCCGATGGTATCGCTGCCAAACGATTTGGAACCCCGAAAGAATTTGGCGACACCTGTGCATTTTTATGCAGCGTTCAAGCCAGTTTCATTTCTGGTCAAAACCTGCAAATCGATGGCGGTTCCTACCCAGGTCTGATTTAAACGGAGGTTCGCATGATCCATCGACGCAATTGGCTGCTACAGAGCGGCACTTGGGCCGCCAGCTTGGGACTGGGGCTGGATGTACAAGCACAAACCGGTTGGCCCAATGGACCGATCAAATTTGTGCACGGCTATCCAGCGGGCCAAACACCCGACATCCTGGCGCGCCAAATTGGGCCCAGCTATGCCGACATCACCGGCGTACCCTGGCTGGTCGATGCTCGCCCCGGAGGCGGAGAGCGACTGGCAGCGAACCAAATGGCGCAATTGGCCAAACAGCCCGCTGACGGTCAAACGGTCTATCAGATGACAGGGGGCCTGACGGTCATCTCGGCGGTGGACAAAAGCATCCAGTTTGATCTGCTGCGCGACTTCACCTACGTCAGCATGTTGACCCAATACCCGTTTGTGTTTTGGGTTTCCTCGCAATCACCTTTCAAAACGCTGGGTGACATGATTGACCATGCCCGAAAAAACCCCGGCAAGATCAGCTACGGCACTTCCGGAGTCGGCAACACCTTGCACATGTCGGTAGAACTGATGAGTTCGATGACCGACGCCAAAATGACCCACATTCCCTATAAAGGCCCGACGGCGTATACCGATGTGGCAGGTGGGGTGCTGGATATGGCGGTGGGCACTTTCGCGGTGGGTCGAGCCCTGTACAAGGAGGGACGTATCCGTCCACTGGCCGTCACCTCGCCCAAGCGTTGGATGGAGTGGAACGAAATACCTGCCATCGCAGAAACGGTGCCAGGCTACGAGGTCGTGACCTGGGCTGCATTGTGCTTACCCGGCAAGGCAACCAACGACATTCGTGACCGATTGAACAAGATCACCCGCGATGTGTTGAGCAAACCCGATGTGGTGGCCAAAATCGAGGCTTCCGGCGCGATGGCGGCTCCTAACTCCCCTGACGAGATGCGTCTGAGGGTTCAAAACGACATCGCCAAATGGAAAAAAGTGGCTGACTACGCCAAAATTTCGCTCGACTGATTCAGGAAGGAAGCGCGCATGAGTTCGCAATACGCACCCTATATCGCCCATATGGGGCTGGCTTGTTTTGATATCGAAAAAATGATCCAGTTCTACAGCAAAGTCTTTGATCTGAAATTGACTGATCGGGGGGTAGGTATTTCATTTCCCTACAAACTGGCCTTCATGAGCGCCGACCCATCGCAACATCACCAGTTTGCTTTGGCACAAAATCGACCCGAAGGTTCGCCCAGCACCTTGATGCAGGTGTCGTTCAAGGTCAACAACCTGGCCGAATTGCGTGAGGCCCGCAATCGGGCTTTGGCCCATGGTGCCAGCAAGATGCGCTGCATCAGTCACGGCAACGCCGTGTCTATCTATTGCATGGACCCCGAGGATAATATCGTCGAGGTTTATTTCGATACCCCCTGGTATGTGGCACAGCCCCATGGCGACCCGATAGATCTGGACGAACCAGACGAAAAAATTTGGGCCGATATCGAAAAAGTCGTTCGCGCCGATCCGACCTTTATGCCCGTCGAGCAGTGGCAAAAGCAGGTGTTCAACCAGCTTTGAGGTCACAGGCTAGATGAACATTGCCACCTGGAACGTCAATTCTCTCCATGTCCGATTGCCCCAGGTCTTGGCCTGGCTGGAGCAAAACCCCGATGTGGGTGTGTTGGCCTTGCAAGAGACCAAAACCACCGACGACAAATTTCCCACACAGGCCTTCACCGAAGCAGGCTATCGGGTCGAGATATTTGGCCAAAAAACCTATAACGGTGTGGCCCTGATCAGCCGCCCCACATTGCCGCCGGCGCAGGCGGTGGTGCGCAATATTCCCGGCTTTGACGACGAGATGGCGCGTGTGATCTGCGCCAACTATGGGCCCTTGCGGGTGGTGGGGGCGTATTTTCCAAACGGGCAAGAACCTGGCAGCGACAAATTCGCCTACAAAATGCAATGGCTAAATGCTTTACGCGCCTGGATCAAACACGAGTTGAGCCTTCATCCCATGCTGACGCTGATGGGCGACTACAACATCACCGTCGATGACCGCGATGTGCATGACCCCGTAGCCCTGGCAGGCACCATTCATTGCACCGACGAAGAGCGGGCTCATTTTCAAGGCTTGATCGAGTTGGGCTTGAGCGACGCCTTTCGTCTGTTCAACAGCGAAGGCAAACTCTACAGCTGGTGGGATTACCGAGAAATGGCATTCCGGCGCAACCGGGGTTTACGCATCGACCATGTATTGGTGTCTCAGGCACTGAGACCACATTGCACGGGCTGCGTCATTGACAAAGCCCCGCGCAAAAACGAACGTCCCAGCGATCACGCGCCGGTGGTCTTGCAACTCAAAGGCCCAATTCCTGGATTTTGCGCGTGATGGTGTTGCGACCGATGCCCAGCTTTTGCGCCGCCTCGATGCGACGCCCTCGGGTATTGGCCAAGGCGGTTTGAATCAGACGCGCCTCGACCCGATTCACAATCGCGTCCCACACATCGGTCCGTCCAGAGAGCAACAGTGACATGGCTTCGGCCTCCAAACCCAGCTCCCATTCGGCGGGGCTCAGCGCCAACGATGCCAAAGGCGACGCAGGCGTAGCCAGCGCAGGGGTCGGTGCAGCGGGTGTGGTCGACCAGTTCGACGGCAAGTCAGAGCTTGTCTCGCCAGGCGGGGCCGCAGGACTCGGTGCGGGCAGGGTCGAATCCGTAGACTCGAGCAGCGATACTTCGGGGGGCAGGTCTTTGGGTTCGATCACCTGAGCCGGCGCCATCACGGTCAACCAATGACAAATGTTCTCCAGCTGGCGCACATTGCCTGGAAAGGGAAACTGCAGCAGGGCCGCTTGCGCAGCGTCAGAAATGCGCTTGGGTTCAACCCCGAGTTGTTGCGCACTTTGCTGTAAAAAATGCCGTGTCAACATGGGCACGTCTTCGCGTCGTTCGCGCAAAGCGGGCAAGCGCAAGCGAATGACATTGAGTCGGTGGAAGAGGTCTTCTCGAAAGGCGCCGTCTTTGACCCTTTGCTCCAGATTTTGGTGTGTCGCAGCAATGACCCGCACATTGGCCTTGATGGCGCTGTGTCCGCCGACCCGATAAAAGTGACCATCGCTGAGCACACGCAACAACCGGGTCTGTAAATCGAAGGGCATGTCGCCGATTTCATCGAGGAAGAGGGTACCGCCCTCGGCCTGCTCGAAGCGGCCGCGCCGCATTGACTGGGCGCCAGTGAAGGCACCGCGTTCGTGACCGAAGAGCTCGCTCTCTAATAAATCTTTCGGAATGGCTGCGGTGTTGATGGCCACAAAAGGGCCGTCGGAGCGTGGCGAGTGTTTGTGCAAGGCGCGCGCAACCAGCTCTTTGCCAGACCCCGACTCGCCGGTGATCATGACGGTCACGTGGCTTTGGCTCAAGCGCCCGATGGCGCGGAACACGTCTTGCATGGCCGGCGCCTGGCCCAATATTTCATGCTGCGGGTCCATCTCGATGTGGACCCCTTGTTCGCGTTGGCTTTCTTCGACAGCACGTCGAATCAACTCGACGGCTTTGGACAAATCAAAGGGTTTGGCCAAATATTCAAACGCACCACTTTGAAAAGCCGAGACGGCGCTGTCGAGGTCTGAGAATGCCGTCATGATGATGACTGGCAAACCGGGCATCTTGGACTTCACCTGCGTCAACAAATCCAGTCCTGAACCGCCAGGCATGCGGATATCGCTCACCAGGACCTGAGGCTGTTGCTCGGGGCTGGCCAGATCCAAGGCTTGCAGCACTTCGCGCGGGTGGGTGAAGCTGCGTGTGGTCAGACCGTCGCGCTGCAGGGCTTTTTCAAGGACGAAGCGGATCGACTGGTCGTCGTCCACAATCCAAATGGGCTTGAGGGGGGTCATCATGTCCAGAAAATTGAATCGGCGGTGGCTGGATTTATGGCAATGGAATCAGAATTTTGAAATCGGTGTTTCCCGGTTCACTCTCAAATTCAATCAATCCATGGTGTTGTTGCACAAAGGTTTGGGCCAAATGCAATCCCAGGCCTGACCCACCTTCACGCCCCGATACCAAAGGTAAAAATAGGCGATCTTGCAGGACCGGCGGAATGCCCGGACCGTTGTCAATGACATGCAATTCCAATGCCAACTTGTAGCGTTGGCGCCCTAAAGTGACTTGTCGGGCGATGCGCGTGCGCAAGCTGATTTGAGCGTCTCCAACTTCGATGCGCTCGGCCAGTGCCTGGGCCGCGTTGTGGGCGACATTCAATACCGTTTGGATCAGTTGCTCCAGATCACCACGGAACTCGGGCAGCGAAGTGTCGTAATCGCGCTGTACCCGTAGCCCATGCGGGAATTCAGCCAAGATCAGGGCGCGCACGCGCTCACAGACCTCGTGAATATTGACATTACCGACCACATGCGGCTTGCGGTGTGGCTCCAGCAAACGATCCACCAGGGTTTGCAGCCGATCGGCTTCGCGAATGATGACTTGGGTGTATTCGGTCAGATCGCGCGATTCGACCTCCATCTGCAACAACTGAGCCGCACCCCGGATTCCCCCCAGCGGATTTTTGATTTCATGCGCCAAATTGCGGATCAGCTCCTTGTTGGCCAGGGCTTGCTCCAAGAGACGACCCTCGCGCTCTTGTCGGGTTTGCTGTTCAATCGGCAGCATTTCCACCAAGGCCTGGTCACGGCCTTCAACGGGGGCCACGACCATATGGACCAAAATTGGGTCTTGGCCGACGTTGATCAGACTATCGCAGCGCAACACCGAAAAATGGCCTTCTTTGGCCGCCTGCAAAGCGCGATCGAGCTCGGCGGGCTGCTCCAACCAGTCGCGCAGCGATTGGCCCAGGAACTGGTGCCTGGGCAATCCCAGCAGCTCTTGCACCGCCGTGTTGGCAAACAAGATTTGAGCATCCAGATCAATCACCCAAGCCATGGAGGCCATCAGATCGAGGCCTTGCCAAGCCTCGAATTCTGCTGGGCTCACCGAGGGGTGATTGGTGGGATGGGTGTTTCGGTTCATGGCAGACGGGCCAATTCACGCTTCAATGAGGCCAAGTCAGCCTCAGAGCGGGCCAGTGCGGCGGCATCGCCTACAGACTGGGCCTGTCGCCATTGGGCTTGCACCCGTTCCATTTCAGCCCAGAGGATTTGCCGGGCCTGCGCGTCACGCTGTCTTTGTTCGACCGCATCCACTTGGGCTGCAGCCGCAGGCACCGAAGAAGTGCGATCGTTGGTGACGGCCTGCGGTGCACCGCCCTTGCTGGGTGCAATAGCGCCAACTGGGGGCGTATGCACAGTCGTGGCCACAGGCAGTTGCACTCGTTGACAGCTCGCTCGCTCATGGGGGGCCTCGGGCCATTGGTTGGTCAGGGTTTGCCCACACAGCCAGACCGACTCTTGCGCCAGCAAAGGCAGGCTCAGCCCAAAGAGCATCGGCGCCAGGGCTAGGCACCAGAAGCGGTGTCCAACAAGGGAGGGGTTCATGGCCAAAAAAAAGGGCGGCATCGAGCCGCCCCTGGGTGTTGAGTGATCAGATTCGAAGGAGTGAAACCAATCACAGCGAGTAGTACATCTCGTACTCGATGGGGTGAACCGCTTGGCGGAAACGGGTCACCTCGCCCATCTTGAGCTCAATGTATGCGTCGATCATGCTGTCAGTGAACACGCCACCCTTGGTCAGGAAAGCGCGGTCTTTGTCGAGATACTCCAAAGCCTGGTCGAGGCTGTGGCACACGGTCGGCACCAATGCGTCTTCCTCGGGCGGCAAGTGATAGAGGTCTTTGGTCGCGGCTTCGCCGGGATGGATTTTGTTTTCCACGCCGTCCAAACCAGCCATCATCAGGGCCGAGAAAGCCAGGTAGGGGTTGGCCATGGGATCGGGGAAGCGGGCCTCAATGCGGCGTCCCTTGTCAGAGGCGACGTGCGGGATGCGAATAGAGGCCGAACGGTTACGGCTGGAGTAAGCCAGCTTGACCGGGGCTTCGAAACCAGGCACCAAACGCTTGTAGCTGTTGGTGGTGGGGTTGGTGATGGCATTTAATGCGCGGGCGTGTTTGATGATGCCGCCGATGTAGTACAG
>CAYMJT010000076.1:0-3715 GCA_964390775.1 uncultured Bordetella sp.
CGATTGGCCATGATGATCTTGTCGGTCGTGCCCAGATGCTCGCGGGTGCGGTCTTGGACGGCGCCCATGCTCTCGACCGCCCACTGGTCGTGCACATTGATATCGTCCTCGCCCATGCCCAAAAAGGTACGGGTGCGTTGTTCTTGAGGGTCAAATCCCCATTGGTTGTGACGTCCCGTCAGGGGCACATAGTCGGGCCCCGGTATAAAGCGCGAGCGTTGCAAGCGCATGGCCTGTGCGTCTATGGGTTTGTCAAAGCTGGTGAAGAACGAGTACCAATAGGTGTGGGTGTCGTCGATGGGCACATGCATCTGGGTGATGGTCATGGTCTCGGACAGGGGGATCACAAAGGTGTGGGGAAATATGCTGTGGGTGATGCGCACATGGGTCAAATCATCGCCCATCGAGCGCAAGGTGTTGATCTGCATACCCCAGGGCTTGGGCTCGAAGCTGATCTCGGGGCGATAGAACTCGCGCATGACCCGCGTCATGGGCCATTTCTCACCGCCGAATTGGCCAGCGCTGGCGCTGCGAAACTGCTTGCCCGCGGCGTTGTCACCAATCGAGTCCAGGGGAGCGTCTTCTAAAAAGCGATGCAAGAATGAGGTGTGCACTGGGTCCAGACCGACCTCAAACGCTTGCAGCCAGTTGCAATGCCACATGCCTTTGTAGGCGAAGTGGTGACTGGCAGGCGCGATGAAACAGTCGAACAGGGGCATGGGCGGCGGCGGATCTGAGCCGAGCCAGGCAAACAGCACCCCGGCGGCTTCGCGAACAGGATAGGCTCCTTGCCGCACCCGCTGGCACAACTGACTGCCCAGCGGCTCGCCAGGCGTATCCAGGCAACGGCCAGTGGCATCGAATTTCCAACCGTGGAAGGGGCAGCGAATGCCATCGCCTTCGTGGCGCGCAAAAGCCAGATCGGCATTGCGGTGCGGACAATCGCGATCAAGCAGGCCCCATCGCTGGTTTTCATCCTTGAACAGAACAAAATCTTGCCCCAGCAAGCGCACCGCTTTGAGGGCTCGGGAAGCCATGCGGGAATCGATGGCAGGGTCGAATTCTTCAAGCAGTGCCACGGGTTGCCAATATTGGCGTAACAAGGTGCCGCAGGGGGTGCCCGCCGAGATGCGGGTGATCCGTTCGTTTTGTTCGGCCTTCATGTCACCTCCTTTGCGCTCTTGAGTTTACCCAGTTAAAAATGAATTATTTTTCTTGAATTTAGGCTCCAAAATCAGTAATTACCCTAGTTTTTTTCTTTAAAATATCAATTGACAAGGATGCAAGATGAAGTAAACTGCACTTTAATGCAGGAGAGCGGGTTTAGACCCCACCGAAGGCGCAAACTCCCATACACGCTCAGGTTCAGTACTGCAGTCTTTTAACAGCCGTCTGGAGAGACGTCACTTTAGCGGTGACGCACCGAAGGAGCAAGCGAAGGCCGCAGGCCAGCGTGAATCTCTCAGGTAACAAGGACAGGGGGAGCGGCAATCTGCACAGGGTGCGTGTTGGGTTGCTTGATCTTGATCAAGCCCAGCATGCCCCCCGTGAAGAGCGCTCTTGTTAAAGGATGCATCATGCACGTCATCGTTCTGGGTAGCGGATTGTTGGGGGTCAGCACCGCTTATTACCTGTCTCAACTCGGTCACCAGGTCAGCGTCGTCGACCGACAAGCCACACCAGCCGCAGAAACCAGCTTTGCCAACGGTGGACAGATCTCGGTCAGTCATGCCGAGCCCTGGGCCAACCCCAGTGCCCCCCTGAAAGTGTTGAAGTGGTTGGGCCAAGAAGATGCCCCGCTGCTGTTTCGCTTGCGTGCCGATCAGCGTCAGTGGTTGTGGGGTTTGCAATTTCTGCGCGAGTGTTCCCCGGCGCGCACGCGCCACAACATCGAGCAGATCGTGCGTTTGGGCACCTACAGCCGCGATACCTTGCAGCAGTTGCGCGCCAGCACGGGCATCCACTACGACCAGCGCACTCAAGGCATTTTGCACTTTTACACCTCGCCAAAAGAGTTTGAAGGCGCCCTCGCCCCGACCGAGCAAATGCGCGAGCTGGGCTGCGATCGCCGACTCATCAGCGCCGACGAAGCGGTTCGCATTGAGCCCGCCCTGGCCCACATCCGGCCGCAACTGGCGGGTGCCACCTACACCGCCGAGGACGAATCGGGAGATGCCAACCGCTTTGCCCGCGAGTTGGTCAAGTTGTGCGAAACCGCCGGAGTCCGGTTCCTGATGAGCCACACCATTACCGCATTGCGCCAAGCGGGTGGCAAGATCGACCACGTCGAGGCCACCGACAGTGAAGGCCGCTTCCAACGCCTGCGAGCTGACGCTTATGTATTGGCCATGGGCAGTCTGAGCCCTTTGTACGCTGCGCCCTTGGGCATTCGTTTGCCGATCTATCCGGCCAAAGGGTATTCGGTGACCATGCCGGTGAAAGACGCCACCAAGGCGCACCAGGTCAGTCTGACCGACGACGAGTACAAACTGGTGTTCTCGCGGCTCACAGGCCCTGGTGGCGACCGTTTACGCATTGCCGGCACCGCTGAGCTGAACGGTTATGACCGTGACCTGAACCGGGTGCGATGCGAAGCCATCGTGCGCCGGGTCGAAGAACTCTTTCCAGGCGCTGGCGACACCGAGCAAGCCAGTTTCTGGACCGGGCTGCGCCCGGCTACACCGAGCAATGTGCCCATCATTGGGCAGAGCAAGGTTCCGAACCTGTACATGAACACAGGGCACGGCACCTTGGGTTGGACGCACGCCTGCGGATCGGGCAAATCGATCGCCCGCATCATCAGCGGCCTGCAACCCGAAGTGGATTTCGATTTCATCGGCCATACCGTCAAACCCGCTGTTGCGGTCAGCCCATCGGCCACCACCCTTTAATACACCCAGGAGACAACCATGAACTCATCACGATTGATCAAAGCCTTGTTGACCTTGTGCGCCGCATTCACCATCGGTGGGGTGCAGGCACAGAATTTTCCCAATAAAACGATAAACCTGATCGTCCCCTACCCCGCAGGTGGCCCATCAGACTTTTTTGCCCGCAAGGTACAACCCGACGCGCAGGCCAAATTGGGCCAAACCATGGTCATCGAAAACGTGGGCGGCGCTGGCGGCTCAATTGGCATGTCGCGCTTGCTGAGCGCTCCCGCCGATGGCTACACCATCGCGCTGGCCAGCCCCATGGAATTGGTTTTGGCCCCGATGGCCATCCAAGGGGTCAAGTACAAACCGGAAGATTTCAAAATGGTGGCCCAATTCGCCACCACCAACACCATCTTGGCGGTGCGCAATACGCTGGGCGTCAAATCCCTAGACGAGTTGTTGGCGCTGGCTCGAAAGAACCCCAGCACCCCGCTGAGCTATGGCAGCGTGGGCCCTGGTTCGCTGTATCACCTGATCGGCGAAAAATTCTCGCAACTGACCAAAATCGACATGCTGCATGTGCCTTATAAAGGCATCGCCCCATTGCTCAACGACCTGATGGGTGGCCAAATCGATATCGCTTTCCTGCCTTTGGCCGGCTCCATTCCCGCTACCATCAAAGACGGCAAGATTCAGGGCTTGGCTGTGACCGCCAAGACCCCGCACCCGCTGTTCAAGCAATATCCAGCCATGGCCTCTATCAAAGGAATGGAAGGCATGGACTTTGAAATTTGGTCAGGCATCCAAGTGCACAAGAACACGCCCGACGAAGTCGTGGT
>CAYMJT010000076.1:3815-11848 GCA_964390775.1 uncultured Bordetella sp.
GCTTCACTCGGCCTTGATGTTGGCTTCCTTGATGACCTTGCCCCATTTGGCATGGTCGTTTTTGATCTTTTCCAGGGTCTGGGCGGGCGTCATGAATTCGGCGTCACAACCCAGCTGCTTAAACTGCTCTTGTAAGTTTTTGTCCTCACCGGCTTTGAGCAGGGCTTGTGACAGTCGTGTGACGACCTCTGGTGGTAGTCCGGCTGGGCCCATCAGCTCAAACCAACCGGTGGAATCAAAGCCCTTATAACCCAGCTCGTCCAGAGTCGGCACCTCGGGGAAAGCCCCTGAACGCTTGGGCGAGGTCACCGCCAGGGCGCGGATTTTGCCAGTGTTATACGGCCCTACTGCTGGAGAGTATGAAGAAAACAGCATCGGCACCTGATTACCCAACAGATCGTTCATCGCAGGCGCGCCCCCCTTGTAGGGGACGTGGAGCAAGTTCACACCGGTGAAATTCTTGAACAGCTCACCAGAAAAGTGGTGCGGTCCCGCTACACCCGAAGTGCCATAACTCCATTTGTCGGGTTCTTTTTTGGCCGCCGACACCACATCGGACACGCTCTTGAATGGCGAATTGGGATGCACCACCAAGATACTGCCTGTGCTACACACATGACCGATGTGGGTGAAAGAGTTCAGGTAGTGGTAGCCCACTTTGGTCAGATGGGGCGCGGTGGTCAAAGGACCCCCATCGGCAAAATACAAGGTATACCCATCAGGTGCCGCTTTGCTGATGAAATCGGCGGCCACGCCACCGGCAGTACCTGGTTTGGCTTCAATGATGATGGATTGACCCAGTATGGGTTCAAGGACTCGCATCAAAGGCCGAGCAGCAGCATCTGCTGCACCCCCGACGGTGTAACCCAATATCACGCGGATGGGTTTATTAGGGTAGCCCTGGGCTTGAGCCTGCAAGGCAACAGAGGCCATCAGGCTCAGGGCAATGAACGCGATACGCTTGAACATGAGGGTGCTCCAAAAAAAAGAACATGGACTGCAGGTCAATCGACACGCAGCACCAACTTGCCCATGTGCTGATTGCTTTGCATGCATTGCTGGGCGGCAGGCAGATCATCGAAGGCGAACACCTGATCGACCCAAGGCGTCACCCGGCCATCGGCCAACATGGGCAGCAGGTCGCGCTCAAGCGCTTGTGCGGCAGCGATACGGTGCGCTGTGTTGCGCATTTTGTTGGACACCCCAAAAAGCTGCAAGCGTTTGCTGTGCAAGGCATTGAGGTCGATCCTAGACTCGACTTGCCCATCGACATAGCCGACCATGGCCAGCCTGCCCTGAAAACCCATCGCATCGACGCAGGCATCAAAAACACTGCCACCGACATTGTTCACCACCAGATCGACACCCTTGTTCAGGGTGGCTTGCATGACAGCAGGCACAAAATCGGCCGCACGCGTGTGCAGCGCCAGATCGAGGCCCAGGGGCTTGAGTCGCTCGAGCTTGTTGATCGAACCCGAAGTACCGATCACGCGTGCGCCCAGCGCTTTACCCACCTGCAAGGCTGCCACACCAACCCCCGAGGTGATGCCAGCCACTAACATCCATTCACCTGCGGCCAAGCGGCCATGCGCCATGAGGGCTTCGTAGACTGTCAGAAAGACCACCGTGGATGCTGCTGCTTGCTCCCAGGTGAGGCGTTCGGGCACCGCGAAAACCTCCTCAGCCGTCATGCAGCCGTGTTCGGCAAAAGCACCATCACAGCGACCCATGACGCGGTCACCGACCTTGAAACGGGTGACTCCCTCTCCCACTTCGGTGACCTCACCCGCAGCCTCAAAACCCGCGGGCCGTGCCACTGAAGCCGTGTGCAAACCGTGACCCGCAATGAACTCACCGCGATTGAGTGCTGCCGCACAAATACGGATGCGAACCTGCCCAGGGCCTGGTTGCGGAATGGGGATATCGCGTAATTCGAGTGCCATCGCGCCGTCCACGGTTTTGATCCACCAAGATTTCATCTTGCGCTTCCTTGTGTTTCAAAAATCTTAGCACCGTGCTGGTTTGATCGGGACAGGTCATACCCCCGCAGAAACACTGAGCTGGCCCACTCGCCCCATGGTGACAATCCCGTATTTCAAATTGGATGCAGCCTCGATAGACTAGGCAGATGCGCTTGTTTCACAGCACACATTCCACTTGTAGCCAAAAGGTTCGTCTGTGTTTGGCCGAAAAAGGCCTGGTTTGGGAAGGCGTTCATTTAAACCTGCGCCAATTCGACCAAGTACGGCCCGATTTTTTGGCCCTCAATCCAGCCGGTCTTGTTCCGGTGCTGCAAGACCAGGACGCTGTGTTGACCGAGTCACGAATCATCAACGAGTATCTGGAAGAAGCCTACCCTCAAGTGGCCTTGTTGCCCGCCTCTGCCATAGAGCGGGCCCGGGTTCGTTCCTTGACTCGGCACATCGATCTGGTCATCAGCGAAGCGGTCAAACTGCCTTCGTTTGCCAAGAACATACAGCCTACGCTTCAAAATGAAGACCGAGCGCGCGTCTTGAGTCAAATTGCGCGTATACCCGACCCTGCCATTCAATCGCGCTGGCGGTTGGCAGCCACAGGTGAGATTCAAGCCAGCCATTTCACCGAGTCAGTACAGACCCTGCGCAAATGGCTCGACGAGTTGGAACACACCTTGACCGTGCATACCTGGCTATCTGGAGATCGAGTCGGTTTGGCCGATGTGGATGCGATCCCTTTTGTTCAACGACTCTGGCGCATCGACATGGGTCCTGATGTCCAAGCCCGTCCCCATGTACAGCAATGGTTTGAGCGCTACGTCCAACGCCCTGCCTTTGCTGCCGCCATGCCGGCGCTGGGCAGCGAATCTCAAGTCCCCCTTGTCTCTTGACCCTTTTTAAAAAGGAAATGACCGTGACCTATGCCAGTTTCAATCCGGAGTTGGATCCACAAATTGCCGCGAATCGGTTCAATCTCAACAGAGTCGGGACTTTTGCTGGCGCCGAAATCACGGGTCTGGATCTGACCCAGCCCTTGGCCCCAGAGACCATCGAAGCCCTGAAGCTGGCCCATGCGGTCTATGGTGTGTTGGTGTTTCCGGACCAAAAAATCAGTTCGGACGATCTCAAGCGCTTTGGTCGTTATTTTGGTGAATTGAGCGTGCACCCATTCTCGACGAATGCGGCCGACTCGCCTGAATTGATCGTTTACGACAACAAGGAAGGCAATCCGCCCGCGCCCACCGACATTTGGCACACAGACGAAACCTTCAGAGCGGCCCCTCCCATGGGCACGGCACTGTGCTCGAAAACCATCCCAGCCTACGGCGGCGACACGGTATTTTGTAGCATGAGCGCGGTGTATGAAGGGCTATCGGATCGCTGGCAACATTTCATCAATGGACTTGAAGCGGTGCATGATTTCAAGCCTTTCAGGGGTTTGTTCAGCGCAGACCCGGCCGGCGTGAGCAAACTGCGCATATTTGAGGACATGTACCCGCCCGTGACCCATCCTGTGGTTTCACTGCACCCCATCACTGGCAAAAAGTGCATTTTCGTCAACCCTCAGTTCACGCTCTACATCAAAGGCATGGCGGAGGAAGAGAGCCGCACCGTGTTAGAAATGCTGTATCGAAAAACGCTGATTCAGGAATACCAATACCGACATCGCTGGCAGCCCAATATGCTGGTTTTTTGGGACAACCGTTGCATGCAGCACTCTGCCATTCACGATTACTATCCGCAACGCCGATTGATGGAGCGCGTGACCATCCAGGGCACAGCGCCAGTGCCCGCTTACCCGGCAGCGGCTGCCAGCGAACTGCGGCGTTACCTCATGCCGCCGCTATCGGCCTTCCGGGACACCGCCCAAAAACGCCAGCACGAGCGTTGAACAGAACTTAGGACGTACTGGCCATGAAGATGATTTCACGATTTGCCGGGCTGCTCTGCGGCTTTTTATTTTGCAGTGTTTCACTGGGTGCCTGGGCCCAGGCCGAGGGCTATCCGAATCGACCTGTCAAATTGGTGGTGCCCTACCCGCCTGGTGGATTTACCGATATTTTGGGCCGCTTGCTGGCCGAACGACTCGGCTCCCGCCTAGGTCAACAGGTGGTCGTTGAGAATCGGGGCGGTGGCGGCAGCACCATCGGCAGCGCAGCCGTCGCCAAATCACCCGCTGACGGCTACACCCTGATGATTGTGGCGCCAGACCTGGCCATCAATCAAACCCTGGTGCCCAAACTGAGCTATTCGACCGACGATTTCACCCCGGTGACCTTGGCGGCCTGGTCGCCCTTGGTCGTCGCACTGCATCCGTCATTGAAGATCAATTCACCCAAGGAGTGGCTGGAGCGAGCCCGGTCCAATCCTAAATCGCTGCGGTTTGCTTCGGGTGGCAACGGCACTGGCTCGCATTTGGCTTTGGAGTTATTCAAATCCAAGGCGGGGGTCGACATCATTCACGTGCCTTATCGGGGGGTGGGTCCTGCCACTACCGATTTGCTCGGAGGTCAAGTGGATGGCATGTTCTTGCAGATGGCCGTGGCCAAACGACATGCGATGGCTGGCAAGTTGCAAGTCATAGCCACCCCCAGCCCACAACGTGTGCCTGCCATGTCCGATGTACCAACGCTTTCTGAAACCATCGTGCCGGGTTTCGAGGTGGTTCCCTGGTTTGGCGTGGTCGCACCAGCCGGAACGCCCGCGCCGATCGTGAATCGCTTGCACAGCGAACTGCAAGCCATCCTCTCGAGTCCCGATGTCAAAAACCAATTGGCAGAACAAGGCGCCGAAGCGGTGGCCATAGGGCCTGAACCATTCGCCCGTTTCATTAAATCCGAAGTCATTCGCTGGGGGGAATTGATCCGCCTGGTCGGCGTAAAAATTGATTAAAAACGTAGAGTAAAAATACGCTTTGACGCCTGGGTGTTCGGCCTGTCAGTGACCGCTAAACCCCATTAAAAACCACTGTATAAATATCCTGTTGAGCAGGCTCATGCCCTAGGCTTATGGACCTGCACACTGGTGTTTTGACTTGTTGAGGTGGTATGTCAAAACATCCGTCCCGCGAAGCTTGGTTGCAGGCCGCCGTCCAATTGAAAGTGAGCCACTGCCGTGCGGCTTCACGCCCACGGCCCCAGGCGAGCTGCGCAAATTGCAGTTTTCAATTGCCGAAGTACCACAAGTTCCTGTCCTATGGGCCTGCGCTATGCCCGAAAGACAAAAACGAAATGACGCCGGTTGGCGATTGGGAGGAAATATGAGCCCTGTTGACCTTGGCGCACACGATCAGGCTTTGATCGATTTGTTGGCCGACAGCCGCTGTGCCCAGGACCACCTGAACCTGGTACAACACATCTACAACCGAAGCGGCCCGCAAATGCGGCTATTGCAACTGGCCGAGCGCGATCGCAATCACCGCAAAGCGCCCTCGTTGTGGCCGCAGGCGGTGCGGCATCTGACCCAGCTGGCGCAGGCGGGTGACGGCTTGGCTGCGTTTCATTTGGGGCGCTGGGCCCGAGTGGGTATCGGCCGTCCCGTCAACCATGAGGAAGCCATCCAGTGGTGTGAAATGGGCGCCTACGATGGTCACACCGCTTGCATGATCACCCTGGCCCGCTTGATCGTTGAACAAGACCCGCAACAGGCCCGCAAGTGGCTGCAACAAGCCCAGTCATTGGGTGACCCGATCGTGCACACCCACTGGGGTCTGTGTTTTCCTGAAGAAGCCGAAGCGCAACTGGCGCAGGGTGTCGCATTGCAAGAGCCTTCCGCCCTGCTCTTTTGGTCCGACCGGGTCAGCGCCAGCCAGCCCGCCGACGCGCTCAAAGCCTTGTATCAGGCGGCAGAGGCAGGGATCACTGAGGCTTGCATCCGATTGTGCTTTGTGCACCATGAAGGGCGCTTAGGCCTTCCCGCATCACCCGCCCTGGCCTTGCATTGGGCGGCAGAGGCCGCCACGCTGGGCAGCCCATTTGGCTGCGGCATGTATGGCCGACTGCTGGTCGATCGCAACCCGTCCATGGCCATCAGTCAGATGCGCCGCAGCGCCATGTTGGGCGAAACTTTTTATGTTTACGACTTGGCGCGACTACTGATGATGCAAGGCAAACGGCCCAACCAACTCAGGGAAGGCCTGCACTGGTTACGCCACGGCGCCCTATCGGGTGACGCGATGTGCATGGATGTGCTGGGCGATATGCTCAAGAGCGGGCATGGGTGCAAAGCCAACCCGAAACAGGCTTTTCATTGGCACGAGAAATCTGCCGCCTTGGGTAACGCCGATGCACAGGTGTCGGTGGCCGTGGCTTGCATGCGCGGCGATGTGGTGCCGCAAGACAAAGTGCGCGCCTTTAACCTGCTCAATTTGGCCGGCCTGCAAGAGCACGCGGACGCCCTGTATTTGCAAGGCATCGCCTATGAGCAAGGCGATGGCACAGACAAAGACCCGGTTAAAGCCCACGAATGCCAGCAACAAGCGG
This sequence comes from uncultured Bordetella sp., assembly GCA_964390775.1. Taxonomy (GTDB): domain Bacteria; phylum Pseudomonadota; class Gammaproteobacteria; order Burkholderiales; family Burkholderiaceae_C; genus Limnohabitans. The sequence continues at coordinate 10,273 of CAYMJT010000076.1, forward strand.
CCGAGTTGGGTTCCCTCAGGGCCACTTTGCAGGTGGGGTTGAACCACTTTTGGGGCGAGGGCACTTGCAAAGACGTGCCGGAGGGGGTGAAATGGATCAAGCGGGCGGCTGCACTGGGATTGGGCGATGCACAAGTGTTTCTGGGATACATGTTCCGATCAGGATCGGGCGTGACCCAGAACAAGCGCCTGGCCCGCAAATGGCTACAACGCGCCGCCGATGCGAACCATGCCAGCGGTCAGTATGAATTAGCCCGCTTGCTCGAATCGATGAACGAAGTTGGCCTGCAACAAGACATCCGACGCTGGATGAGTGCGGCGGCTGCGCAAGGCCACGAAGAGGCCATGGCCTGGATCAAGGCCCGTTGGCCAGAGCAGCCAGAATGGCTGAAAAAACTCAAGACCGAGGTCTAGAACTAAGCCAGCACATGGCGCCGATAGTCGCCATGTGCGATCAGCGCATGTTCGTCCACTGCCCGGTTGTAACGGTAAGTCCAAACGACCTGACCGGCGCAAGCCCCAGTCAGCACCTCCACTTGCTCGCGCCAATAGAGTGAGCTACGGGGGTCCTTCGGAATCATCTCTTCGATCAGATCCAAGCGTTCCAAATGCGCTGCATCGACCCGATACACCTCGCCGCTGACCTCGCCCTCGCCCCACACCAAACCAGGGTAAGTTCCGAGATCGTATAAACGGCCCTGAACACGAGCCGCCCCCAGGTTAATCGCCCCCTGCATGGCATGATGCAAACGCAAGCCGGATAATAGGGTGCCATAGACAAAGAGCAATTGGGTGTGTTCGCTCATGACCCAGATCTTTCAGCGTCCACCACCGGGTACACCGCTTCACCCCAATCGGTCTGGGGGTGATCCATCATCAAGGCGATGACCACGGGGACCAATTTGGCCATCAGCGACGTGCAGTCGCGCAATTGATCGCGATTGACCCCACCGTTCCAGGTCGCGCCCCCGTGCATCAGTTGGTTGCGCAAAGTATAGAGATGGTGAAAGATGACCGACAACAACACAGGCGTGTTGCTGCCTGCCAGTGCCGCATGGGCCACCCTTTTGGCCTGTACGAAGTGGGATTTCCACTCGCTCTCGCTCAATCGGCCACGTTGAAATTCCCAGAATTGCGGGTTCACATAAGGGTTGTCGAGCAAAGTCCGGATGCTGCCCGAAAACTCTTTCCACAACAGCCGATCGATCACCTGGTCCCGGTCCAGGGCACACAATTTCTCGAGAAAAGCCAGGAATGTGGCTTTTTCAGAAGATTTTTCCGACGGATGTATTTCCTGTGCATAGGCCGAATTGAAAGCGATCCACAGAAAAATAAACCGGCCATCGATATCTTCGGCCATCTCAGCCCGATGCAGCCAACTCAGTGCGCGATGGATACGCAAGGTCAGGGGTGTGGAATGACCTTTTCGAACCGAGCGATGTTGCTGCTTCAAAAAAGCATGCGAAAAAGGGTCATTGGCGGGTGGGGCCGAGGTGTTCATGGTCACGATTGAAGGCGATTCAGAGTGATTATCCACACACCAATGACTTCCCGCCGTTTTGATCAAAACGCCAGCC
>CAYMJT010000077.1:0-11824 GCA_964390775.1 uncultured Bordetella sp.
TACGACGGCAGCGCCGACTTCTTCGCCGAGCTTGGGGTGTGGAATGCCAAAGCAGACCACCTGGCGCACAGCGGGGTGATCGAGCAGGATTTCGTCGATTTCCAGAGGGCTGATTTTTTCGCCGCCGCGGTTGATGATCTCTTTGATTCGGCCGGTGATGGACACATAGCCGTCTTCATCCATCATGCCTTGGTCGCCGGTACGGAACCAACCGCTGGTGAAGTTCTCGGCGTTGGCTTTGGTGTTGTTCTCATAGCCAGGCGTCACGTTTTCGCCTCGGATCACAATTTCACCAATCGTACCGCGATCGAGCAAGTTGCCCTCGGCGTCCATGATCGCTACTTCGGGTCCGGCTGGCAGACCCACTGAGCCAGGCTTGTTCTTGCCGGGGGGTAAGGGGGTGCAGCACATCTGGTGCGCCGCTTCGGTCATGCCGTAGGCTTGGATGACGGGCGCCTTGAACAGTTTCTCCAATTCGGCCTGCACCTGCGGCAATAAGGCCGAAGACGATGAACGGATAAAGCGCAAGGGGTTGCGCTCGATCACATCGAGGTTATTGGCCGCGCGCGACAAAATGGCCTGGTGCATGGTTGGCACGGCGGTGTACCAGGTGGGGTGCGCTTCGTCGACCAGGTTGAAAAACTTCAAGGCATTAAAGCCAGTGGTGCAATACACCGAACCGCCTTGCGATAAGGGGGCCAATATGCCGGCGATCAGGCCATGGATGTGAAACAGTGGCATCACGTTCAGCCCCCGCTCATTGGGGCCAAACTGGGTCGTTTGGGCGATGTTGCGCGCCGACGCGGTGATGTTGCGTTGCGTGAGCGGCACGATCTTGGGCTTGGAAGTGGTGCCCGAAGTGTGCAAGACCATGGCCACGTCATCGGGCAGGGCGGGACCAGGGGCATGGGCCCGCACCGCATCCATGCCCGAGGTGTCCATGGTGAAACTGCCGGCGCCTTGCTCAGGCGTCGGATCCAGATAAATGATGGGCACTTTCAGGCGTTGCGCCACCATCAGCGCCGGGCTTTGAGAGCCGCGTTCGACCACCAGGGCCTGTGCGCCCAAATCACGCATATAAAAGTCGTATTCATCCACGCGGTACGAGGGGTTCAGCGGTGCTGTGGTGGTGCAGGCCGTGAAGGTCACAAACGACGCCGCCATCATCGGACCGTTGGGCATGACAATCGCGACACGGTTCTCGCGCCCGATGCCCGACTCGTTGAGCACGCTCATCACATAAGCAGCCAACTGGCGTAGCTTGGCGTAGGTCATGGGGGCTGCATCGGCGGCGGCCAAACAGATGGCGTCCGAAGCCCCGGCAGCCATCAATTCGGCCAGGGTTTTGATGCGATTTGAATCCATATGCGCTCCAGGCTGGGAACACAACGCCTGGTTGTGCAGGTCCCTGATCAATCAACAAAGGGAAAACCCTCAATGGTATCGGTAAAACCCCGATATTCTTTTAAATCAAGGGGTTTTGCTGGGTCTTTCGCCCTCAAAGGTCAGTTTGAGGGGCTTTAGAGCGTCAAACCGTGGCCTTTGGCTAAAACCTGACGCTCCAACATGCGGGTGAGCGCGTACACCGCCCGCAACACAGGGGTGTCTGCCCCCACCACGTGGCCCAGTTCGATCACGCTGCCCAAGAGGGCTTCGAGCTCCAGCGCTTTACCGGCTTCGATGTCTTGCAGCATCGAGGTTTTATGGGCGCCCACCGCTTGCGCGCCAGCAATGCGCTTGTCAATGCCGATTTTGAACTGCACACCCAGCTTTTCGCCCACCCCTTGCGCCTCGGCCATCATGACGGCCGCCAGATCGCGGGTAGGGCCAAAAGTGCATATCTCTTCTAAGGTGGCGTGCGTGAGGGCCGATACTGGATTGAAAGTCAGATTGCCCCACAGCTTGACCCACAGCTCACTGCGGATATCGGTCGATACTGGGGTTTTGAAGCCGGCACCGATCATGGCTTGCGCCAAGGCGGTGATGCGTTCGGATTTTTCGCCACTGGGCTCGCCCAGGGTAAATCGGTTGCCCTCGATCAGTTTGACCACGCCCGGCGCGATCAACTCGGCGGCCGGATAGACCACCGAGCCGATCACACGTTCGGGCCCGATTTGTTGCCACAGCTTGCCCCCTGGGTCGACAGAGTTCAGTTGGCGGCCCTCGTGTCCAGGCAGTCCGTGAAAATACCACCAGGGCACCCCGTTTTGCATCGTCACCACTGCGGTGCCCGAGTGGCACAGTCCTCCCAATTGGGCCGCCACGGGCTCGACCTGATGCGATTTCATGGTCAAGAACACATAGTCGTGTGGGCCCGCTTGGTCGATGGTGCAGCCGCGCACGCCCTGCGCGTGTTGTACTTCGCCCGTGTCCAGCTCCAGCTTCATGCCCTGCGCCTGAATGGCTTTGAGGTTCTCGCCGCGCGCGACAAAAGTCACATCGTGTCCGGAGAGGGCCAACTTGACCCCCAAATAGCCGCCGATGGCGCCGGCCCCGACGATGGCAATTTTTAATCCCATGATGACTCCAAAAGTGAAATGCCGGATCAGCCCTGGGCTTGCAAGGTGTTGGCGAGCACACCGACCGAGGTCACTTCCACCTCGACCGTGGCACCTGCTTGCCAGGGCATGGCACCGAGCGAGGTGCCGCAACTGATGACATCGCCGGGCTGCAGGGTCACGTCGCGCGACAGGCGCGAGACCAACTCCAGCGGCGAGAAAAACATATCGGAGACGGGGTAGTTTTGGCGCTCACGCCCATTGACGCGGGCCAGCACTTGGGTGTGGGCCAGATCGACCTCGGTTTCAATCCAGGGCCCAAATGGCGTAAAGCCGTCCATGCTTTTGCAGCGGGTCCATTGCGCAAAGCTGGTGTCAGCGTGCAGCAATTCAAGGGCGGTCACGTCATTGACGCAGGTATAGCCAAAGACATGCTCCGCGGCCTGTTCCAGCGCAATGTCGCGACCGGCACGGCCAATCACCACGGCCAGCTCGGCTTCAAAGATGATGCGACCGTCGTGGTGTCGTGGTTTAGGTACCGGGGCCAGGTGACGGGAAAAAGAATTAGTCCCTTTTAGAAAATAAAGCGGCTCGGCCGGCTCGGCCCACTGATTCTTGGTCGCAGCGGCGCGAAAATTGTTCCACAGCGCAAAAAACTGGCGCGGCTCGCAAGGTGCCAAGAGTTCCACCTCGGCCAGGGCCAGTGTTAGTCCGCTGGGGCGCGGCGAATTGAACAGATCTCCCTCATGCACGAGCACGCGGTCCGAATTCAAAACGCCAAAACCAAGCTGCCCCTGATGGGCAAAGCGCAACCATTTCATGGGGGCCACTCCGCGATAAAAGATAAGGTGTCTGCAAATACCACCGGGCCGTCATCCTGAACGCAGGGGTTCAGGTGGGCGAGGGCAGACTGGCGTTGGGTTCATCTGACGCGAGACGATCACGCTCACCAGCCGATATTCCAAGCCCTGGCTCATAAGAGCATTGGTTCAAGGAAATATAAAGCCCGACAGATTTGCAGACGCGTTTATTTTATCTGTAGAGGCGATGTCCGAGTAGAACCCTCAAGGGTCGACGTGGCCCCAAAGGGTATGGGCTCTGGTTTAGAGCAGTTGACCGTCCGAGGCCAGTGCGGCATCGAGTCGGCCCAACCAATGGGCCAGGGTCGCTTCGTCGCTGGGCACACTGCTGCTGACGGCCACGGCGGGCCGATCGGCCAGATCAAAGGCCAGATTCAGTGCGGCCAGCACCGCGATGCGGTCGCGTGCCTTGATTTTTCCAGCATCCCGAATTTTGCACATGGCCTGATCGACCGACTGCACGGCTTGTTGCAAGCGCGCTTCGCCGCCTTCAGGACAACCCAACACATAACCCTGACCCATGATTTGAACTTCAACCTGTTTCATGGGGCAGCGGTATCGGTGGGTTCTTCGGGCAAGCGTTCGAGCAATGCGTCGATGCGCTGGCGTGCGGTTTGCAATCGGCCCTTGAGGGCATCGCGTTCCTGGGTCAACTGAGTCACTTGCTGGGCGAGCAACTGATTTGTTTTTTGCAGCTCTTCATGACGCAAGAGCAAGCGCTCGATGCGGTCGGTGATTTGCTGCATCAGATTGGACATAACGACATTCTAGTGAAAATTCACAAAAATCAAGCACCTGGGCGCTTCAGTTTCGTGAAAGCCTGAGCATTAGAATCAGTCTTGTTGGTGCTCGCTCGCTGGTTCACAGCGGGCAGTTCAACGGGAAGCAGGAGGGGGGCTGGGAAACACCCCGCACCCTCAGGCCTGCGCTGCCCCCGCAACGGTCAAGCGAACAGCCCCCTCATCGGGGCTCGCCTCGTCCTACACAGCCACTGAAGGCCTTGAACAAGCCTTTGGGAAGGCGGACTCGGTTGTCTTCGCCAGCCCGGATACCGGCCAACAGGGGGTTTGGGCGTCAAGGCCCAAACCATTTTGTCCAAGCACTGTCGGGGAAGGCGGTGAGGATGCTTTTCGGTGAGTTTTTCATGTTTAATCTTGTGCTCAATCGCTTGCCACGGGTCGGTGCCTGCTTGGTTTTTTGCGCCTCGCTAGCCCATGCCCAATCGAATTGGGTTCAGGGCCCAGAGACCGTCGTCACGGGTCAAATGTTGCGCGAACCTCTGGCCGATGTGTTGCCCGCGTACAGCGTCATCACGCGCGATGAAATCGCTCGTTCACCTGCACGTGACCTGTACGAATTGATCAATGGCCTGCCGGGTGTGGACGCCACCCGCGTCGGCCCACCGGGCAATCCGATCACCGTCTCCATGCGGGGTGCTTCCAGCGCCCAGACCCTGGTGCTGGTCGACGGCATGCCCTTTGGCGCGCAGGGCGCCATCGGCGCGCTCTCACCTTTCGAGGCGATCCCACTGAACATGATTCAGCGTGTCGAGATTTTGCGCGGCAACGCCACCGCCCAGTACGGGCCTGGTGCGGTCGGGGGTGTGATCCACATCATGACTACCGCCATGGGCGACGAGCTGGCCCCGGGCACCCAAAAAGCCCAGGCTTCGGTGGCCGCTGGCCGTTTTGGTGAGCAGCAACTCTCAGCCAGTCTGGCCGTGCGCGGTGACGACACCCGTTGGTATTTGGGGGCGGGCAAAAACCAAAGCCGGGGTTACGATGCCTTGATCCCTTCGATTTATTCGCGGGGCGGATTTGGTTTTCAGGCCAACCCGGGCCCGAACGGCCATGCGCAAGAGTTCTACAACCTGGGGCTGAGCCGTCAACTCAGTCGTCAGACCGAAATCGGTTTGCGCCTCACCCACACCCGACTCAAGGCCGAGTTCGACAACGCTTATGCTGACCGCATCACCGACGTGTGGCAAAACAAGACCCAGGTCGGCTTCATGGGTCTGTACTTAAAGCACCAGTTCAGCGCCGATTGGAACACCCGACTGCAGTACAGCCAGAGCCAAAACAAGCAATCGACATACACCAATGGCGCGTTCAACGCCTCGTATGGGTCTTTCGATTCGACCCAAAAAATCTGGCAATGGGACCACACCATCGCGGTCTCAGATCGGCACATGCTCAGTGCCGGTGTGACCAGCAACCAATTGCAACTCGATGCCGTCCACACGGGTTTTGTCTACGTGGGTCCGGGTTTATACGACTACGCCGAAATTCCCGTGGTCTTGAAACCCTCGCTCCACACCCAGCGCTGGTATGCTGGATTGGGCAGCCAATGGTCGGCGCTGAACACACAACTGACCTTGAGCCATGACGAACTCGGGCAAGGCGTATCGAGCCACAACTTCCTGCTCGGCGCAGGTCTGGCCCTAGGGGGTGGCTACAAACTCACCGCGACCCGCTCCAGCGCCTTATTGGCCCCCACCATCGGGCAACGCTTTGACGCCTCGTTTGGGGGTAACCCCGCCTTGTTGCCCGAGCGCTCATTCTCGAATGAGGCGGGCATTCAATACAGCGCCGACAAATTCCAATGGCGCTTGGTCGCATTTCAGGTCCACTACAGTAATCTGATCAGTGCCGGTAGTCGATTGGTCTCTGATCCCTTCTGGCGCGATCAGGGGGTTTATCAGTTCGAGAACATCGGTCAGTCTCGCAACCGGGGTCTCGAGTTGGGCGCACAATGGCGGCTCGGTCGCTGGCAGTTGGGCCTGGGGGCAACCGCGCAAGAGCCCGAGAACCTGAACTCGGCCATCAAGCCCCTGAATAAGGCGCGACGTTTTGGACAAATGCGGGTGACTTACCAACTCAGCCCCGAGACCCGACTGAACTGGACGGCCTACGCCAGTTCGCACCGCTACTCATTGGCGCCCGGGGATTCTTCGCTGGCTCCCACCCACACCCCGGGGTATAGCGTGCATCATCTGGCGGCGGAGCAGCGCTTGAGCAAACAGCTCAGCGCCAAATTCAGTCTGCTCAATGCCCTGGACCGGCGCGACAGCGTGGTGGCGGGCTATGCCGCCCAGCCGCGCACCTGGTTGGTTGGTTTGACCTATCAGATCGAATGAGTGTTCATGGGCCCCCAACGCATCGTTTGCCTGACCGAAGAGACCACCGAGTGGTTGTATCTGCTCGGACAAGAACATCGCATTGTGGGCATATCGGGCTATACCGTGCGTCCGCGCCGGGCGCGCGAAGAAAAGCCCAAAGTGAGCGCCTTTCTCAGCGCCAAAATCGACAAAATTCTGGCGCTGGAACCCGACTGCGTGTTGGGGTTTTCGGATTTACAAGCAGACATCGCTTCAGCCCTGATTCGTGCGGGGGTCCAGGTGACGGTGTTCAATCAGCGCAGCGTGCAACAGATCATGGACGTGTTGTTCCAGATCGCTGCGTTGGTCGATCGGGCCGAGGCGGGCAAGGTGTTACTCGATGCCATGCGTGCCGAAATTCAGCGCATCCGACTCGAGAGCTCGGCTTGGCCCGTACGTCCTCGGGTTTATTTTGAAGAATGGGACGAGCCGCGCATTTCGGCCATCGCCTGGGTCTCGGAACTGATCGCCGTGGCCGGTGGAGACGATATTTTTCCTGAGTTGGCGCGCCAGCCCCTGGGCAAAGACCGAATTCTGGCCGACGACGCGCTCATCTTGGCGCGCCAACCGCAGATCATCATCGGGTCCTGGTGTGGAAAAAAATTCAGGCCTGAGCGTGTCGCCAGCCGGCCAGGCTGGCAAGAGGTACCGGCAGTAGCGCAGCAGCAGTTGTTCGAAATCAAGTCGGCCGACATCCTGCAACCGGGTCCGGCGGCCTTGACCGATGGCTTGCAACAATTGCATCGCATCATGCAAGACTGGGTACACCGTCATGCTTGAACACACCCTGGCCCGGTGCCGACATTGGGGCCTGTGGTCCATGTTGCTGCTGGTATGCGGGCTGTCGGCGGCCCAGACGGTGGTGCGCGACGACAGTCGACGCGACATCATCATGAGCACACCCCCGCAACGCATCGTCAGCCTGTTGCCGGCCATCACCGAGATGGTCTGCGAGTTGGGTGCTTGCGAGCGCCTGGTGGGGGTCGATCGGCACTCGAATCACCCCGCCTCGGTGCTCGCATTGCCCCGCTTGGGCGGCATGGACGACACGCCACTCGAAGCGCTGATCAAACTGCAGCCGGATCTGATTTTGGTGGCGGCTTCGGCACGGGTGCTGCCTCGTCTGCAAAAAATGGGCTGGCCAGTCATGGTGTTTGAGCCCCGCGATCAGGCCGATACCGATCGCATGGGTCAGGCTTTATCGCGCGCATTGACGGGTCGCGATCAGGCATGGAGTGACTATCAACAGCGTCAGCAACGCGCCTGGGACGAGTTGGCAGCGCAAGTGAAACCGGCCTGGCGGGGTGCCAGAGTCTATGTCGAAGTTGGCGAAGGGCCTTATGTCGCTGCCGACAACTCATTCATCGGGCAGGGCTTGCGCCGTCTTGGTTTGCATTCCGCTGTGTCGGGGCAATGGGGACCATTTCCACGCCTCAACCCCGAGTGGGTGTTGCGACACCCGCCCGACTGGATCGTGTTGGGTCAGACGGCGCGTGCGCCGGCGACACGCCCGGGTTGGGAACATCTGCCAACGCTTCAAAACCGACGGGTTTGTGTCTTGTCTGCGGCGCAGATGGACACCCTGGTTCGACCGGGTCCCCGTTTGCACCAAGGCATGGCTGCGATACTGTCCTGTCTGTCTGGCACCCCATCATGAACACCTCGGACCCGACGCCCGCATCCGCCACTGTGTCTAGGACCCCGCTGCGACGGCATGCCTGGCTGTGTCTGGCTGGCGCGCTGGCCGTGGCCGCCGGTCTGGCCCTGGGTAGCGAAGGTTGGGCTTGGCCTTGGGGTGAACTGGCGCAACCGGTCGTTTGGGAACTGCGCTGGCCCCGATCGATGGGCGCCTGGTTGGCGGGCGCCTTGCTGGGTCTGGCGGGCGCCTTGGGGCAAACGCTGTTTCGCAACCCCTTGGCCGATCCTTATTTATTGGGCACTGCTTCGGGTGCAGGCTTGGGGGTGGCGCTGGGACTGGTCGTGGCTCAGGGGCTGTGGTCTCTGCCCCCCGTGATGATGCGCTGGGGCAGCACTGGCCTGGCGTTTGCTGGCGCTTGGTTGGCCATCGCATTGGCCTTGTGGTGGGCCCGGGGCTTGACCCACACCCCGCGCCTGTTGTTGGCGGGTGTGGTGGTGGGAGTGGTGCTGTCGGCCGCGACTTCGGCTTTGATGCTGTCGGTGCCGCCGGCTTGGGCGGGTTTTCAGGCCTTTATGTTGGGGACCACCCAAGCCATCGACCGCGATGCCTTATGGGTGCTGGTTTTGGGTCTGGTGCTTTGTTTTTGGGTGGCTTGGTATTGGGCCAGCGCACTGGACTTGATCAGTTTGGGCGAGGACACCGCCCGCAGTCTGGGTCTGAACTTGACCCGGGCACGCACGATGTTGCTGTTGTCCATGACGCTGGCCACCGCTTTGGCGGTCTCGCACACCGGCTTGATTGCCTTTGTCGGACTGGTCGCTCCGCATCTGGTGCGATCGTTGGGGCCGATTCGACCGTCTCAGTTGTGGGCTCAGTCGGCCTGGGCCGGTGGATTGCTGTTGGTCAGTGCCGATCTGGCTTCGCGCTGGTGGTGGGCACCGCTCGAGTGGCCGGTGGGCGTATTGACCGCCCTGATCGGGGGCCTTTATCTGTTGTCGCGTTTAGGGCGCATCGGGGCTGATCCATGAGCTCGCCATCCACCCTCAACCCCGCATTGCAAACGCACGAACTGGGCGTGCAGTTCGGTGCTTTAGGCTTGTTGAGCGGGGTGTCGTTGAGCATTCAGCCCGGGACATGGTGCGCCATTTGTGGTCCCAATGGCGCAGGCAAGTCCACCTTGTTGCGCGCCCTGGCCGGCTTGCAATCGCACAGCGGGCAAGCCCTATTGATGGGGCGCGATCGGCACGAGATGTCGACGCTCACGTGCGCGCAACTCATTTCATGGATGGGGCAGGCGCAACCCGTCCCTGCAGATCTGTGTGTCGCCGACGTGGTTCGGCTGGGTCGTTGGCCCCACATCGCCCAGGTTGATGCCGATCTGCAGAAACAGACCGAAGTGATTGCGCAATGCCTGCACACCATGGGATTGACGATGCTCGCTGGACGCTCACTGTCCCAATTGTCGGGCGGGGAATGCCAGCGTGTGCTGCTGGCGCGGGCCATGGCGGTGCAAGCCCCTGTGATGTTATTTGACGAGCCACTCAATCATCTGGACATGCCGCATCAGCAGGCCTGGTTGTCGTGGTTGCGTGCTCGCTGCCGTCAGGGGGCTGCTGCGCTGACCGTGATGCACGAACTCAATCAGGCCTTGGCTGCCGACCAGATGTTGATTTTGCGTGAGGGTCGGGTGTTGCATCAGGGTTCGCCCCAGGACTCGGCGACCCGACAAGCCCTGCAAGAGGCTTTTGAGCAAAGCCTGGAATTCCATGCGCTCGACACCCAGGGGACAGAGCCGCGTTGGGTGGTCTTGCCGCGCCAAAATTCTTGACCATAATCGAATCCGTCCAGAAAAAACACAGCGACGGAGTCGACATGCTGCAGACACAAAAACTGGTTCAAGACAAGGTGGTTTTGGTCACGGGTGCGGGCGGCGGCATAGGCCGCGACATTGCCTTGGCGATGGCGCGAGAAGGCGCCCAGGTCGTGGTCAACGACATCGGTGCTTCGGTCAGTGGCGAAGGTCACAACGATGGCCCCGCCCAACACGTCGTGAACGAAATTCGCGCGCTGGGGGCGCAGGCAGTGGCCAATACCGACAGCGTTGCCGAAGCCGGCAGTGCCGCACGCATGGTGCAATGCGCCCTCGATCACTTTGGCCGCATCGATGTGGTGGTGAATAACGCAGGCATTTTGCGCGACCGGTTTTTTCACAAAATGAGCACCGATGAATGGGATGCCGTCATCAAGGTGCACCTCTACGGCGCCTACTTCGTGAGTCGTGCTGCCGCCACCCACTTCAAGGAACAAAACTCGGGCTGCTACATCCACATGACCTCAACCTCGGGTTTGGTGGGTAATTTTGGTCAAGCCAACTATGCGGCCGCCAAGCTGGGCATTGCCGCCTTGTCCAAATCGATTGCGCTGGACATGCAAAAATTCAATGTGCGCTCGAACTGCATTTCACCCTTTGCCTGGAGTCGAATGATCGGCTCGATCCCCACCGACACCCCCGAACAGCAGGCCCGGGTCGAGCGCATCAAACAAATGACCCCGGCCAAAATCGCCCCTCTGGCGGTGGCCTTGGCCAGCGATGCATCGCAAGACACCAACGGTCAGATTTTTGCGGTGCGCAACAACGAGATTTTTCTCATGAGCCAGCCGCGACCGGTGCGATCGGTGCACCGGGGCGAAGGCTGGACCCCGCAAGACGTGTTGTCGCATGCTTTGCCGGCGTTGCAGGCCAGTTATTTTGGTTTGGATCGTTCGGCTGATGTGTTCAGCTGGGATCCCATTTGAAAGGCAAAGCATGAACACCAGCCCCCTGGGTGTGCAAGCCCAGTACCAACAAGCCCTGGACGAGGGGCGTTTCGTTTTACAGCGCTGCGGCGGCTGCGCTCAGGCCGTGCATTACCCGCGCGAAGTCTGTCCGCATTGCGGCAGCGATGCGTTGGCTTTTGTGCCCGCCTGCGGCCTGGGCACGGTGTACGCGGTGACCACGGTGCGGCGCAAGACAGAGGCCGGCGGAGACCTGAACGTGTCCTTGATCGACCTCGATGAAGGTCCGCGCCTGATGAGTCGGGTGGCCAATCTGGCCCCCGATCAGGTGCGCATCGGGCAGCGTGTACGTGCCCGCATCGTGCAAGAGCAAGGTCAGAGCCTGCTGGTGTTTGACGCCGAAGGAGGCCAGCCATGAAGCTGCAGGATTTGCGCGGTCAGACGGCGGTGGTCGGGGTGGGCACCTTCGGCTGCGGCGAGGCGCACGGTTACACCGAGATGGAGTTGTTAGCCCATTCGGCCCGAATGGCGGTGCGCGATGCAGGCCTGAGCCTGCAAGACATTGACGGCGTTTGCACCGCCAGTGTCTCATCCAGCATGTGGGGATTGGCGGTGCCCGAGTATCTGGGCTTGAACGCCCGCTTCATCGACAGCACCATGATCGGCGGTTCGAGCTTTGTCGCTCACCTGTTGCCGGCCATGTTGGCCTTGCACAGTGGGCAGTGCAATGCCGTGCTGGTGTGCTATGGCAGTACCCAGCGCACGGCCACTTTCGGGCGCAAGGAAATCAACGCCAGCCGCAAGTTTCTGGACCCGATGCCCTTCGAGCATCCCTATCAGCCCATGATGCCGGCCAGCGCCTATGCCCTGGCGGCGTCACGCCACATGTACCAGT
>CAYMJT010000078.1:0-7857 GCA_964390775.1 uncultured Bordetella sp.
GCGATGGAATCATAATCCACAGGTCCGCGGTTCGAATCCGTGAAGCGCCACCAAATACCCCATGAAATCTAGGGCGACTCAGGCGTAGCGGTCGACCCTACGGCCCTTGTCGTTCTGTGCAAGTTGCGCCCTGCGGGTGCTTTGTAGCTCGGCCTGGCGACGCTGGTCGGCAGCGTTTTGCTCTTGAATACGGCGATCGGCCAAAGCTTCTTCGGTACGACGGTCTTCGACCCGCTGCATGGGGCGGGGCGCATTGGAGCGTTCGATTGGAGGTCGTGACTGAATTTGCATGATGGGCGTTTCAGGTAACCCTGAGAGTGTGCGCCAAAGACCCGATTTTGGCAAGTTTGGGTCAAACCCAAGTGGGGTTTGGGCATCGGCGCTTAGTCTGTCGTCATGGCCCTCCCCACTCCCCCCGCTGTACCCGACTCCGACGACGGCGTCAGCCGATGGCTGGACGATTTGCTGGACCAGAGCTTGCGCGAACAAGCCTCGGATTTGCATTTCGAGCCCATGGGTCCGCAATTGCGGGTGCGACGGCGCATCGATGGCTTGTTGCAAGAGGTGTCCGTACCTGCCCACATCCATGCCGAACGCATGGTGTCACGCCTGAAGATTTGGGCACGGATGGACATCGGCGAGCGGCGGCGTCCACAAGATGGCCGTTGGGCCATCGATTGGCAGGGTGAACGGGTACATTTTCGGGTCAGCTCGATGCCCACCGTGCGGGGCGAAAAACTGGTGCTGCGGGTCATGCGCATGCAGTCGCGCTTAGGACCCCTGGCCGATTTGGGTTACACCGAGCGAGATGTGAGTTTGTTGCGCCGTGCCTTGCACCAACCCGATGGTCTGATTTTATTCACCGGCCCCACCGGGGCGGGCAAGAGTTTATCGATGGTGCATTGCCTGCGCGAGATCGAATCACCCGAGATCAACATCAACACCGTGGAGGACCCGGTTGAAATCTGGCTGCCCGGGGTGCATCAGGTGTCGGTGCATGAGGCCATCGGGCTGGACTTTGCGCATTGTTTGCGCGCTTTGCTGCGGCAAGATCCGGATGTGCTGATGGTGGGCGAGATCCGTGATTTGGCGACGGCGAAGGTGGCCGTTCAGGCGGCGCAAACCGGGCATCTGGTGTTGTCGACGCTGCATTGCAATGATGCTGCGCATGCGGTGGTTCGACTCCAGGACCTGGGTCTGGCCCCCTACCATGTGGCCACTTGTTTACGGCTGGTGACGGCGCAAAGGCTGGTGCGCCGTCTGTGTCCGCTGTGTCGGCGCACCGATGAGTGGCAAGGCTGGGTGGCCACGGGTTGTGCGCAGTGCCGGCGGGGGTTTCAAGGCCGCTTGGGTTTGTTCGAGGTCATGCCCATGGGGGGTGCACTGCAAAAGTTGGTCTTGCAAGGCGCAGACAGTTTGGCCCTGTCGCGCCAAGCCAGGCTGGAGGGGGTCGTCAGTCTGCGCGACGACGGCTTGGCCAAGGCCAGGCAGGGTTGGACCACCCGCGCCGAAGTCGAGGCAGCCACCCATGAGTGATGGGTCGGCCAGCAGCGCGGAATTGTTGCGCCATCTGGTGCGCATGCACAGCGCTGGACTGCCTTGGCTGCAATCGTTGCAAATGTGGCGCGATGCCTGCCGCCGACCCCAACAAGCGCAAGCGGTGCAGGTCCTCATGGATGCGCTGGGTCAGGGTCTGAGTCTGACCGAAGCCTTGGGTCAAGGCGGTTGGCTCAGTCGCCCAATGCAGGCCCTGTCGCGGGCCGGCGAAGCCAGTGGCACCTGGGCTGTGCAAATGGGTCAGTGGCTGGAACGCCATGACCGTCAAGTGCACATGCGGCGGCAATTGCGTTCGGCCCTGGCCTACCCGCTGCTGGTGGCCCTGTTGGCTTTGCTGGTGCTGGCGGGGGTGATGAATTGGGTCTTGCCCGTGTTTGAGTCGCTGTACCGCAGTCTGCAAGCCGAATTGCCCTGGGCCACCCGGGCCCTGTTGGCCTTGCATCGAGGGTGGGTGTCTTGGGCGGCATGGATGTGGCCCGTGCCCTTGGCCTTGGGGGCGCTGGGGGTGATGACCTGGCGAGACCGAAGGGGACGATGGGTTTTAGAGCGTCTGCTGTGGCAATGCCCCGGCGTGGGCCGAGTTTGGCAAGTCAAGCACGAGGCGCTGTGGTGTGGCCTGATGTCGCAATTATTGCAAGCGGGGCTGGACTGGAGTGCGGCCTTGAACCTGGCAGGACCGGCCACAGGCAGTCTCTGGATGAGCCAGGCCAGTGCACAAATGTCACAAGATCTGGCGCGGGGGTATGGCTTGGCCAGCGCCATGGCGGCGGGCAATCGGCGTTGGCAGCAGGTGTGTGGGCGTGAGGTGTTCAGCGCCACCCTGGTGCAATGGGCGCAAGCGGGTGAGGCCGCAGGCACCTTGGCGGCCCTGCTGCAACAATGGGCCGCGGTGCAAACCGATGCGCTGGCTGAGCATTCGCGCCTGGTCAGCCGCATATTGGAGCCGTTGCTGATGGGTTTGCTGGGTCTGGGCATGGCCTGGTTGGTACTGGCGCTTTATTTGCCGGTGGTCCAAATGGGCCAATGGCTATAAGGGGTGGTGCATCGGTGCCGGCGCATTGAAACCGAGGCTGGGGGCTACACTCGGGGTCATGGTATTGAAAATCGGATTGACCGGTGGCATCGGCAGCGGCAAAAGCACGGTCGCGCTCATGTTGGCCGAGCGTGGCGCCGCGATCATCGACACCGATGCGATTTCGCGCGCGACCACGGCGGCCGGGGGGTCCGCCATGCCGGCGATCCGGGCTGAGTTTGGCCCGCAATACATCCGTGCCGATGGGGCGCTGGAGCGCGAACGCATGCGAGCCCAGGTGTTTGCTGACCCGTTGGCGCGACAGCGCCTGGAGGCCATCGTGCATCCCCTGGTGGCACAAGAAACCGAGCGTCAAACCCAGGCCGCTTTGGCGGCCGGGCACCACTGTCTGGTGTATGACGTGCCGCTATTGGCCGAATCAGAGCGCTGGCGAGGTCGAGTGGACAAGGTGTTGGTGGTCGATTGCACCCCCGAAACCCAGGTGCAACGGGTGATGGCGCGCAGTGCCCTGAGTGAGGCCGAGGTGCGAGGCATCATGGCGGCCCAAACCAGCCGCGAAAAGAGGCTGGCGATGGCCGACTGGGTGATCTTGAACGAGGGCTTGAGCCTGGAAGAATTGCGACAACGGGTCATGGCCCTGCCCCTGGGCTGAATTTGAGGGTTATGATTCAGGCCAATTCAGGCCCAGACCGACGACTGTGATTGTTTACGAACACCCCCTCAACGAGCGTGTCCGCACCTATTTGCGGCTGGAGTACCTGTTTCGGCGTTTTGAATGGTTGTTGCATCGTGAACACCCGATAGAACACCATTTTTGTTTCAGTACCGTGTTTGAAATTGCCGAGGTGGCGGCCCGGGCCGATTTGAAATCGGATCTGCTCAAAGACTTGGAGCGACACAAGCAGCAATTTTTGTCGTATCGAGGCAATCCGGCAGTGGCCGAAGCAGTGCTGGACGAGTGGCTGGGCAACATTGAAGACTGCTTCGAGGGCATCCATTCAAATGCCGCCCGCTTTGGTGGGTTTATCAACGATCAAGAGTGGTTGAGCAATTTGCGCAACCGAATGTCCATTCCGGGCGGCACCTGCGGCTTTGACATGCCGAATTACTTGGCCTGGCAGCACAAAGAAACGCAGTTGCGGCGTGACGATTTGTTGCGCTGGACCCAGCCCTTGCAACCGCTGTATGCCAGTGTCAATCTGTTGTTGCGGCTGTCGCGTGACACGGCACAAGCGCAAAAAGTGGCTGCGGTGGGCGGGCAGTTTCAGCAAAATTTGCCGCAGGGTCGATATCAGTTGATGCGGCTGCGCTTTGCGGCCGATACTGGGCTGGTGCCAGAAATCAGCGGCAACCGCATGATGGTGTCGGTGCGACTGAGTCGCCCCGACGATCAGGGTCGGCTGCAGCCCAGCAGCGATGACCTGAGTTTTGAAATGGCGCTTTGTACCTGAGGGCCAGCCGATGGCGAGTCAAGAGCGTTGGGTCGTGTGTCCACAATGTGGGCAGCCCAGCCTGTATGCCCCCAGCAACCGATTTCGACCCTTTTGTGGTGAGCGGTGCAAGCAAATTGACCTGGGAGCCTGGGCCAGTGAATCGCATCGCATGCCCGATGAAAACCCACCCGACGACCTAGAGGGCTTGGATCGACCGCAGTAGTTGGCCGTCGATTCAGGGTCGCTTGGCCGGGTTTCCTTGGCTTTCCTGTTCCAGCCAGCGCAAGACAGGCCAGGTGCCGGGCAGCACTGGCTCGACTTGCACGGGCAGGCTTTGCCAGGAAAATCGCTGGCCTTCGCGCATTTGCAATTCACCCGTCCAGCGGGTGACGCGACAAAAATTCAGTTGCACCCAAGCATGGGGGTAATCGACCTGCTCGGTTTTCCACAAGTTGCAGTCCTCGATCACGATGCCCAGTTCTTCTTGCAACTCGCGTGCCAGTGCCTGCGCGATGGTTTCACCCGCTTCGAGTTTACCGCCCGGAAATTCCCAATGGCCTTCGTAGACCTTGCCGGGCGGGCGCGAGGTGAGTAAAAAACGTCCATCGGGTAAAAACAGCACGCCCACAGCCACTTGAACCAGGGGTCGATCGGGACCGCCCTCGCGTGGCCGATCGGCATCGGCTACCCAGGGTCCGCCGGCTTCAGCGCCCTTGGCGGCCGACATAGTCGCGGGCGAACTGATAGGCGATGCGACCGCTGCGCGAACCGCGCTCGAGGGCCCAGACCAGGGCTTCGGGGCGAGCGGCATCGACCTGACTGGCCGGCAAGCCCAAGGCGGTCAACCACTGGGCAACGATGGTCAGGTATTCATCTTGCGAGAAAGGGTAGAAGCTGACCCACAGGCCAAAGCGTTCGGAGAGAGAGATTTTTTCTTCGATCACTTCGCCCGGATGGACCTCGCCGTCCTCTGTGTGGGTGTAACTGAGGTTTTCCTTCATGTACTCGGGCAAGAGGTGACGCCGGTTGCTGGTGGCGTAGATCAGCACATTGGGGGTGGCGGCAGCCACCGAGCCGTCAAGGATGGATTTCAGTGCTTTATAGCCAGGTTCACCGTCTTCAAAACTGAGGTCGTCGCAAAAGACCATGAATTTCTCGGGTCGATCCGAGACCAGTTCGATGATGTCGGGCAAATCGACCAGGTCGGTTTTGTCGACCTCGATCAGGCGCAAGCCGCGTGGGGCGTACTCGTTCAGACAAGCTTTGATGAGTGAGGATTTACCGGTACCGCGTGCACCCGTCAACAAGACGTTGTTGGCGGGCAGGCCGTTGACAAACTGTTCGGTGTTGCGCTGAATTTTTTCTTTTTGACCGTCGATTTCCTTCAAGTCGCCCAGCGCCATTGGGGCCACATGGCGCACCGGCTCCAACAGACCGTGGCCACCGGAGCGCTTGCGATAGCGGAATGCGATGCTGGCTTCCCAGGCTGGGGCCGAAATGGGTTGCGGCAAGATGGCTTCGATGCGGTTGATCAAAGCCTCGGCGCGCTCAATCAAGCGTTCAAAGGATGGATTCATGGTTTCAACTGCGGTAATCGGCGTTGATGCTGACGTAATCATGGCTGAAATCACAGGTCCAGACCGTGTCGCTGGCTGGGCCTCGGCCCAAAGCCACGCGGACGGTGATTTCAGATTGCTTCATGACGCGCTGTCCGTCTTCTTCGCGGTACTCGGGGTGGCGTCCGCCTTGTCGGGCCACATGCACCTGATCCAGGTACAGGTCTATGCGGGTCTGATCAAGGTCAGTGATGCCCGCGTAACCGACCGCGGCCAAGATGCGCCCCAGATTGGGATCGCTGGCATAAAAGGCGGTTTTGACCAGGGGCGAATGGGCTATGGCATAAGCCACTTGCCGACACTCGGCCGCATCGCGCCCGCCTTCGACCCGAACGGTGATGAATTTGGTGGCCCCTTCGCCATCGCGCACGATGGCTTGTGCCAATTGTCGCGCCACGCTGAGCAGGGCCTGCTTAAGCGCCAAGGCGTCGGCCTGGCCCCAGTCGGTGATGGGCGCGTGTGCGGCACGGCCTGTGGCGATGACCAGAAATGAATCGTTGGTCGAGGTATCGCCGTCCACCGTGACGCGGTTGAAAGAGCCTTCGGCCAACTCGTGGGCGAGGTCTCGCATCAAGGTCGGGGCGATGTTCGCATCCGTGGCCAAAAAACCCAGCATGGTGGCCATGTTCGGGCGTATCATGCCCGCCCCTTTCGAGATGCCAGTGATGCTGACCGTCTTGCCCTGAACCTGCACCTGGGTGCTAAAGGCCTTGGGCACGGTGTCGGTGGTCATGATGCCCTCGGCGGCGTCGAACCAGGCGTCGGCGCGGGCCTGTGCGATGGCTTGGGGGAGCGCATCGATGATGCGTTGGTGCGGCAGGGCTTCCATGATCACGCCGGTGGACAGGGGCAAGACCTGTTCGGGGGCCAGTTCAAGGGCCTGAGCCACGGCAATGCAGGTGGCACGGGCGCGCATCAGACCGTCGTCGCCAGTGCCTGCGTTGGCGTTGCCGGTGTTGATGACGATGGCGCGCACCCCATGGCCACTGGCCAGGTGTTCGCGGCAGACTTGAACGGGCGCCGCACAAAAGCGGTTTTGGGTGAAGACCCCGCCGACGCTGGCTTCAGGGTCGATGAGCAATAAGGTGAGGTCTTTGCGACCGGCTTTGCGTATGCCGGCCTGGACGACACCCATGCGCACGCCGGGGATGGGGTGCAGCGCAGCGGCCACAGGAGGGGATAGATTGACAGGCATGATTTAAATGAGTTTCCCGTGGCAGTGCTTGTATTTTTTGCCACTGCCACACGGGCAGGGTTCGTTGCGGCCCACAGACGGCACCTGAACAGCCAAGGTAGCGGGGTCCACCGTGGTTTGCACTTCGCCGGTTTCGGTGGGGGCGCTATAGGTCACGTTGCTGATGTGCTCGGCCCGCTCTTCCATTTGCATGGCTGCGCGGTCGGCTTCTTCCTGGGTCTGGATCTGGACGGTCATCAAAGTGCGGGTGACTTCGTTCTTGACCAGATCAAGCAGCATGGAGAACAACTCGAAGGCTTCGCGCTTGTATTCTTGTTTGGGTTGCTTTTGGGCGTAACCACGCAGATGTATGCCTTGGCGCAGGTGATCCAATGCCGCCAGGTGCTCGCGCCAGTGGCTGTCAATGCTTTGCAAGAGCACCATGCGCATGAAGGGGGTGAACTGCTCGGTACCGACCCGATCGAGTTTGGCCTGGAAAGCCTGATCGGCGGCCGCAACCACCCGCTCGACGATGTCGGCGTCGTCAACCGATGAAGATTGCTGGACCCAGGCGCTCAAACCCAGCTCCAGCCCCCATTCGGCTGCCAACACGCGCTCGAGTGCGGCCAAGTCCCATTGCTCTTCCACCGATTCGGCGGGCACGAACTGGCGCACCAAGTCGGTAAAGCAGGCGTAGCGCAAACCGGCGATTTGGGCCAACAGGTCGGCGGCATCGAGTATCTCGTTGCGTTGCTGATAAATGACTTTGCGCTGATCGTTCGAGACATCGTCGTACTCGAGCAATTGTTTGCGAATGTCGAAGTTGCGGGCTTCAACCTTGCGCTGCGCACTCTCGATGCTGCGATTGACCATGCCGGCTTCGATGGCCTCGCCCTCGGGCATTTTGAGGCGATCCATGATGGCCTTGACGCGCTCACCAGCAAAGATGCGCATGAGCGGATCGTCGAGACTGAGGAAAAAGCGTGATGAGCCCGGGTCGCCCTGACGGCCTGAGCGGCCACGCAACTGGTTGTCGATGCGGCG
>CAYMJT010000078.1:7867-11576 GCA_964390775.1 uncultured Bordetella sp.
GACTCGTGGCGTTCGGTGGCAATGATGCGCAAGCCCCCTTGATTGACCACGACCTCGTGGTCTTTTTGCCATTGCTCGCGCATGGCGGCGATGCGGCGGGTTTTTTCTTCAGGGGCGAGCGATTCATCGACCTCCAAAGTGGAGATCGCCTTTTCGACGTTACCGCCGAGTACGATGTCGGTGCCGCGACCCGCCATATTGGTGGCGATGGTGATGGCCTTGGGTGCACCAGCCTGGGCGATGATGTCGGCTTCGCGGGCGTGTTGCTTGGCATTTAAAACCTGATGCGGCAAGCCAGCACGGGTCAGCAACTGAGCGATCAGCTCCGAGTTTTCGATGGAGCTGGTGCCCACCAAAACGGGTTGGCCGCGCTCGTGACATTCGCGGATGTCGTCGATGGCTGCGGTGTATTTTTCTTGGGTGGTTTTGTAGACTCGGTCGTTGTCGTCGACACGGCGGCTGGGTTTGTTGGGCGGGATGACAACGGTTTCCAGACCGTAGATTTCCTGAAACTCATAGGCCTCGGTGTCGGCGGTGCCAGTCATTCCAGCGAGTTTGCCGTAGAGGCGGAAGTAGTTCTGGAAAGTGATCGAGGCCATGGTCTGGTTTTCGGCCTGGATGTGGACGCCCTCTTTGGCTTCCACCGCCTGATGCAAACCGTCGCTCCAACGCCGCCCCGCCATGAGTCGGCCGGTGAATTCGTCAACGATGACGACCTCGTTGTTTTGCACCACGTAATGCTGGTCGCGGTGATAGAGGTGCCGGGCACGCAAGGCGGCATACAGGTGATGCATGAGGGTGATGTGAGAGGGGTCGTAGAGCGACGCGCCCTCGGGCAACAAACCGGCTTGAGACAGCAAACGCTCGGCGTTTTCGTGACCCTGTTCGGTCAGATAGACTTGGTGAGATTTTTCGTCGACCGTGAAATCGCCAGGGGTGATGACCCCCTCGCCAGTGCGCGGATCGGCTTCGCCCTCTTGGCGCGTGAGGTGCGGCACGATTTGATTGATGGCCACGTACATGGCCGTGTGGTCTTCGGCCTGACCGCTGATGATAAGGGGCGTGCGGGCCTCGTCGATGAGGATGGAGTCCACTTCGTCAACGATGGCGTAGGCCAGTTTGCGCTGCACCCGATCGGCCGCATCGTAGACCATGTTGTCGCGCAAGTAGTCGAAGCCGTATTCGTTGTTGGTCCCGTAGGTGATGTCGCTGCGGTAGGCGGCTTGTTTTTCTTCGCGGGGCATTTGCGGCAGGTTGATGCCCACGCTCAGGCCCAAAAAGTTATACAGTCGACCCATCCATTGGGCGTCGCGCTGCGCCAGATAGTCGTTCACGGTGACGACATGCACGCCAAGGCCCGCGAGGGCATTGAGGTAGACGGCCAGTGTGGCGGTCAAGGTCTTGCCCTCGCCGGTGCGCATCTCGGCGATCTTGCCTTGGTGCAAGGCGATACCGCCGATGAGCTGAACGTCAAAATGGCGCATTTTCATGACGCGCTTGGAGCCTTCGCGCACGACTGCGAAGGCCTCGGGCAACAAATCATCAAGGCTGCCACCTTGGGCCACGCGCTGCTGGAATTCGGCGGTCTTGGCGCGCAAGGCTTCGTCGCTGAGCGCCTCGAAGGTGGGCTCGAGTGCATTGATGCGCTCAACGACCTTGCGGTATTGCTTGAGCAGTCGATCGTTGCGGCTGCCGAAAATCTGAGTCAAAAGTTTGAAGGCCATGCGTGCCCGAGGGTCTGTAGGTCAAATGTCCGATTTTACCCGTCACAGCCCGCATAATCCGAGACATGGCCCAGCACCGCCCCGAAAACCCAGTCCTCCCCAGCTCACCCCAGCGTGCACCCGACACGCCCAAAGTGGACGGGAGCCAAAGCCTGAGCCAGCTACGTGCTTTGGGCTATTCCAGGGTGCCCTCAGCGCCGGCCCTGGTGCGCGGGCGACCGGTGACCGCTGTGCAGGCCGCCATGGGCTCGGGGGTATTGGGTCCACTGCTGCGTCAAGCGCGACAGTCGCAAGACTGTCTGGCGCAACTCCAATCGGTCTTGCCCCCTGCCCTGTTGGCCTTGGTCGAGAGTGGGCCGCTGGAGAATGGGCGTTGGACTCTGCTGGTGGCGCACAGTGCCGCCGCCGCCAAAATCAGGCAGTGGGTGCCGGCTCTGGCGGCACATGTGCGCAGCAAAGGCTGGGCCGTGACCGACATCGAAGTCAAGGTCAGAATCCAATGAAATCAAGGCACTGCTTCGTGCTGGCCGTCAGCCTGAGTTGGATGTTGAATGCACTGGCGATGCCACCTAACCCAGCGCAGCTCGATTGGGTCGCGCTGGACGGATTTGAAATCGCGCGCACCGAGACGACGGTGGCCCAGTTCGGCCGCTTTGTCGAAGCGACACAGATGAAGACCACTGCCGAGCGCGATGGCGGCGGCCATGTCTATGAGGCTGGGTGGGTGCGGCAAGCGGGTTGGACTTGGCATACCCCGTTGGGTCGGGGGCAAAAGCACGAATTGTGGCCTGCGGTGCATGTGACTTTTGAGGAAGCGCAAATGTTTTGCCGCTGGGCCGGCGGCCAATTACCCAACGATGCCCAATGGGTCAAAGCCGCATACACCGAAATGCGCCTGACGCCCCCTGCCCCATTCGAGCGCGGTCGCACCTACCCGTATCCCACCGGCGCCAGTCCGCAAGGGGCTCAGTGTTTGGGGGAATGCGGCGCCGATCGGTCACAACCCCACCGCACCCCTTTATCGCATGGCATCGGCCCGGCATTGGCGGGTCACACCCAGGCAGGCGTCAACGGCCTGCTGGACATGGGTGGAAATGTCTGGGAGTGGGTCGACGAACCGCAAGGACAGAGTCGGGAAAAGCGAACCCGAGGCGGCTCGTGGTGGTATGGCGCTTCGCCCATGCGGGCCGAGCATTTGGCCAGCAAGGATGCCGCGTTTGCCGCCGTCTATATTGGGTTTCGCTGCGTGCGTGCCGCGCGCTGATTGAGGGACCTCTGCGTCACTCTGGTCGGTCGCCAGAATGCTGCAGAGCTTCTTTAAGCGCTGAATTTGCCTTCGAAAGAAATGGCCGACAGGGGCTTGCGGTCGTTGGGGGCTTCGCGTGCTTGCAGGGCCTCGGGCAATTTGGCCTTCTCCCCTTGCTTGCCGATGACGATGACGGCGTTGACGGCGTAATCGTCGGGCAAAGCGGTGGCGGCGCGAATTTTGTCGGCTTCAAAGCCAGCCAAAGCGTGGGCCACCAGGCCCATTTGCATGGCTTGGAAAGCCATGCTGATCCAGGCTGCGCCGCTGTCAAACGAATGCCAGGCGTTGGGACCGGGGGCATCGGCACCCGGGAACTGGGCGTTCTTGGCCGAGACCAAAACAATCAGGGCGGCACCGTCTTTGACCCAGGTGCGGTTGCCTTCCTTGACGCCCTCGAAAATCGGGCCCCATTGGGCGGTGTCGCGCAGCGCGTAGATGAAGCGCCAGGGCTGATAGTTGAACGCCGAAGGGGCCCAACGGGCGGCCTCGAGCACGGTGTGGAGTTGTTCACGGGTAATGGCCTCACCGGTCAGGGCGCGCGGCGACCAACGATTGACAAACATCGGGGCGACGGGATGGGCGGGTTGGCGTGGGTTGCTCATGAAAAAATCCTGGGGAAGTTTGAATGGGGTCCTGTGTGCACAGAACTGTGGATTGGTGCCCCCGAACGGAATCGAAC
>CAYMJT010000079.1:0-11475 GCA_964390775.1 uncultured Bordetella sp.
CCTGTGCCAAGCCACGGGCGCCGAGTTATTGGCCCTGCGCGTCACCCCGCGCTATGCCCAGAGTTATTTTGAAGGTTCGCTGCCGCTGTCGGCCAGCGATGTCTCAAAAATTGAACAGCGCTGGACCGACACAGCGCAAACGACCTTGAACGCTGTGGTCAAGCAGGCCGAGGCCAAGGGGGTCAAGGTCAAGGCCCAGGTGATGAAGTCGGACATCATCTCGGACGCCATCATCGCCGCGGCACGCAAATCCAAGGTAGATCTGATCGTGATGGCCTCGCATGGCCGTCGTGGCCTGAAAAGACTGCTCTTGGGCAGCGAAACCCAACAGGTGCTGACGCACTCGAGTGTGCCAGTGCTGGTGCTGCGCTAGGCTGCTTGCGCCAGGGCCCAATCAATGTGCTCGGCCACCAGGGGGCTGGCCTGAGGTCGGGCTTGCTGCAGGGCTCGCAGCAGGGCCTCACGTGTTGGCCCAGCCCCCAATTCGCGCACGGCATTGCCCATCGCCACAGCCAGATTGCGGCGCCAGCGTTCATGACCTATGCGGCGGATGGCGCTGCCTTCGGTACGCCGCAGGAAATCGTCCTCGCCCCAGGCCCAAAGCGCCAACAAGCTCGCTGCATCGAGCTCAGAACGGGTTGAAAAGTCGGGCAAGGGACTGCGCTGGGCGTATTTGTTCCAGGGACAGGCCAGTTGACAATCGTCGCAGCCGTAGATTCGGTTCCCCATCAAGGGTCGCAAGGCTGTGTCGATAGGACCTGCGTGTTCGATGGTCAGGTACGAGATGCAGCGCCGCGCATCCAGTCGATACGGGGCCACGATGGCCTGGGTCGGACAGACTTCGATGCACGCACTGCACTGACCGCAATGGTTGCGGGTCGACGGCGTGTGCGGCAGCGCTTGGTCGATGTAGATTTCACCCAAAAAAAACATCGACCCCGCGCTTCGATCGAGCAGCAAGGTGTGCTTGCCGCGCCAGCCCAGACCGGCGCGTTGCGCCAACTCGACTTCGAGCACTGGGGCGGAATCGGTAAACACCCGATACCCCATGGGGCCCCATTGCTGGTTCATCCGCTGAGCCAATTGACGCAGGCGCTGGCGCAAAACCTTGTGATAGTCACGGCCTCGAGCGTACAGTGAAACGCTGGCTTGATCGGCTTGGCGCAACCGCGACCACTCGATACCGACCCAGTCGGCAGGGCTGTCCTGAGGCAAGTAGTCCATGCGCGCGCACACCACGCTTAGGGTGCCGGGCAACAATTCGGATGGGCGGGCACGGGTCAGTCCGTGACGGGCCATATAGTCCATCTCGCCATGAAAACCTGCCGCCAGCCAGGCCTTCAAACCCTCTTCGGCATGGGACAAATCGATATCGGTCACGCCAATTTGCGAGAATCCGAGTTCAAGCGCCCAGCTTTGCAACTGGCTCAGCATGTCGGCTGAACCAGGCTCTGGGGGCAAAGAATGAGTTGGTGACATTGGAGCCCATTGTAAAAAACACCGATTGGCCCACCGAAGAGGCCACTTGCGCCAGCGCCCAGCGACTGGCGGCTAGCGATGCCATCGTCAACGCCTTGATCGAATTGCATGGCGATCTGGGCGCGGGTAAAACCACCTGGGTGCGACACTTGTTGCGCGCCTTGGGGGTGTCTGGGCGCATCAAAAGCCCCAGCTATGGCGTGGTCGAACCGCACTTGGGGCAGCATCTTGGACGCCACTTGGACATCTGGCATTTTGACTTTTACCGCATGGACGATCCGCGCGAATGGGTCGATGCCGGTCTGCGCGACCTGTTTGCCCAATCTGGATTGAAGTTGGTCGAGTGGCCCGAGCGGGCTGGGCCGGGCCGTCCCAAGGCCGATTTGGCGCTGCACATCGAATCTGACGCGCAGGAACGACGTTGGGTGCGTGCTCTGGCACAAAGCGAAATCGGTCGCCGCCTGTTGGAGGCGCTTTGAGTTTCGATCTGCGTTGGCACCGCCGGGACTGGCTGCAAGCCGGTCTGGTGCTGTGCCTGAGTGGTTACAGCACATGGACACGGGCGGCCAGTTTGTTGGGGGTGCGCATCTGGCCCGCCCGCGACTACACCCGTGTCACGATCGAATCGGACAGCCCTTTGCAAGTGCAGGTGCAATTCATCGATCAACCGCCGCGCCTGGCGGTCGACATTCAAGGCTTGGTGCTCGATCAGGCGCTGCGCGATCTGGTCGGGCAGGTGCGCCCCGATGACCCTTATATTGCCGCCGTACGTGCCGGTCAATACTCGGCCACGGTGGTGCGACTGGTTTTTGATCTGCGCCAAGCAGTACGCCCCCAGTGGCTGAACCTGCCACCCGTCGAGGCGGTGTATCAGCATCGCTTGCTGCTCGATCTGTTCCCTTTACAAGCCATAGACCCGCTGGAGGCCCTGATCCGTGAGTTGCGCCAGTCACCGCCCGGCCCCACCCGAACGGCGCCAACAGCGGGTGACCCGATCGCCGAGATCTGGCAACGCCAGCAAACCCCAGCCAACCCAAGTAGCCCACCTCTGCCCCCCGCCTCAGCCGAACCCCGTGGCAACGAGCGCTTGGCGGTGATTGCCATCGACGCCGGCCATGGGGGCGAGGACCCCGGCGCCATCGGCCCGGCAGGCACCCGCGAAAAAGACGTGGTGTTGGCCCTGGCGATGAAATTGCGCGATCGCATCAACCAGACCCAGGTGCGGCAAAAACACGGTGATTTTCAGCTGCGGGCTTTTCTGACCCGCGACGGCGATTATTTTGTTCCCCTGCATGTGCGTGTGCAAAAAGCACATCAGGTGCGGGCCGAGTTGTTTTTAAGTATTCATGCAGATGCTTTTTTTCAACCCCAAGCCCGTGGGGCCAGTGTGTTCGCACTCAGCCAGGGGGCGGCTTCGAGCGCAGCGGCGCGCTGGATGGCGCAACGCGAGAACCGCTCGGACGCGATTGGCGGCCTGAGTCAAATCAGGGTGTCGGATGCCCAGGTCCGTGAAGCCTTATTTGACATGAGCACATCGGTCCAGATCAATCACAGCCTTTTGCTCGGGCAAGAGTTGTTGGGGCAGATGCGTCAAGTCGGTCGGCTGCACAAGCCCCAGGTCGAGCAAGCCGGGTTCGCGGTGCTGCGCTCACCCGAAATTCCCAGCGTGTTGGTCGAGTCGGCCTTCATCAGCAACCCGCTCGAAGAGGCTTTGCTCAACACCCCCGACTACCAAGACGCCTTGGTTCAGGCATTGCACCAGGGGGTACTGGGGTTTTTCAAACGCCACCCGATCCGGGCCTGAACTCAGGCTCGGCCCCGGGCGCGCCAGGCCCCCACCAAGGCCAACACGCCGGGCACCAGGATCAGAGCCCAGATGATTTTGCTCAAATGGATTTGCACCCAATCCAGATTGCCAAACCAATAACCTGCCAAGCCCAGACCCCCGACCCAAATGCTGGCGCCGATGATGTTGTAGAGCGTGAAGGTGGCGCGATTCATGCGCGCTACGCCAGCCACAAAAGGGGCGAAAGTGCGAATAAAAGGTATAAAACGGGCCAAAATGATGGTGATGCCGCCATGGCGCTCATAAAAACGGTGCGCCTGCTCAAAAGCCTGCCGGTTGAACCAGCGCCCTTGCCACTGCCACGCCGAGTCGCCCACCCGGTGCCCGATCTGGTAGTTCAGCTGATCGCCCATCACGGCCGCCAGCCACAAAACCGACAGGGTACTGGGCAGGCTCATTTGACCCGCACCACACAGGGTGCCAGCGACAAACAGCAAGGAGTCGCCGGGTAAAAAAGGCATGATGACCAGGCCCGTCTCGACGAACACAATGGCAAACAAAAGGGCGTATACCCAAGCCCCATGCTCGCTGACAAAGACCGCAATATGCCGGTCGATGTGCAACACCCAGTCCATGAACCAGAGTAAGAATTCCATGCCGGGAATTATCCACCACGGGATGAATAGAATGGGCGGGTGAAGCCTTTGCCCGTACCGCGTCCTATTGTCGAACTACCCGACGAGCTGATCAGCCAGATTGCTGCCGGCGAGGTGGTCGAGCGCCCCGCTTCGGTGGTGCGTGAGTTGGTTGACAACGCCCTGGACGCGGGGGCCAGCCAAGTCGTTGTGCGCCTGGTCGAAGGCGGGGTGCGCCTGATCGCTGTCGAAGACGACGGGGTGGGCATGCCAGCGGGCGAGCTGGGCATGGCCCTGCGGCGTCATGCGACCAGCAAAATCCGTCACCTGCACGATCTCGAGTCGGTGGCCACGATGGGCTTTCGGGGCGAGGCCCTGGCCGCCATCGCCTCGGTCGCGGAGCTCAGCCTTTGTTCGCGCACCGACGGGTCCGAACACGCCACGCTATTGGATGCCCGCAGTGGTGAAATGCGACCCACTGCCCGCGCCAGGGGCACCACGGTCGAGGTGCGAGAGCTGTTCTACAGCACCCCCGCACGACGCCAATTTCTGAAAAGCACGGCCACCGAGTTGTCGCATTGCATCGAGTCGGTGCGCCGCCATGCCCTGGCGCGTTGCGATGTCGGCTTTGAAATATGGCACGAGGGCAAACTCGTCGAGCAATGGCGGGCTCAAAGCGGCCCAGTGGCCAGCGATCGGCGCATCGCCGAGGTCTTGGGCGAGGATTTTTTGGCCGAATCGATCGCCCTAGACATGGACGCTGGCGGGGTCAGGGTGCGCGGCCGGGCCGGACTACCCGACCATGCCCGCTCGCGCGCTGACCATCAATATGCCTTTGTCAATGGCCGTTTTGTGCGCGATCGGGTCATCATGCATGGGGTACGCAGCGCCTACGAGGACGTGCTGCATGGCCAGCGCCAACCGGTGTATGTGATCTACCTTGATGTCGATCCTATGCGGGTCGATGTGAACGTGCACCCAACCAAAATCGAGGTGCGTTTTCGGGAGGGTCGGGAAATCCATCAGGGTGTGCGTCACGCCATCGAGCAGGCCCTCTCGACACCGCGTACGGGTCAAACTTTGGCCCCGGATGCCCCCTGGTTTGCAGCCAGCGCTATGCCCTCCACCTCGACACGACCCGCCGGCTCGGGCGGGCTGGCGACGGGCAACTGGCAGCAACAGCGCATGCCCTTGGGCCAGGCCGTGCAAGAGCTGCGCGCCCTGTGGGGCTCGCCGGCCTCGCCGCCGACACATCCGCCTGCCCCCCGCCCTGAGCAGCCCTCTGAACAACCCCCTATGCCCGACGAGGACATGCCTTTGGGGCAGGCCTTGGCGCAGTTGCATGGCATTTACATCCTGGCCCAAAACACCCAGGGTTTGGTGTTGATCGACATGCATGCCGCGCACGAACGCATTGTGTACGAACGACTCAAACAAGGGGTCGCCCAACGCATCGACAGCCAAGCTTTGCTGGTACCCGTCAGCATGGCAGCGACCGAGCACGAGGTCGCTTTGGCCGAGGAACATCGCGATACCCTCTTGACCCTGGGGCTCGATGTCAGTACTCTGGGCCATCAATCATTGGCAGTGCGCACCGTTCCAGCCACCTTGGCCGACAGTGATGTGGTGGCGCTGGTGCGCAGCGTGTTGTCCGAACTGGCCCAGTGGCCTGCCAGCACGGTGGTCGAGCGCGAGCAAAACGCCTTGTTGGCCACCATGGCCTGCCATGCAGCAGTGCGTGCCCATCGCAGTCTGACGCTGCCCGAGATGAACGCCTTGCTGCGCCAGATGGAAGCCACCGAGCGCGCCGATCAGTGCAACCATGGCCGGCCCACGTGGCGGATGTTGACCATCAAGGAACTGGATGCCCTGTTCCTTCGGGGTCGCTGATGTCACAAAGACTCGTGGTGCTGATGCTGGCGCTGATGCTGGGCATGCAAGCCCTGACCACCGATTTGTACCTGCCCGCCCTGCCCCAGTTGCGGGATGATTTGTCGGCCACGATGCCGCAGATGCAATTGACCCTGACAGCCTTGCTGATCAGCTTTGGCGTCTCGCAACTGGCTTGGGGGCCCATCGCCGACCGCTGGGGGCGGCGACCCGTATTGCTGACGGGTTTATGGGCTTACACCATCGCCAGTTTGGGTTGCGTTGGGGCACCCTCCATGCATGCGCTGATCGCCTGGCGGGTGTTGCAAGGTGTGGCCATGGGGGCCGTGGTGATGTGTGCGCGCGCGATTGTGCGTGATCTGTATGCCCCCATAGAGGGCGCCAAAACCATGTCGCAAGCGCTGACCGGACTGGGCCTCATGGCCTGTCTGAGCGCCCCTGTGGGGAGTTTGCTGGCCGAGTTTTTGGGCTGGCGCAGCACGCTGGCCGTGTTGGCTGCTTTTGGCATGGGCTGCATCGTGCTGATGCAAAGCCGTTTCCGTGAAACGCTGCCCTGCAAGCGCCCCGAAGCCACTCAATGGCTGCCCCTGCTTCAAACCTGGATAGAGATTTTGTCGAATCGCACCTTTCAAGCGTATGCCCTGCTGATGATGGGCGCCTTTGGTGCCTTGTTCACTTTTTTGTCGTCGTCCGCTTTTGTCCTGATGGAGGTCTTGGGCCTGGGTCGGCTTGAATACGGCCTGGTGATGTTCAGCTTGTCGGTGTCCTACATCCTGGGCACTTTGCTGTGTCGACGTCTCTTGCTGCACTGGGGCCCCTTGAAAACCATCCGAGCCGGGTCCTGGATGTCCTTGACCGGAGGCACCTTGATGTTTGCCTTGAACAGGTGGGAGTACTCGAGTGTGTTTTCGCTTTTGCTGCCTTTTTTCCTGATCATGGTGGCGCACGGCATCCATCAACCCATCAGTCAAAGCGGCGCTGTCGCGCCCTTTCCAATGGCGGCGGGTGCGGCCTCGGCCTTGAGCGGCTTTTTGATGATGTTGGTGGCCTTTGCCATCGGGCGCTGGATGGGTACACACCTGGACGGCAGTGTGTTCCCATTGATCGGCGGCGAGCTTTTTTGGTCGCTCTGGATTGCCATCACTGGCTTGGTGGTGGTGCAAAGGCAGGCGCAACGCCATGACTGAATGGGGCCCAGTCTGTCTGGTGCTGACTGGCCCGACCGCCAGCGGCAAGACCGAGGCCTCGTTGGCGCTGGCACGGGCCTGGCCGATTGAGATCATCAGCATGGACTCGGCCCTGGTCTACAAGGGCATGGACATCGGCAGCGCCAAACCCAGTGCCGACCAACGTCAAGCCGTGCCCCACCACCTGATTGATGTCATCGAACCGACTCAAAGTTACAGCGCCGCCGAATTCGCCCGCGACGCGCGCGAGCGGTTGGCAGCGATTCACGCGCGCGGGCGGCTGCCCCTGTTGGTGGGCGGCACCTTGCTCTATCACAAAGCCCTGTTTGAAGGCTTGGACGCACTGCCCCCCGCGCAGCCCGAGTTGCGCTTGCAGATTGAGGCGGACGCGGCTCGTTGCGGCTGGCCCGCGCTGCACGCCGAGTTGGCCCAGGTCGATCCGACCACCGCCGCCCGACTGGCACCGCGTGACGCACAACGCATCGGACGGGCCTTGGAAGTGTGGAGACACACAGGGCGGCCTATGTCGTCATTTTTTGGCTCAGGCCTCAAAATTGCATCCGACCTGTCTCCCCATGTGATCAGTCTCGAGCCGCAAGATCGCGCATGGCTGCATCAGCGCATCGAACGCCGCTTTGACCAGATGCTGGCTGAAGGACTGGTGGACGAGGTCAAGCGCTTGCGCGCCACCGGCGTCCTGCATGCCGAATTACCTTCGATGCGTTGTGTCGGGTATCGGCAGGTATGGGACATGCTGGAGCAAGCCGAGCAGATGGGACGAGAACCCAATGCCCTGGATCTGGCCCAACTGCGAGAGCGAGGTATTGCTGCCACCCGCCAGTTGGCCAAGCGCCAGCTGACCTGGTTGCGCGGTATGCCCGGGCGCCACATCGTGGCCTGCGATCAGGCGGGCTTTGTGCCGCAGGTGTTGCGACTGGCGCAAGCGGTTTGGCCGGTGCCACGCGGAGGCTGAATTGCACATTCAAGGGATCGAGGTCATCGACCACGACAGCGCCCTGTGGGTATTGAACAAACCCGCCGGACTGTTGTCGGCACCAGGTCGGGGCCCGGACAAGCAAGACAGTCTGATGAGCCGGATGCAGGCTCATGACCCCGCTGCATTGCAAGTGCATCGACTTGATCAGGCCACCTCGGGCCTGATGCTGATGGCCAGAACCGCAGAGGCCCAACGTCGTTTGCAGGCTGCGTTTGCCCTCAGGCGTACCCAGAAAATCTACATTGCCGTGGTCCAGGGCTTGCCGCCCGAGCAACCCGAGTGGCAATCGATCGACGCCCCGATCGCCTTGAACTGGCCCGACCGCCCGCGCCACCATGTGGGGGACGGGGGCAAGCCCAGCCAGACCTGGTGGCGGGTGTTGGCGCAAAATACGGCGCTGGGGCGCAGCCTGCTGGCCCTGCGTCCCGTCACAGGACGTAGCCACCAGTTGCGGGTTCATTTGGCCTGGAAGGGTTGGCCCATCTTGGGCGACGCCCTGTATGCCCCGCCAGCCATCGCCCAAACCTGCCCCCGACTGGCCCTGCACGCCTGGCGCTTGGGCATCGAGCACCCCATTTCGGGAGACAATCGGGTCTGGGAGTGCCCATGCCCAGCTG
The DNA here is from genome assembly GCA_964390775.1 of uncultured Bordetella sp. Classification (GTDB taxonomy): domain Bacteria; phylum Pseudomonadota; class Gammaproteobacteria; order Burkholderiales; family Burkholderiaceae_C; genus Limnohabitans. Next base: position 8,592 of record CAYMJT010000079.1, read on the forward strand.
AACTCGGGTCTGAATTTTGTCAGCAGACTGTAGCCCAGGGCTTGCACAATATGTCCATTCCAATCCAACCAGGAGACTGTAATGCGTGAAGTCGTCGTCGTCAGCGGTGTGCGCACCGCCATCGGAACTTATGGCGGTAGCCTGAAAGACGTCCCCCCCACCGAATTGGCCGCTTTGGTCGTGCGCGAATCTTTGGCTCGTGCCAAAGTCGAAGGCAAAGACGTAGGTCATGTGGTGTTTGGTCACGTCGTCAACACCGAGCCCAAGGACATGTACCTGTCGCGGGTGGCTGCCATCCATGGCGGTTGCGCCGAAGGCACACCGGCTTTTAACGTCAACCGCTTGTGCGGCTCTGGCTTGCAAGCCATCGTCAGTGCCAGCCAGTCGATTTTGCTGGGCGATTGCGATATCGCCATCGGTGCCGGGGCCGAGAACATGAGCCGTGGCCCCTATGCCAACCTGAGCCAGCGTTGGGGTTCGCGCATGGGCGACGCCAAGGTGGTCGACATGATGGTCGGCGCCTTGCACGACCCTTTCCACACCATCCACATGGGCGTGACCGCTGAAAATGTGGCGGCCAAGTTCGGCATCACCCGTGAAATGCAAGACGCATTGGCAGTTGAGAGCCATCAACGGGCCGAGCGTGCCAGCCACGAAGGTCGCTTCAAAGACCAGATCGTGCCGGTGATGCTCAAGAGTAAAAAAGGCGAAGTGGCCTACGCCACCGACGAACATTTCCGTTCTGGCGCCAAGATGGAGGATTTCTCCAAGCTCAAGCCGGTGTTCATCAAAGAAAACGGTACTGTGACTGCGGGCAACGCCTCGGGCATCAATGATGCTGCCGCTGCGGTGGTGCTGATGGAGGGCAAGACCGCGCAAGCACGCGGCCTCAAACCCATGGCGCGCCTGGTGGGTTACGCCCACACTGGCCTGGACCCCAAGATCATGGGCGTCGGCCCGATTTCGGCCACCCAAGCAGTGCTGAAAAAGACCGGCCTGTCGGTCAAGGACCTGGATGTCATCGAGGCCAACGAAGCCTTTGCGGCCCAGGCCTGTGCGGTGACCCGCGAGCTGGGGCTGGACCCAGCCAAGGTGAACCCCAACGGTTCAGGCATTTCTTTGGGTCACCCCATTGGGGCCACGGGTGCCCTGATCACGGTCAAGGCTTTGTACGAACTGCAACGCGTCCAGGGCCGCTACGCCCTGGTGACCATGTGCATAGGCGGCGGTCAAGGCATCGCCGCCATCTTTGAGCGGATGTAAGCCTCAGCAGTTCAAGCCGAAGCCAAGGCTCGCGCGGGCTGCGCTGGCGCAGCCAATCCCATTTCTTGCGCCAATAACTCGTAGGAATGGCGCTGTGCCTGCGGGTCGTGCGTCCAGGTGATGACCGCCAACTCGTCCACCTGCAAGCGTTGCCCCAGAGCCCTTAATCGGGCTGCCACTTGGGCTGGGTTACCCACCAAAGCATTGGCCTTGAGTCGAGCCAAAGCAATGTCCTGGGCTGGGCTTCGCTCTTGCGCCGCCTCTTCGGGCGGTAACAAGGGGCCCAGACGACCCACTTCGCGGTCCATGCGCCAGCGTGCGCGCGATTGGAACAGATGCCAGGCTTGCTCTTCGGTATCGGCCACCAGGGCCCACACGCACACCACCGCTTGCGGTCGATCGAGGGCCACACTGGGCTGAAAGTTCTGTCGATAAATTTGCAAGGCCTCGTCCGCACCCCGTCCGTCGGTGATGAAGTAGGCAAAAGCGTAGGGCAAGCCCAGGTGTGCGGCCAGTTGAGCGCCATAGTCCGAGCTGCCCAACATCCAGACTTGGGGCTGAGTCGGACCACTGGGGCAGGCATAGACGCCGTGCCCAGGGTGGCCCTGCGGAGGTGTTTGACCGCTGACCCAGCTGTAGAGGTCGATGACTTGCTGCGGAAAATTCTCGGCGGCATAGCGGTCGGGGTTGAGCAATTGGGCGGTGCGGCCATCGCTGCCCGGTGCACGCCCCACCCCCAGGTCGATGCGCCCTGGGGCCAAGGCCTCAAGGACCCGGAACTGCTCGGCGACCTTGAGGGCCGAATAATGCGGCAGCATGACACCCGCACTGCCCAGACGAATGCGTTGCGTGCGCATGGCCAGGGCGGCCATGAGCACTTCGGGGGCCGTGCCCACAATACTGGGGTGGCTGTGGTGCTCGCTGACCCAAAAGCGGTGGTAACCCAGGCGCTCGGCCAATGTGGCCAGTTCGATGGTTTGAGCGATGGCCTGGGCTTGGGTGCGACCCGAGGCGGCGACCGATTGATCGAGAATAGACAGTTTCATGCGTTTTCAGCTTCCTGCAAGGCGCGCCACATGACTTTGCCGCTGCCGCTTTTGGGCAGGCTGTCCACGAACTGGACCACGCGTGGCGCTTTGTAAACCGCCATATTGTCGCGGCACCAGTCGATGATGTCTTGCTCGCTGACCTGCCCCTGCTGTCCCGCACGCAACACCACCACGGCCTTGACCGACTCGCCGCGATAGGCGTCCTGAGTGGCGATGACGCAGGCCTCCTGAATGGCCGGGTGCCTGAACATGAGCGATTCCACCTCGGCTGGCCAGACCTTGAAGCCACTGGCATTGATCATGCGTTTGAGGCGATCGGTCATGAAGAAATAGCCCTCATTGTCGACTCGTCCCATATCGCCCGAGCGAAAGTAGCGCTGGCCTTCGAATTCGATGAAAGCGGCAGCCGTGGCATCGGGGCGCTTCCAGTAGCCATCGAAAACCATGGGCCCCCGAATGATGATTTCACCGCTTTCCCCCACGGGAAGTTCTTGCAGCGTGTCGGGGTTAATGACGCGCGCGTCGGCGCTGATGTAGGGCACACCCAGACATTGCTGTTTGGGTCGGTCGGG
>CAYMJT010000080.1:0-9298 GCA_964390775.1 uncultured Bordetella sp.
GCCCTCAGCGGGGGATTGGTGGGCATGGGGCGTATATTGCAGGGCGGTCATTTTTTGGCCGATGTGCTGGTCTCGGCAGCGGTGGTGTGGGGCGTTTGTGCCTTGTTGGCCCATTGGATGCGGCCCGCGACCCTCACCAGTCTTTCATCCCCTGAATGAAACCCCGCAGGGCGGCTGATACCCGCTCTTGGGTGATCACGATCGCCGCTTGGTGGGTGGGGGTGAGTTGGCGGCGCGCTGACCAGACCAAGTGCAGTTGACTCATCAGGCGGGGCTTGACAATGGGGTGCAAGCGAAAGTCATTGCCCGCCCCCTGGCTCGATAGCGTGTAGGGGGGCAACACGGCAAACCCCAGTCCTTCGCGCACCAGCTCCAAAATGGCATTCAAACCATCGACCTCGAGCACCACTTGCGGACGCAGTTGGGCCTTGAGCATGGCGGTGTCGATCAGCAAACGAAACGCATTCGGTTGGCTGGGCAGAATCAAGGGCAAGCTGGCGATTTGGGCCAAGGTCACTTCGCCGCGCCCCTTGAGGCCATGCGCGCGTTCTGCGGCAGGGCTACCAATGAGCATCAGTGACTCTTCGTGCAGCGAGCTGCTCTCGAGTTCAGGGGCGGAGCTGGGGTTGTACAACACGGCCATGTCCAGACGACCCGAACGCAAGGACTCGTACATTTGCAGCGAGAAACCCTCGGTGAGGGTCAGCTGGGCCGCTGGCAGTTTGGCCTTGAAGGCCAGGCACAAGGGCACCGTGATGAGGCGCGACAAACTGGGCGGCAGCCCCATGGACACCTTGCCCCCCAGCGCACCACGGACGGCGCCCAAGTCCTCACGCGCCACTTCGACTTGATGCAAGATGCCTCGGGCATGCTCCAGCAGCACCCGACCCGCTTCGGTCAGGGTGACCCCACGACCATTGCGATCGAGCAGGTTTTGCCGCAATTCGACTTCGAGCTGACGGACATGCCGACTGAGCAGGGGCTGTTGCACCCCGAGGGCGATGGCCGCCCGGGTGAAGCTGCCCAATTCGGCGACCCGCACAAAGGACTCGAGTTGTTTGAGGTCCATGCCCTCTCCCTGATTGCAAAAATTTTATATCAATGGAGACGATATTATTTTATTGAATATCTGCTAGTCTGGGGTCGGTCTTTGAGATTTGGGCTGTTTTCCTAGAATGGAAGAATGACTTTGACTGCCCAAACCCGTCGCGCCATTTCTTCCATGGCCACGCGCCAGTTGTTGGCCGAGTTGGTCGGGCTGGCCAGCGACTTGGGGGTCGAGTGGCAGATTGAGTCAGTGGGCGGGGTGGATGCAGCGCGGCGGGTCGCCGCTGGTGAGGTGTTTGACCTGGTCTTGCTGGCCAGCGACGCCATAGACACCTTGATCGAAGCTGGGCATTTGCTGGCCGGTTCGCGCGTCGATTGGGTGCGCAGCGAGGTGGTGGTGGCGGTCCCCTCGGCCAGCCCCTGGCAGAGTCTGTCCACCGAGGCGCAATTGCGAGAGGCGGTGGCGCAGGCCAGTAGTTTGGGAATCTCTACCGGGCCTTCCGGGGCTTATGTCGAACAATTGATTCGGGGCTGGGGCATGGGCGATCGACTCGAGCAGCGTCGCGTGGTGCCCCCGCCAGGTGTGCCTGTGGGGCGTCTGATGGCGCAGGGTCAGGTGGCCCTGGGGTTTCAGCAACGCAGTGAAATGATGGGTCTGGATGGGGTGCGCGTGCTCGGCCCCTTGCCCGACCCGGTGGGCTACACCACCGTTTTTTCTGCTGGCCTGCCGGTCGCGCTCGCCAATGACCCCCTGCGACGCGCTCAGGTCGAACAATTCATGGCTTTTCTGTGTTCCAGTTCAGCCGCTCCCCTCAAACTCAAACACGGTATGTCCGCACTGTCATGAGCCTGTCCCAACCTTTGATCATCGATGTCCACGGCCACTACACCACTGCGCCCAAGAGCCTGGAGACCTGGCGCAATCGCCAAATTGCGGGCATTGCGGATCCGGCCCAAATGCCCAAGGTGCAAGAGTTGCACATCAGCGATGACGAATTGCGCGAGTCGATTGAACTGAATCAATTGGCCAAGATGAGAGAGCGCGGCAGTGACATCACCATTTTTAGCCCGAGGGCATCGTTCATGGCGCACCACATCGGCGATTTTCAGGTGTCCTCGACTTGGGCCGCGATTTGCAATGAGTTGTGTTTTCGGGTCTCGCAGTTGTTTCCCGATCATTTCATCGGTGCCGCCATGCTGCCGCAATCGCCGGGCGTGGACCCCAAGACCTGTATTCCCGAGTTGGAGCGCTGCATCAAGGAATACGGATTTGTCGGTATCAACCTCAACCCCGATCCGTCGGGTGGGCATTGGAGCAGTCCGCCGCTGACCGATCGCCATTGGTACCCGGTGTACGAGAAGATGGTCGAGTATGACATTCCCGCCATGATTCATGTCTCGACCAGTTGCAATGCCTGCTTTCACACCACGGGCGCACATTACCTGAATGCCGACACCACGGCTTTTATGCAGTGCATCCAAGGGGATTTGTTCAAGGACTTTCCGACCCTGAAATTCCTGATCCCTCATGGGGGTGGTGCCGTACCCTACCACTGGGGTCGTTTTCGGGGGCTGGCGCAAGAGATGAAAAAACCCCTGCTGCAAGAGCATTTGCTCAACAACATCTTTTTTGACACTTGTGTGTATCACCAGCCTGGCATCGACTTGCTGACCAAGGTGATCCCGGTGGCCAATATTTTGTTTGCCTCTGAAATGATCGGTGCAGTGCGGGGCATAGACCCGGAAACGGGACACCCTTATGACGACACCAAGCGGTATGTGCTGGCGACTCCGAATTTGAACTCGGCGCAGCGCTATCAGGTGTTTGAAGGCAATGCTCGGCGCGTGTTCTCGCGCCTGGATGCGCGCCTTAAAGCGCAGGGGAAGTGAATGAGAGTTTGGCTTGCCCTTGCTGCGCTGGGGCTGACGGCATGTACCCATGTGGTCCAGTGGGGCGACACCAAGGTCGTCACCACTTCGCCCAACGCCTCGGAAGTGGCTCGAGATCAGGCTGCGCGCGTCTTGGCACCCACGGGGGTGTTGCGCGTGGGGGTCTATGCGGGCAGCCCGACCTCGTTGGTTCGGATCGAGGGCCGCCCCAGTGGGGTTGCACATGACTTGGGCTTTGCCCTGGGGCAGGCCTTGGGGGTGCCGGTACTCATCACCGAATTCCCGCGAGTGGCCGAGGTGGTGCGGGCCTTGCAAGCGCAGCAGATCGATTTCACCTTCACCAATGCATCCGCCGAGCGCGCCCGGTGGGTCGACTTTAGCCCCACCTTGTTGCGACTCGAGTTGGGTTATCTGGTGCGAGCCGATTCATCGGCGCTGGGGATGGCCGATCTCGATCGCCAGGGGGTGCGTATTGGCGTGAGTCAGGGCAGCTCTTCGCAAGCGGCCCTGATGAGTCGGCTGCAACACGCCACGCTGGTGCCGCAAGCTTCATTGGCCGCCGCACACGCCGCTTTGACGTCGGGTCAATTGGAGGCATTCGCCACCAACAAGGCCATTTTGTTTGAGCTGCTTGACCGCCTGCCACAGCATCGGGTGTTGGACGGGTCTTGGGGGCAAGAGAATTTGGCCATGGCAGTGCCCAAAGGGCGACAGTCGGCGATGCCGTGGTTACAGGCCTGGGCCGAGGCCTTTCAACACAGTGGCGAGCTGGCACGGGTGGTCCAGCGTTCGGGTTTAAGGGGAGTGGCCAATGAGCGCTGAAATCGCCAACATTTTGAAGGAGCAAGGCATGAAGACTGAACGTTGGGGACGATATTTTTTACTGTTGCTCCTGCTGCTCATGGGCACAGCCACGGCCTGGGCGCAAACCTACCCGTCCAAGCCCATCAAGGTGGTGGTGGGTTATGCCGCTGGGGGCGCGGTAGACATCATTGCCCGAACCGTCGGGCAGAGCTTGTCGACCACCCTGGGCCAGCCTGTGGTGGTCGAGAACCGACCTGGTGCGGGAACCAATATCGCGGTCAAATCGGTGATTGCTGCTGAGCCCGATGGATACACCTTGATGTTGGCGGCCAATGCCCTGGCGGCGAATATGTCCTTGTACCAACCCGCACCCTTTGATGCTGAAAAAGATCTGGTGGCGGTGTCCTTGGTGGGGCGGGTGCCGGTGGTCATCGCTGCCAACCCACAGGTGCCCTATGCCAATGTGCGGCAATGGATCGAAGCGGCCAAAGGCAGACCCAAGGCCATTGCCTACGGCTCGCCCGGTAACGGTTCGACCCCGCATATGGCGCTTGAGTTGTTTGCCCGTGCCGCTGGCATTGAGTTGCAGCACATCCCCTACAAGGGGGGCTCACCGGCGATCACCGACACGATAGGAGGGCAGGTGCCTTTGGTCGCGGTCAATGCCTTGGAGGCCTTGCCCCATGTGCGTTCGGGCAAATTGAAGTTGCTGGCGGTACTCAGTGCCACCCGCAGTGCGAACTACCCCGATGTGCCCACCATCGCAGAATCTGGGTTTGCGGGCTTTGAGGCTTCGGTCTGGTATGGTCTGGTCGCACCGGCCAACACGCCTAAAGCGGTGATTCAAAAGCTGCACGAAGAAACGCAAAAGGCCCTGGCCAGCCGTGAAGTTCGCGAGCGCATGAACTCGGTCGGCGGCGAAGTGGCGCCCGGCACGTCCGAGATGTTTGCCCAACTCATCCGCAGCGAGGCGCTGCGGTATGCCAAACTGGTTCGGGAAGCCCAGATCAAACCCGATTGATAGGGAGGACCCAAGACCATGAAATTTGAAAAAACCCCAGGCTGGCTCGATTGGTATGCGGGACCCTGCAAACCGCGCTTTCGCTTGCCTGCCGGCAGTGTTGATGCACATTGCCATGTATTTGGACCGGGTGAGCAGTTCCCCTATGCACCAGAGCGCAAGTACACCCCCTGTGACGCTTCGAAAGCACAGTTGTTTGCCCTGCGCGATCATCTGGGGTTTGCGCGCAATGTCATTGTGCAGGCCACCTGCCATGGGGCCGATAACCGCGCACTGGTCGATGCCTGTTTGTCTTCCGGGGGGCGAGCGCGCGGCGTGGCCACGGTGCGGCGCAGTGTGACCGACGGCGAGTTGGAGCAATTGCATGCGGCGGGGGTGCGTGGGGTCCGGTTTAACTTTGTCAAACGACTGGTCGACTTCACCCCCAAAGACGAATTGATGGAGATTGCTGCCCGTGTGGCCCAATGGGGTTGGCATGTGGTGATTTATTTTGAAGCGGTGGATCTGCCTGAGTTGTGGGATTTTTTCACCCGATTGCCCACCACGGTGGTGGTCGATCACATGGGGCGCCCGAATGTCGCGCAAGGCGTCGATGGACCCGAATTCGAGTTGTTCGTGCGTTTCATGCGCGAACACCCCAACGTTTGGAGCAAGGTCTCGTGCCCGGAGCGTTTGACGGTATCGGGACCGCCTGCACTCAATGGCGAGGCGGCGGCTTATCGTGATGTGGTCCCGTTTGCGCGACGCATCGTCGAGACCTTTCCCGACCGGGTCTTGTGGGGCACCGATTGGCCACACCCCAATTTGAAGGACCACATGCCTGACGACGGTCTGTTGGTCGACTTCATCCCGCACATAGCGCCCAGTGCCGAGTTGCAAGAGCGCTTGTTGGTGGATAACCCCATGCGACTGTATTGGCCGGAGGAGGTGCGCCATGGCGCTGCATAAACCCTATTTGGATATTCCAGGCACCATCATCTTTGACGCCGAGCAAAGCCGCAAAGGCTATGGGTTGAACCAGTTTTGTATGAGTCTGATGAAGGCCGAGAATCGGGCCCGATTCAAAGCCGATGAGAAAGCCTATCTCGATGAGTGGCCCATGACCGAGGAGCAAAAGCAGGCGGTGATGGCGCGCGACTTGAACTGGTGTATGCGCACTGGGGGCAATATTTACTTTTTGGCCAAAATCGGCGCCACCGATGGCAAGAGTTTTCAACAAATGGCTGGTTCCATGACGGGCATGACCGAAGACGAGTACCGCGACATGATGGTCAATGGTGGGCGCTCGGTGGAGGGCAATCGTCGGATCGGCGAGCACGGCGACGCCCAAGCGCATCGCCAGCCGCAGGGCCAAGCTGGCAAACACACACACAGGGGAGAGTGAGATGGCCCATATATCGGCTTCGGTGTATTGCTCCCATGTGCCTGCCATTGGGGCGGCGATGGATTTGAAAAAAACGGTAGAGCCGTATTGGCAACCGCTGTTTCAGGGGTTTGAGTTTTCGCGTCAGTGGATCAAGTCGCAGTGCCCGGACGTGGTTTTTTTGGTCTACAACGACCACGCCACCGCTTTCAGTCTGGACATCATTCCGACTTTTGCCATTGGTACCGCAGCGCAGTATCAGCCTGCCGATGAGGGATGGGGACCCAGGCCGGTGCCGGTGGTGCAGGGGCATGCCGAGTTGGCGTCGCACATCGCCCAATCGGTGATTCAGGAAGATTTTGACCTGACCATTGTGAACAAGATGGATGTGGACCATGGCCTGACGGTGCCTTTGTCGCTGATGTGCGGCGAGCAAGACCCGGTGCATGGGGCCTGGCCCTTCAAAGTCATCCCTTTTGCCGTCAATGTGGTGCAATATCCGGTGCCCAGCGGGCGGCGTTGTTTCATGCTGGGCCAAGCCATCCGGCGTGCGATCGAGTCCTATGACGAAGACCTCAATGTGCAGATATGGGGCACCGGTGGGATGAGCCATCAGTTGCAGGGCGCTCGCGCAGGTCTGATCAATCGGGCATGGGACAATGCCTGGCTGGATCAACTCATTGACGACCCCGCCGCCTGTGCCCAGCGCCCACACATGGACTACGTGCGTGAGGCTGGCTCGGAGGGGATCGAGTTGGTGATGTGGCTGATCGCCCGGGGCGCCATGAACGATGTCGCCGGCGGGCACAAGCCCAGGTTGACGCACCGTTTTTATCATGTGCCGGCATCGAACACCGCAGTCGGCCATGCCATTTTAGAAAACATTTGAAAGCACAGACATGAGTCAAACCATCAAAGTCGCTCTGGCCGGGGCAGGTGCCTTTGGCATCAAACATCTGGACGGCATCAAGAACATCGACGGGGTCGAGGTGATTTCGCTGGTGGGCCGTGAGCTCGACAAAACCCGGCAAGTGGCCCAGCAGTACGGTATAGGCCATGTGAGCACCGACCTGGCTGAATCGCTGCGTATCCAAGAACTCGATGCGGTGATTTTGTGCACCCCGACCCAGATGCACGCCGATCAAACCCTGCAATGTCTGAAGGCGGGCAAGCATGTGCAGGTGGAAATTCCGCTGTGCGATGTTCTTAAAGACGGTCAAGCTGTGGTGGATCTGCAAAAATCCAGTGGACTGGTGGCCATGTGTGGACACACCCGTCGCTTCAATCCAAGTCATCAGTGGGTGCATCAAAAAATCAAGGCGGGCAGTTTTCAGATTCAGCAAATGGATGTGCAAACTTATTTTTTCCGTCGCACCAATATGAATGCTCTGGGGCAGCCGCGAAGCTGGACCGATCACCTGCTGTGGCACCATGCCGCCCACACGGTCGATTTGTTTGCTTATCAGTGTGGGGCGCCGATTGTGAAAGCGAACGCCATTCAGGGGCCGATACACCCAAGCTTGGGCATCGCGATGGACATGAGCATTCAATTGCAAGCCGCCAACGGGGCGATCTGTACCTTGTCGCTGTCGTTCAACAACGACGGTCCTTTGGGCACTTTCTTTCGGTACATCGGTGACACTGGGACATATCTGGCTCGTTATGACGATCTGTACACCGGCAAAGAAGAAAAAATTGATGTCTCCAAGGTGGATGTGTCGATGAATGGCATCGAATTGCAGGACCGTGAATTTTTTACCGCCATACGCGAAGGCCGTGAGCCCAATGCGAGTGTGGCCAGTGTGCTGCCTTGCTATCAGGTCTTGCATCAACTGGAGCAGCAACTGCGCTGAGGGTCATGACCGATCGTTACGCCGTCATTGGCAACCCCATCGAGCAAAGCAAGTCACCTTTGATTCACGCCGAGTTTGCCCGTGCCTGTGGGCAGACTTTGGTGTACGAGCGAATTTTGGGGCCTGTGGGGGAGTTCGCCGCTTGCGTCGATGCCTTTCGTGCCGAAGGCGGCTTGGGTCTCAATATCACGGCCCCATTCAAGCTCGATGCCTGCGCGTACTGCACCGAACTCTCCTTGGATGCGCGTTTGGCGGGGGCCGTCAATGCCATCAAGTTCGAGGGGGGGCAGGTCCTGGGGCAGAATTTTGACGGACTCGGTCTGGTGCGCGATCTGGAGGTCAATCTGGCCACACCCTTGGCGGGGCGCCGAGTCTTGGTGGTCGGCGCTGGAGGCGCTGCGCGCGGTGCCTGGTTACCGCTGTTGTCGTGTCGTCCAGCCGAGCTGGTGGTGGTCAATCGCACACCGGCCAAGGCGCTGGACTTGGTCGAGTTGGCGCATCGACACGCCCCCGACTCAGCCCGCACATGTCGGGTGCAAGGCATGGGTTTTGAGGAATTGCGTGGTCGGGTATTTGATGTCGTTTTGCATGCCACTTCGGCGGGACTGAGCGATCAGTTGCCGGCGCTCGATGCGACGGTCTTTGCCCCTGGGGGATTGGCCTACGATCTGACCTATGGCAAAGGTCTGACGCCGTTTTTGCGTCTGGCGCAGCACAGCGGCCTGGTTCGGTTGGTCGACGGCGTGGGAATGCTGGCCGAACAAGCGGCTGAGGCTTTTGCCTGGTGGCGAGGCGTTCGACCCGATACGGCCTCGGTCATTGCCCAGTTGCAAGTCCCACTGGTCTGAGCCACCTACCCCTGAGGATGCGGCGCTGGCCCTGGATCAAAGCGAGTCGATGAAGCTACGCAGCTTGTCGCTGCGGCTGGGGTGCTTCAGTTTGCGCAAAGCCTTGGCTTCGATTTGGCGGATGCGCTCGCGGGTGACGTCGAATTGTTTGCCCACTTCTTCCAGGGTGTGGTCAGTGGACATTTCGATACCAAAACGCATTCTCAGCACCTTGGCCTCGCGCGGGGTCAGGCCGTCGAGAATTTCCTTGACCACATCGCGCAAGCCAGCCTGCATGGCAGCCTCAATTGGGGCGGTATTGGCCGAGTCCTCAATGAAATCGCCCAGATGCGAATCGTCGTCGTCACCGATGGGTGTCTCCATGGAGATCGGCTCTTTGGCGATCTTCATGATCTTGCGAATTTTGTCTTCGGGGATCGCCATCTTCTCAGCCAAAATGCCCGCATCTGGCTCAAAGCCAAACTCTTGCAAG
>CAYMJT010000080.1:9308-11351 GCA_964390775.1 uncultured Bordetella sp.
ATTTTGTTGATGGTCTCGATCATGTGCACTGGGATGCGGATGGTGCGGGCCTGATCGGCGATGGATCGCGTGATGGCCTGACGAATCCACCAAGTGGCATAGGTCGAGAACTTGTAGCCACGGCGATATTCAAACTTGTCGACGGCCTTCATCAAACCGATATTGCCTTCCTGAATCAGGTCGAGGAACTGCAGGCCACGGTTGGTGTATTTCTTGGCAATGGAGATGACCAGTCGCAGGTTGGCTTCGATCATCTCTTTTTTGGCATCGCGCGAAGCCGCTTCGCCTTCGTTCATGCGCTTGTTGATGTCCTTGAGTTCGTCCAGTGGCACCACCACCTGGGCCTGCAGATTGATCAGCTTTTGCTGTAATTCCTGCACCGGCGGGGTGTTGCGGGTCATGACCGAGCTCCAGGGCTTGCCGGCGGCGGCTTGCTTTTCGATCCACTTCAGATCGAGCAAATGTGAGGCAACGCGGTTGCCGTTTTTGTCGCGACCACTGAATTCGGCCACGAACTGGGGCTGGGGATAGCCGCATTTGTCGACAATGATGCGACGCAATTCGCGTTCGACTTTGCGCACATCATCGACCTGGGCACGCACGGTATCGCACAATTTCTCAATGGTACGAGCAGTGAAGCGGATGGTCATGAGCTCGTCGCTCAGAGCGCGTTGGGCTTTGACGTAGCCGGGAGAACCGTAGCCTTCCTTGTCGTAGGCTTTGTGGACTTTTTCGAACAACTGGGCGATGCGGTCAAAGCGCTCGAGAGCAGCGTTGCGCAATTCTTCGAGTTTTTTGGTCAAGGCGCGCGAACCCCCTTGGCCGTCGTCATCGTCCGAGTCGTCAAATTCGTCAAAGTCTTCTTCGGCGACGTAATCGTCGGCTTCGTCCGAGCTGGCAAAACCGTCAACCACAGTCGAGATGACGACCTTGCCGTCACGGATCTCTTGGGCCATGCGCAAAATTTCAGCGATGGTGGCCGGCGAAGCGCTGATGGCTTCCATCATGGCCATGAGGCCACCCTCGATGCGTTTGGCGATTTCGATTTCGCCCTCGCGGGTCAGCAATTCGACCGTGCCCATCTCGCGCATATACATACGTACTGGGTCGGTGGTGCGTCCAAATTCGCTATCGACAGTGGACAGAGCGGCTTCGGCGGCTTCTTCGGCTTCTTCTTCGGTCGATCCGGTGGGGGCGTTGTCGGTGATGATGAGCGATTCAGCGTCCGGGGTCTGTTCGTAGACCGCGACTCCGAGATCGTTCAGGGTCGCGATCACTACTTCCAGGGTCTCGGCGTCGACCAATTTGTCGGGCAGGTGATCAGAGATTTCGCCATGTGTGAGGTATCCCCGCGTTTTGCCGAGTTTGATCAGGGCTTTGAGGCGGGCGCGGCGTTTGGCCATGTCCTCTTCAGACAGTACGGTTTCGTCCAGACCAAACTCTTTCATCAAGGCGCGTTCTTTGGCCTTGCTGATTTTCATGCGCAGGGGCTTGACCTTTTCGGTGCTTTCCGGGCTGTCGACCAATTCGGTGTTGAGTTCGTCCTCGACATCCGTCAGGTCGGGATCGTCATCCATGGACTTCGGGTCGGCTTTGCCCTTGGCGGCTGGCTTGCCCGTGGTTTTGGGCGGCTTGCTTTTTTCTGCGCTAGGCTGTAGAGGGGCCTTGGCGGTTTTGGCGGTGGGCTTAGCCGTTGCAGCCTTGGGCGCTGGTTTGATGGGCGCTTTGGCAACCGGTTTGAGCGTCGGTTTGGCGGCGACTTTGGCAGCGGGTTTGGCCACGGTTTTGCTGACAGGTTTGGCCACGGTTTTGCTGACAGGCTTGGCCGCGGTTTTGCTGACAGGCTTGGCCGCAGTTTTGGCCTTGGGTTTGGCGGCGGCTTTAACTGTGGGTTTGGCGGCGGCTTTTTTGGGCGCTGGTTTGGCAGCGGCTTTATGAGCCGACTTGGGGGCAGGCTTGGACGTGGTCACGGGTTTGGTGGCTTTCTTGGCGCCGGGCGGGGAGGCTTTGGCCGCTTTGGGGGCGGTCGATTTTGCTGTGGAC
>CAYMJT010000081.1:0-11265 GCA_964390775.1 uncultured Bordetella sp.
TAGACGTTGCCCATGTCTATGCCATGTGCTTTGGCATCGGTTTGGCCTGCCTGGGTGCAGCCGCCTGTTTTCTGATGCCAGCTTATTATGTCAACCCCATAGTGGGCAATGGTTTTGTGCTGGTTGCATTTACCATTGTGGTGCTCGGTGGCATGGGCAGTTTTCTGGGGGCCTTGATTGGCGGTCTGGTGATCGGTGTGGTCGAGTCTCTGGGAGGCCTCTGGTTGGGCGAGTCGCTAGGGCAAGTTGGCATTTTTTTGATCTTTATTTTTGTCTTGTTGTTTCGCCCCCAAGGTCTTTTCGGAGGCAAGTCCTGATGAAAACCGACTTGCGCTCGATTGCCCTCTTTACTTTCTTGATGGCGATGATCCCCCTGCTGACCGACTCGGGGGTGGTTTTGAACTTCATCATGATGGGCTTGTATGCTTGTTTACTGGCTCAATCGTGGAATATGGTGGGCGGCTTTGGGGGTCAATTTTCTTTTGGACACGCCTTATTTTTTGGCACAGGAGCCTATGCGCAAACCATGCTGCAAATGCACGCGGGTCTCAACCCCTGGCTGGCTTTCACCCTGGCCATGTCCATCAGCGCTCTGGTTGGAGCTGCGGTGGGGGCATTGTCGTTCAGATACGGGCTCAAAGGGTCCTATTTCGCCCTCATCACCCTGGCCTTTGCCGAAGTATTTCGAATCGTCGCTTTGTCGGTCCCCTACACCGGAGCTGGGGTAGGCATGATGTTACCGCTCAAGGAATCTTGGCAAACCATGCAGTTTGAGTCGCGCGACGGATTCATCTGGCTGATCTTGGCCCTGGTCGCTTTGGCTTTATGGGTAACCGCTTGGCTGCGTCATTCTCGCTTTGGTGCATATTTGCAAGCCGTCCGTGATAACGAAGATGCTGCGCGAGCCATTGGTGTCGACCCGTACACTATTAAAACTCGTACGCTGGCCCTCTCGGCATTCTTCATGGGTGCGGGGGGCGCCTTTTATGTGCAAGTCTTTCATTACATCGACCCATCGATTGCCTATGGGCCCCACACCTCGGTCGAGGCCCTGGTCGGAGCGATTGTTGGCGGCATGGGCACAGTATGGGGACCCGTGGTCGGCGCCTTGACTTTGCACACATTGGCTGAACTGACCCGCAACCTCGTGGGCCAGTTGCCAGGGGTTAATATGATCATCTATGGTGCGATTTTGCTCGCGATCGTCACACTCTCTCCCAAAGGTGTGGCGCACTGGTTACTCAGACGCGGCAAGGACAAACCATGATGCTCGAAATTTCAAATGTGTCGCGCTCCTTCGGCGGTCTCAAAGCCGTACAAAATGTGAGCCTGCAAGTGCCCCGAGGTAGCCTGACGGCCTTAATCGGCCCCAACGGCGCGGGTAAGACCACCCTGTTTGCACTCATGTCAGGATTTTTAATCCCCGACACCGGTCGGATTGTGTTTGATGGACAAGACATCACGGGACGTGCGCCACAACACAATGCCAAGCTGGGTCTGACACGCACCTTCCAAATCGTGCAGCCCTTTGCGGTCCAAACAGTACGGGAAAACATTGCCGTCGGTGCACACCTGCATCACCCACGACGCGATTGTGCGCTGGAGGAAGCCGAACGCATCGCTCAACGTGTAGGTCTAGGTCCCCAGATGGACAAGCCAGCGCGTGATTTGACAATCGCTGGACGCAAGCGCCTTGAGCTGGCCCGAGCCTTGGCCACGCGACCCAAGCTGTTGTTACTCGACGAAGTTTTGGCTGGTCTGAACCCAAAGGAAGTTCACGAGATATTGCCGGTATTGCGCAGCCTGCAGATCGAGGGCTTGACCATTTTGATGATCGAACACGTGATGCAGGCGGTCATGAGTTTGGCAGAGCAAGTTTGGGTGTTGTCACAAGGCCAACTGATCGCGCACGGTACCCCAACCAAAGTGACCCGCGACCCCAATGTCGTCGAGGCCTATTTGGGCCACGGCACGGCGGCCCGATTGCAATCCCAAAGTACAAAAACTGCGTCCACGGGGGGGCAGTCATGAGCGTACTGCTCGAGGTCAAAGACTTGTATGCGGGCTACGGCAGTGTAGAGATCTTGCGCGGTCTCTCCATGCACATTAATGCTGGGGAGTTGGTGGCTTTATTAGGCAGTAACGGCTCAGGAAAAACCACATTCAACGCCGTGCTCTCTGGCTTGCTGCCCTCTTGGCGCGGCAGCGTTGAATTGGATTCTCAAAGCATCTCCGGCCGCACCAGCACCGAGATTGTGCGACGCGGCCTAATTCAGGTCCCAGAAGGACGCAAGATTTTTCCCAATTTATCGGTACGTGAAAACCTCGAATTGGGCTCATTTGCCCGTGCCCGTGAACGTCGCAATGCCAATATGCTAAAAGTGCTCGACACCTTTCCACGCCTGAAAGAGCGCATGGACCAGTTGGCCGGCACCATGAGTGGGGGTGAGCAACAAATGTTGGCCATTGGACGAGGCCTCATGGCCGAGCCGCGTTTGCTGATTCTGGATGAACCATCCCTGGGCTTATCACCTTTGTTGGTGGAGGAGCTATTCGCTCTGATTCAACAGCTTCGGACCCAAGGTCTAGCCATTTTGTTGGTCGAACAAAACGTCGCCCAGTCACTGGATATCGCTGACCGTGCCTATGTGATCGAAAACGGCACCCTGCGTTTTTCGGGCAACGCCGATCAATTGATGGCCAGCGATGAGCTACGCAAAAGCTACTTGGGGGTCTGAAAGATGACCCCACCCCAAACCCTGGCCCAAAAGCTTATTGCCAAAGCGGCGGGGATCGCACACGCCCCTGTTGGCGATGTATTGACCTGTTCAGTCGATTTAGCCATGTTTCACGACTCCTCTGGCCCGCGCCGGCTCAAGCCCTTGCTCGATGAGTTAGGCGCTCGGATCTGGGACAGACACAAAGTGGTACTGGTGATTGATCACTACGTACCCGAGACCGATGAAGATTCGCGACGCATAGTGCGCATCGCCCGGGAGACGGCCCTAGAGTGGCAACTACCTCATGTGATGGACAGCCAGGGCATTTGCCATGTCGTGGTCCCACAGTCAGGTCTGTTGCGACCCGGTATGTTTTGCGTTGGGGGCGATTCACATTCGCCTACCGGAGGTGCGTTTGGCACCTATATGTTTGGTATCGGCTCGACCGAAATGTTGGGTGTGGTAATCACTGGCCAGATCTGGATACAGGTGCCACAAACCCTTGAGATGCATTGGCGAGGTCGTTTGCCGCCGGGCGTTTGCGCCAAAGACATGATGCTGCACACCATCGCTAGAATGGGCATGAACGGTGCTCGTTATCAAGCAATCGAATTTACTGGCGAGGCAGTGCGCGCCCTTTCTATGCAAGAGCGCATGACCTTGTCCAATATGAGCGCGGAACTGGGCGCTCAATCCGGCCTGGTAGCTGCTGACGAGGTGACCTTGCATTATTTACGTGGTCTGGGAGTTGGGGAAGCCACCCTGGATGACGCCTTGCAATGGCACACCGATCCGGACGCCAAGACCGAGCTCCACGAGTTCAATGCCAGCGATCTATCGCCCCAAGTGGCCGCACCTCACAGCCCGGCCAATACCCGCCCAGTGGCCGACTATGCGGAGATTAAACCGAACGTCGCATACATCGGTGCCTGCACGGGGGCCAAGCTGGAAGACCTGCGGGCCGCCGCCATGGTGCTCAAAGGACGACGCGTAGCTTCAGGCACGCGCTTGCTGGTCGCTCCAGCGAGTTTGGCCGACCAAATGCAGGCGCAGTCCGAGGGCGTCATGCAAACCCTGACCGACGCGGGTGCAGAGGTCTTGTCCACCACTTGTGGGGCCTGTGCTGGCTACGGCGGAACTTTTGAGGAAAACGCCGTGGTAATCTCCAGTACCGCCCGCAATTTCAAAGCCCGTATGGGACCAGCCAGTGTTCAGGTGTATTTGGGCTCACCCTACACTGTGGCTGCATCAGCAGTCTCTGGTCGTATCACCGATCCCCGAGAAATGTTGACCCTATGAACAAATCGCAGGCACTTGGCCGAGTCTGGCGATTTGGCCCCGATGTCGACACCGATGTGTTAGCCCCCGGGGCTTATATGAAGCATGGTCTCGATGTCATTGCGACCCATTGTCTTGAATCGGTGCGCCCGGAGTTTGCCGCACAGGTGCGAGCGGGAGATGTGATCGTTGCTGGTCCGAACTTTGGCATCGGTTCTTCTCGCGAACAAGCTGCTGGTGTGCTGGTTCATCTGGGGGTAGCTGCAGTGGTCGCACCCAGTTTCAGCGGGCTGTTTTTTCGAAATGCCTTCAATCTGGGCCTACTTCTGGTGACCTGCAAAGAAATTGACCAGATCAAAGACGGTGAGTCGATACAACTGACCCTGGACTCACAGCCCGAATTGAGATGCCTAGGAGGCCAACACCTGATCGGTCAAACCATACCCGATTTTTTGCTGGACATGGTTCGCGCGGGAGGATTGATGAACCTGTTGCGACAGCGATCCCAGTCAAATCGAGCGGAAACACCCATATGAACGAACCTAAAGCCATAGAACTAGACCCGGTGACTTTGGCTGTCTTGAAAGGACGGCTAGAGCAAATCGCTGATGAGATGGACGCCACGCTGTACCGAAGCGCATTCAACCCCATCATTGCTGAAGCACACGACGCCTGCCATGGCATCTACGACCCACTGACTGGCGACACCTTGATTCAGGGCAAGTCGGGATTGCCGGTGTTTGTCGGAGCCATGGCGTTTGCGGTGCGTGCGGCCATGGCAGCCGCTGCTGAGCGTGGAGGCATGCGGGCAGGCGATGTGTGGCTGTTTAACGACCCCTATGAAGGGGGGACGCATTCGAATGACTTCAAGCTGGTAAGCCCCATTTACCATGACGGTCAGTTGTTTTGTTTTCTAGCCTCAGCGGCTCATTGGCACGATGTTGGCGGTGCCGTGCCTGGCAACTACAACCCAGCTGCCACCGAGTGCTGGCAGGAGGCAGTTCAGATCCCCCCGGTGCGTGTGGTGCGTGAGGGAATGATTGACCCCGATGTGATCGCCATTTTGAAAGCCAATACCCGACTGCCCGACAGCTTGTGGGGTGACCTGAATGGTCAGTTGGCGGCATTGAATTTGGGTCAGCGACGCCTGGGTGATCTGCTCAGAGAGTATGGTGCGTCGACCGTTGCCCAAACCATGCAAGCCCTGCGCCAGCGAGCACGAGTTTTGATGCGTCAATTCATCTCGGAATTACCTAATGGCAATTACCACTTTGTCGATGTACTCGATAACGATGGTGTTAACCCGGAGCCCTTAACCATCGCACTAAACATGAGAGTGCAAGGAGATCGACTGACCCTTGATTTCTCCCACAGCTCGCCTCAGTGTGCAGGGCCAGTGAACATCTCAAAAGCGACTGCAGTTGCTGCATGCTATGTAGCCTTAAAACACATCTTCCCTGACGTTCCGGCCAATTCGGGCGTACTTGATGCGGTTGAGTTTGTCATTCCCGAGGGGTTGATCATCAGTGCCGTCCGACCCAAACCGGTGGGTGGTTACACCGAGACCATTTTGCGCATGATAGATGTGATCTTCAGCGCCACGGCACAGGCTGACCCTAAGCGGGCAGTGGCGCATGCCTATGGAACCATCAACGCCTTATCCATTTCAGGACTGCGCAGCGATTCCAAACGCGCCGGCCAGCGTTGGGTGATGTTCTCCTTTTTTGGTGGTGGTCACGGCGGCCACAGCGACGGAGACGGCTTGAGTCACGGCAACGCCCCCATTTCGACGGCCACCATCCCGCCGCTAGAAATTCTCGAAGCCGCTTACCCAGTGCGTTTTGTTCAGTGGGCGCTTCGGCCCGATTCTGGCGGCGCTGGCCTGCACCGGGGAGGCTTGGGCGCCATTTACGAAATTGAATTGCTCGAACACTCGGCCCAAGCCTTCATCTTTGGCGAACGCGGAAGCTCTCCTCCTAAAGGTATTGCCGAGGGTTCAGACGCAGCCCCGAACCGATTCAGTTTTTATACACAAGGCGCTTGGCAACAGCCCCCGATGATCTCGAAAATGTTGGGTATCTCCTTGCAGCGAGGTGATCTCATCCGACTGGAAACTCCAGGCGGCGGGGGCTGGGGGCCAGCACGTTTGCGCTCAGCCCTTGATCAGGCACGCGATGTCAAACTAGGTTATGTCACGTCGGGCGTTCTGGCCCCTCAGGGTCGCAAGGAGGCTGTATGAGCCAACTGATAGTCGGCGTCGATGTGGGGGGAACCTTCACAGACCTATTTGTCCTCAATGAAGCGCAAGGCAAAGCCGAGATCATCAAAGTACCTTCTACGCGGGGCGAAGAAGCCAAGGGATTCATGAATGGGGTACAGCGCATAGCCACTGGCGAAGTGACTCCCGGCAATGGTCAGGCCGCCAATCTAACCACCATTATTCACGGAACCACCGTCGGCACCAACGCCCTGTTAGAGCGAAAAATTGCGAAAACCGGCCTGATCACCACACGAGGTTTTCGAGATGTGCTCGAGATGCGGCGGCGCGATCGTCCGCAAACTTGGGGCTTGCGCGGCAGTTTCAAACCATTGATCGAACGTGATCTACGCTTGGAAGTCGACGAACGCGTATTGGCGGACGGACAAGTCCATACCCCGGTCAATATCGATCAAGTGCTGCACCAGGCCCGCACTCTGCTGGCCTCAGGTTGCGAAGCGATTTGTATTTTTTTCATCAATGCCTATGCCAATCCAATCAATGAACAGCAGGCGGTTCAAGCGGTGCGCTCGATTTGGCCTAACCCGCATGTGACTGCTGCTAGCGAGGTATTGCCTGAAATTCGAGAATTTGAACGCTGCTCGACTGCAGTTCTCAATGCCGCCTTACAGCCCGTGGTAGGCGGCTATCTGGGTCGACTTGAATCGGATCTGCGCGCTCAGGGTTTCACAGGCGAATTGTTGATTGTGCAAAGCAATGGCGGCGTGATGTCACGCCAAACAGCGAGCGAAACCCCCATTCGAACGGCTCTATCTGGCCCAGCCGCGGGGGTGATGGCCTGCGCCGAAGTGGCACGCGCCAGCGGTTACTCCGATGTGATCACCGGCGATATGGGCGGCACTTCATTCGATGTATCTCTGGTTGCTGGGGGAAATGCATCGTTGAGCGCGCAGACCGCGATTGACTTCGGCATGGTGGTGCGCTCGCCCATGATTCAAATCGAAACCATCGGCGCTGGCGGAGGTTCGATCGCCCATGTTGACGTCAGCGGCATGTTGCAAGTCGGTCCAGAATCGGCGGGCAGCAACCCAGGGCCTGTCTGCTATGGCAGAGGTAACACTCGTCCCACGGTCACCGATGCGAATGTGGTTTTGGGGCGTATTTCGGCTTCCCGTCCTTTGGGTGGCGGCTTGTTGGGCGGATTGGATGAGTCAGCCGCTCGTCAGGCCATCGAGACCCAGGTGGCTCAGCCTTTGGGATTGGATGTCGATGCGGCAGCTGAAGCCATATTAACCGTTGCCAACGCCAAAATGGCTGGCGCGATTCGGGTTGTGTCCATTGAAAAGGGCCACGATCCGAGGCAATTCGCCTATATGCCTTTTGGCGGTGGTGGCGCACTGCATGTATGCGCCATGATGCGAGAGGTGGGTGTCACAACTGGCATCGTGCCACGCCATCCCGGCGTCACGTCGGCCTTAGGCTGCGTCATGGCCGATATGCGCCATGATTCGGTGCAGACATTGAACCTGGGCCTGGATGATTTAAATCCGAATGCATTACTTGCAAAGGTCGACACTCTGGCTAAGAAGTCTGACGAAAAACTTCAATCGTCAGGCGTGGCCTTTGTTCGTATTGACGAGCAAATCACATTAGACATGCACTACGTCGGCCAAACTCATACCTTGCAGGTGCTCGTCAATCGGGCTGATTTGACACTGAATGGGATCAAGTCCGCTTTCGAGGACAGCTATCGCGAGACATTTGGCCGCCTGTTACAAGGTCCAGCCATACGGCTCATGAACCTTCGCTACGCCCGAATTGGTGTGCGACCCAAATTCGACCTTGCCATGCTAGCTCCGCAAGGCCCCGGCTCGGTCGAAACACTCGGCACTCAACGGGTCTACCACCATGGCCGTTGGTACGACGCTTTACGATACGACCGTTTGGCCCTGCCCTTGGGCGCCAAAGTCTGCGGTCCGGCCATATTGGAGCAAGCCGACACCACCTTGTGGCTGGAACCCGGATTTATTGCGCTTGTTGACGGTCTGGGGCATCTGCTGATTCAACGCTCACAGGAGGGCACGTGCAACTGAACCCACAACGTTGTGCCTTGTTGGTGATCGACCTGCAAAACGATTTTCTGCACCCGCAAGGCGCCTACGCTCGGGGGCAGTGTGCCAATCCCAAAGCGCAGGCTCTACCACAGCTGGTATTACCCTTGGCTCAAACTCTCAAAGCCTCTGGTGGCCTGGTAGTCTCAAGTCACTTTACCCTGTGGCCCAATGCTCAGGGCGAACCGATGATTTCACCGCATTTGAAAGCACTGCGGCCCTTTTTGCGCAAAGGTGACTTCGCCCCGGACAGTTGGGGAGAAAAAGATGTGGAACCGCTTAGCTCCTCGGTGGACTTCAGCGTGCGCAAAGTGGCTTATTCGGCTTTTTATAATACCCAACTCGATTGGGCCTTGCGTAAAGCGGGCATCGACACGCTGGCCATTTGCGGAATTGTGACCAATGGGGGCGTGGCCAGTACCGTTCGCGACGCCCACATGCGCGATTACCATGTGCAGGTGCTGTCTGATGCCTGTGCGGCCTTTACGGATGTGATCCACCAGACCTCGTTGGCCGATATGGGCACTGTGGCTGAGGTGATCACTTGCGAACAATTCATGCAAGCGTTGAAGGCCAGTGAATGAAAGCCACGGTCTGTTTCGATCCCTTGCCCTCCGCAACACCCCATGTGCCTGTGGTGATTGTCGGTGCAGGAGCGTGTGGCTTGACCGCTGCTTTGTCCTTGGCCCGCCAGAACATTGAAACACTGGTACTCGAACGCGACGCCCAACCGCAAGGCTCGACCGCCTTGTCTTCGGGTTTTATTCCTGCTGCAGCCACACTGGCACAAAGCCGTCAAGGCATACAAGATTCCCCTGAACTGCTTGATCGAGACATTCAGGCTAAAACCAAAGGCCTGGCCGATGCCACCTTGTCTTGGGCCTATGCCAGCCACATCGGCCCAGCATTGGATGAACTCGAGACGCACCACGGCTTGCCGTGGCAAGTGCTGGATGATTTTTTATATCCAGGCCATTCGGTCTATCGCATGCATGCGGTTCCCGAACGCACTGGCCAAGGTCTAATTCAACGTCTGGTAAGAGCCGCCGAAGATATGGGCATCGACATCCTGACGCGGGCACATGCCCGGGTTTTGCACTGGGACCGTGAGCGCGGTCCGCGTGGGGTGGGATTCAGTCGCCCCGATGGCACCCTGGAATATGTGTCATGCGAAAGGTTGCTGCTGGCCTGTAATGGTTATGGTGGCAGTCCCGAGCGGGTGGTACGGCATATTCCAGAAATGGCCGATGCGATCTATGCTGGACACATGGGGAACGACGGCACCGCGCTGGATTGGGGGGATCCTTTGCAGGCCCAAAGCGCCGATTTGGGCGCTTATCAAGGCCATGGTTCGTGGGCCGTTCCGCAAGGGGGACTGGTAACCTGGGCCTTGATGATGGAAGGCGGTGTGCAAATCAACCGGCATGGCCAGCGATTTCATGATGAAACTCAAGGCTACTCGGAAGCAGCGGTTGAAGTCCTGAAACAAGACCAGGGGTTGGCTTGGTGTGTGTTCGACGATCCAGTGATGACCCTGGCCAATTCATTTCCCGACTTTGTCCAGTTGAGTAAAGCGGGTGCAGTGCGCCATTTCAAGCAACTGCATGAATTGGCCGCCTGGATCGGATGCGACTCCCAGACCCTCGATAAAACGATGCAAAGCGTTCGTCCTGGAACTGATGCATCGACTGGTCGGATTTTCAAACGCTCGCTCGAAGGCCCTTGGCACGCCCTGCGGGTGACGGGTGCTTTGTTTCACACCCAGGGCGGACTGGTCGTCGATGGACAAGCACGCGTGCTCGACCAACAAGGGCGGGTCATGCCGAATTGGTTGGCTGCTGGCGGTGCCGCGCGCGGTGTTTCTGGCACCTCGGTCTGGGGTTATTTATCCGGAAACGGTTTACTTAGCGCCGTAGCGGGGGGACGCATCATGGCCCTCACCGCAGCTCAATCGCTGAACTCTTAAGGAGCTTACATATGCCTGAAATCCCATTGAAGCAAAGGCTACAACAAGGCTCCTGCCTGTTGGCCCCTGGGGTTTATGACGCATTTTCGGCCTTGTTGGCTGAACAAGCCGACTTTGAGGCCCTCTATCTATCCGGGGCTTCGGTGGCCTACTCCGCACTCGGTCGCTCAGACATTGGCCTGACCACTGCCACCGAAGTGGCCCAGGTGTTGAGCCGCATCACAGACCGGGTCAACTTGCCCGTGATCGTGGACGCTGACACCGGATTTGGCAATGCCTTGAACACGCAACGCACAGTGCGAGATTTCGAACGCGCCGGAGCCGCCATGATTCAAATTGAAGATCAGACTTTCCCAAAACGCTGTGGGCACTTGGATGGCAAGGGCGTGATACCCGTCCGCGAAATGGAAGGCAAGCTTCACGCTGCACTCGATGCGCGTAACTCTGACCAAACCCTGATCATGGCACGCACCGATGCCTTGGCCGTCGAAGGACTAGAGTTGGCGCTGGAGCGGGCCGAAAAGTATTTGGCTTGTGGAGTGGACGCGTTGTTCATTGAAGCAATCCGAACGACCGAGCAAATGGCTCAGGCTTGTTCACGCTTTGCAGCGCGTGTACCTATGTTGGCCAATATGGTCGAAGGCGGCAAAACACCCATCATGAGCGCCCAGGAGTTAGGTCAGCAAGGTTTCCGCATCGTGATCTTTCCGGGTGGAACGACACGGGCGGTAGCGCACAACTTACAAGGCTACTTCAAAAGCCTAAAAGAACACCAGAGTACTCGCCCCTGGAAAGATCGCATGCTCGACTTTGAGCAACTCAATTCGGTGTTGGGCACCCCCGATTTGATTGAATCGGGGCGCCGCTACGAGTTTGACTAAATGTTTTGCTCTTCGAGCAACTTGAAATCAATGATACCCTTTTCACCGTGCTCTTTCACCAAGGCGGTGACCTCGCGCATGAGCTCGTCTT
>CAYMJT010000082.1:0-4047 GCA_964390775.1 uncultured Bordetella sp.
CATATCGGTCAGCAAATCGGTTTTGGCCAGCCGTGCAGCGATGTCCACCTGCGCCTGAAAAGACGCCGAGGTCTGAGGCCAGCGCAGGGCCAGGCCAGCGGCAATGGCGCGCACGCGCTCGCTGCGCTCGCCCTGAGTGCCGAGCTTGTTGTGATAGACCACTTTGGCCAGACCTTGGACACGGTCGGTCAAGCTTTTCTTGCGGTCCTGATCAAAAAAGAACTTGGCATCGGCCAAGCGGGGGCGCACCACGCGCTCGTTGCCCCCGATCACGGCGCTGGGGTCTTGGGGTCGAATATTGCTGACCACCAAAAACCGATGCGTCAACTTGCCCTGGGCATCGAGCAGCGGGAAATACTTCTGATTCGCCTTCATGGTCAAAATCAGACACTCTTGGGGCACGTCCAGAAACTGGGCTTCAAATTGGCAGACCAGCACGTTCGGGCGCTCGACCAAGGCGGTGACCTCGTCGAGCAAGGCCTCGTCTTCGATCGGGCGCGCGCCACCGCCCACCTGCGCGGCGGCGCCGGCCAATTGGCGAGCAATCTCGGCGCGACGCTCGTCAAAATGAGCGATCACCGAACCCTGCGTGAGCAAGGTGCGGGCGTAGGCATCGGCGTCGGCGATCTCGATCACCTCGCGCTGCGCCTCAAAGCGATGTCCACGGGTTTGGCGCCCAGCGCGCAAGCCCAAGGCCGCCACTGGCACCACCTGATCACCGTGCAGGGCGATCAAGCCGTGGGCTGGACGCACAAAGTTGACGCTGCTCCAACCCGGCAGTTCGCAGTCGCTGTGCAACTGATACTGCATGACTTTCGGAATGGGCAATTTGGCCAAGGCCTCGTCCAGTGCTTTTTGCAAGCCACTGGCCAGGTCCACGCCTGGGGCCACACTGTCATAAAACAAGGCCTCGGCTTTGCCGTCGGGGGCGCGCTGCAAAGCGGCCACAGCGGACGCACTGTCGGTCACGCCCAAAGCTTGTAGTTTTTTGAGCAGGGCAGGGGTCGGTTGACCCTGGGTATCGAGGCCCACACTGACGGGCATCAGCTTTTGCCGCACCGGACGGTCGGCCGCGCGCGGTGCAACCTGGGTGATGTGGGCCGCCAAGCGGCGCGGGCTGGCATAAGCAGTCACCACCGACTGGGTATCGGTCAGGCCCTGGGCTTTGAGCGAGGCCAGGAGAGACTGGGCCAACGCTTCGCCCAATTTGCGCAAGGCCTTGGGCGGCAGCTCTTCGACCAACAACTCAAGCAACAGATTTGGAGCACCCATCATGCCGCCTTTTTCTGAATCTGCGCCACCCACTCGGGCGGGGCCATGGGAAAGCCCAGCCGCTCGCGGCTGTCGTAATAGCTTTGCGCCACACTGCGCGCCAGATTGCGGATGCGCCCTATAAACGCCGCCCGCTCGGTCACGCTGATGGCGCCGCGCGCATCGAGCAAGTTAAAGGTGTGGGCCGCTTTGAGCACTTGTTCATAAGCCGGCAGCGCCAGTTGTTGTGCCATCAGGTGTTGCGCTTGTTTTTCATGGGCGCCGAAAGCCGTGAACAAAAAATCGGCATCGGAGTGCTCGAAGTTATATGTGGACTGTTCGATTTCGTTTTGCTTGTACACGTCCCCATAGCTCAGGCCCTCGGTCCACTTCAGGTTGTAGACGTTGTCGACGCCTTGCAAGTACATGGCCAGGCGCTCTAGACCATAGGTGATCTCGCCAGTAATGGGGCGGCAGTCGATGCCACCGACTTGTTGGAAGTAGGTGAACTGGGTCACCTCCATGCCATTGAGCCAGACCTCCCAACCCAAGCCCCAGGCGCCCAGCGTTGGGTTCTCCCAATCGTCCTCCACAAAGCGGATGTCGTTTTGTTTCAGATCAAAGCCCAGGGCCTCGAGTGAACCCAGATAGAGCTCCAATATATTGGCTGGCGCTGGCTTGAGGACCACCTGATATTGGTAATAGTGTTGCAAGCGGTTGGGGTTCTCACCATAGCGACCATCTTTGGGCCGACGCGAGGGTTGGACATATGCGGCCTTCCAGGGTTCGGGCCCGATGGCGCGCAAAAATGTGGCGGTGTGCGAGGTGCCCGCGCCTACTTCCATGTCATAGGGTTGCAACAGGGCGCAACCCTGAGCGTCCCAATAAGACTGAAGCTTGAGAATGATTTGCTGAAACGTCAACATGACCGACTTCGGTGAACAAACCACCGATTGTAGGTCGCCTCAGCACCCCACTAGCAAAAGCCCGCCCTGCGACGTACTTCGGCGTGATGCGGCGCTGTCAGCAGCTCAATCAGGGCCCGTGCCGCTTCGGGCTGGCGGGCTTTTGCGCTGACCGCAGCGGTGTAAACGGTCGATAAACCATGCGGAGCGGGCAGCAAGCCCACCAGCTCGACCCCAGACGTATAGACAATTTCGGTCACCTGGGTGCTTCCGATGGCCCCAGCAATGGCGTCATCGGCCATGGCCCGCATGGCGGTGTTGCCGTTGGGGTAGGTTCGCATGCGCTCGGCATGGGTCTGGGTCAGGCCCAATTCGGTCAAGACCTTGTAGAAATGAATGCCAGCCGTGGCTTGCTGGGGGTTGGGGCAATAAATGACGCTGGCCTGCGCCAGGGCTTGCCGCAGCGCTTCGGGGGTATCGACCTTGGGGTGCGGGTGCCCGGCGGGCACCGCCACCCCAGCGTGTACCGACCCCAGGGGACACACACTGTTGGCCAAGACATGGCCCGACTGAACCAAGCCGTCGATCAGGGTCTGCGACAAGATCAACAGATCGCAGGCCTCGCCCGCCAGCAATTGGTCGCGCATCACGCCGACAGCTCCAAAACTGCCCCCGATGCCCAGACCGGTCTGGGCCCGGTAGGCATCGGCCAGTGCCTCGACCAGGCCCTGCGCAGCACCGCCGCTGAGTATGTTCAATGTCTGCATGCGGGTTCCACTGAATTCACTGGATTTTGCCCATGCGCTTGACCACTTCGGCCATTTTGCGGGCATCGTCCTGAACGTATTTTTCAAATTCTGGCGTGTCGAGGTACAGCACCGGGCTGCCGGCGTTGCCGATCACTTCTTTCACCCGCGCATCTTGCGCCGCCACCCGCGCGGCAGCGCGCAAACGCTGCGCCACCGCGTCGGGAATTCCGGCTGGCGCAAACAAACCCGACCATTGGGCATAGTCCACCGCCCAACCCGAATCGCGCAGGCTGGGGACGCCCGGCAATGCCGCCAGTGGGGCCGTGCCCCAATGCGCCAAGGGGCGCAATTTGCCAGCCTTGATGTGCTGCAACACGGTCGAGGGGCCCGACGAGACGGCATCGATTTGCCCGCCGAGCAAGGCCACCACGGCCGGCCCAGCGCCAGTGAAAGGAATGTGATTGAGTTGCACCCCTGCAGCTTGCGCCAACATCTCCATGGGGACGTGCATGGTGCCGTAATTGCCAGAAGAGCCATAAGCGATCTGGCCCGGGCGTTTGCGAGCGTCTTCGACGAACTCTTGCACGGTTTTCCAGGGCGACTCGGCGCGCACGGCCAACACAGTCGGGTCGGCGGTGTAGCGGGCAATGGGCTTGAGGTCGCCCAGGGCGAACAAGGGCGCGCGGCCCAAGATGGCATCGGCCTCGGGAATCACAGTCAGGGAAGACAGGGCCATCAGCAGGGTGTGGCCGTCAGCGCGCGCCTTGGCCACGGCGCCCATGCCGATGCCACCGCCAGCGCCGGGTTTGTTTTCGATCACCACCGCCTGGCCCATCTCGCGACCCAAAGCCTCGGCCACCGGTCGGGCAACGATGTCGGCCACGCCTCCTGGTGGAAAAGGCACCACCAGACTGAGCGAACGGGCCGGGTAAGACTGGGCCCAGCCGCTGCTCGATGCCCAAGTGGCCGCACCGGCCACCCCCCAACGCAACACATCACGACGCCACATGGTGAACACTCCTGCAAAGTAGTCGGTCAATGACCGTGTTTTACAACTGATCGAAAGATCACTTTATCATTGGGACATTATCCGTTCAATGCGGGTGTTTTTGGCGTCCCTGGCCGATGCACCCCCTCCACTT
>CAYMJT010000082.1:4147-11203 GCA_964390775.1 uncultured Bordetella sp.
CGCAATATTTTTTGTGTCGGCAAAAACTACCACGCCCATGCCAAAGAATTCGCCAACAGCGGTTTTGACAGCAGCGCCAAAGTCGGCGGCGACATTCCCAGTGTGCCGATTTTCTTCAGCAAAGTCCCCGAGTCGGTGGTCGGCCCCACCGACACCGTGCTGATCCCCGCTCAAGTCTCGCAAGCCATCGACTACGAGGTCGAGCTGGCGGTCATCATAGGACGCGGCGGCAAAGGCATCAGCAAAGCCCAGGCCATGCAACATGTTTGGGGTTACACCATCGTCAACGACGTCACCGCGCGCGACTGGCAAAGCCGCCACATGCAATGGCTGTTGGGCAAATCATTTGACACCTTCTGCCCCATGGGGCCCTGGTTGGTGAGCGCCGACGAATGCGACGCCACCCGAACCCATGTGCGCACCTATGTCAACGGTCAAGAGCGCCAAAACGCCAGCACCGAAGACCTGATCTTTGACATTCCTACCCTGATCGAAACCCTGAGCGCTGGCATCACCCTCTACCCCGGGGACATCATTGCCACTGGCACACCGGTGGGTGTGGGCATCGGCTTTAAGCCCCCCAAATACCTGCAGTCGGGCGATGTCGTGCGCATGGAAATCGACGGCATCGGCCACATCGAAAACCCCTTCAAATAAAGGGCGGCGCTTGGCCGCAGGCGTGCGCCTGCTCGAGCAAGGTGGCCGTTTGTTCGCTCCAATACGCGGGTGTGGCAAACCACGGAAAGTGAATGCCAAAGGCCGGGTCATCAAAGCGGCGCGCCAGCCAGGCGCTGTAGTGGATGATGCGCAGGGTGCGCAGCGGCTCGACCCAGCGCAACTCGCGCCGATCAAAGGGTCGGACCTGCTCGTATCCCTCGATCAGGCAAGCCCACTGCCAGCCCTGATCGCGCGCGTCGGTCGAGACCAACATCCACAGATCTTGCACCGCTGGCCCGGTTCGCGCGTCATCCAGATCGACAAAATGCGGCCCGCCCTGGGGCATCTCGAGTGGGGTCCAAAGCACATTGCCCAAATGACAGTCACCGTGCAAGCGCAAACGCTGGGGCGCACTGCCCTGCATAGCCTCCTCGACGGCGCTCAAGGCCTGCTGCGCTGCCGCGTCCCAAGCCGCCCTTTGTGCCGGGTCGATCAGGCCACTGGCCAGCAGGTCACGATGCGAGTCCCAACCCAGGGTTTGCAGATTCAATTCGGGTCGGTGGACAAAATGTTCTTGCTCGCCCACCCCATGCAAACGGGCCAGGAAGCGACCCAACCAAGTCAGCACCTCGGGGTCGTCGCAGTCGGGTTGCCGACCGCCCCGGCGCGCGGCCACGGCAAACCAGAACCCGAGCTCGTCATCGACCGCATGCCAGTGCAGGGTATCGCCCTGCAAGCACATTGGCGCCACCATCGGCACCTCTTGCTCGGCCAGTTGCTGGGCAAAGCGATGCTCCTCGCGAATTTGCGCCTCAGTCCAACGATTGGGCCGATAAAACTTAGCCACCACCGGGGGCGCGTCGTGCAAGTGCGCCAAATAAACCCGGTTTTCGTATGAGCTCAGGGCCGACAAACGGCCATCGACATCCAGACCCACTGCCGCCAGGGCATCCAGCACCTGATCGGGCGTGAGCCGGGCAAATGGGTGCAGTGCTGGCTCAGACACCCCAGACCACATCGCATGGGTGGGCCATGCAACGCCGCAACATGTCCATAAAGGGCACGGCGCGTTGGCGCAGGGTGACCAGTTCCACTGGCTCAGCCGCTTCGCCCTCGGCGTGTTGCTCGCGCGCCTGGGCCTCGTGGCGCTCGATGGCGGCTTGCAAATCGAGCAAGGCCCTGGGCATGTCGGCACACAACAAAATACCCTGGGCAGCCGGCTCTTTGCCGATGATGCGCAAGACCTGACTGCCATGCTGCTCGAGCATGATCAGGTCCCCCGTGGCTTTCGATTTGAATTTGTAGAGCATAGGCCGATTGTGCTGCATGACAGGCCCCTTGGGTCAGCAGGCGATGTGATGGTTACATCGACGATACCGATTGCGTGACCTACAGTTGGCGCTTGGGTATCCACGTTTTAAAACATACCCGTATCGGGTATACTATGGAGAAGAAGATGAGGCGCATATTCAAACGCAAAGACTTTTCTCGCTGGATGTTGGGTGAAAGTCTGCATGACAACGCTTTGTGCTCAGCAATCCGCGAAATGGAAAATGGATTGATCGACGCTCATTTTGAAAAAAGGACATTGCAGTTCACAGGCAAAGTCATGTTGGAACTTTCGCCCGATGGTTTATCCAAAGCATTGACATCGGGCGTTTTACTAGAGGTGTATTGTGAGTAAGATCATTCGATCGCTGCGCGGTGATTTGGCTGCGCTCTATGAGGCGGGTGCGATCAGCAAAGTCACTCTGCGCGATTTCGACGCCATTTCACCGCCCCTGGTACGCGACTTCAGCGCAAATGACATCAAACGTCTGCGCAACGCCTTGAAATTCAGTCAACCCATATTTGCAATGCATCTGCACACCACCCCCTCGACCATACGCAAATGGGAGCAAGGTGAAACACGCCCCACGGGGCCAGCTCTCAAACTGCTGAATGTGATTGCGGATAAGGGCCTGCAAGCCATCCTCTGAGGCTTGACTTCTGTCTTGGATTTTCGTATGGGCGCAAGGCTGATCGCAATAGATTTCGGCTTGCCATTGAGGTTTTATTTCCCAATGGCGTCCAGCAGCAGGCGCGCCACCCGTACCGATCCGTATTCAGAAGTGTGGTCGGTGAAGTCGTACAAATAACGGCCATTCAGGGTCATCTCGCAGCGTCGGTTCTCCAGATCGCACAGGGCCTGCGCCGCATCGACGATGCGAACCTCCAGCCCCGCTTGCAACAATCGGGCTTGAACCGCCAGCATCATTTGACGATAAATTTGTGTCCGCTCCAGGTGCGTGTCCAAGGCCATGCCACAGCCCTCTTTGACTGGCTCAGGGCTGGTTTCCTGGCGCGACCAGGGTGTTTTGCGACCGATGCAGCGGGGTGGATGTCTGAAGGTGGGGTTATCGAGCAAGACCGTCACCTGGCGCTGATTTTGCGTCAGTTGGACCAAGGCCCGATAGACCGCGTCGTGTACCTGCTGCTGTTGCTGCGGGCTGCGGGTGGCCAATTCCAATACCGAGTCATCGCGGGGCAAACCATACAGAGAACGCAAGGCCACCGCCAACACCACATGCTTGACTTCGGGCAAGTTGTCGATCACTTTGATCACCCGCTCGATGGCATCTTTGCCTTGGGCACCGTCTCTTTCGCCCTGTGGCACGGGCGCGCCGCCGTTGGCGTTGGCGCCCAAATAGATCCAGCCCTGGGCTTGCGGCCTGGCATTGGTCAGCCCTAGAAATACCGCCTTGCCCTTGCTGTCGCCCACCACCACGGCGTCATGCCGCAGGGCGTGATCGCTCCAGCACTCCAGGCCCGGCTCGCTCAGGCGTGGGCAATGGCGCTTGAATGGCGCTTGGGCTTGGGGAATTGCGCCCGTGCTCAAAGACACATTGAGCACATTGAATTCACGCCCGGGCATGCCCTGCGCCAGATGAATCCAAACCGCCAGGACCGAAGTCATCGCCATGGCCCCGATCAATGCACCCGCCTTGCGCGCCCCGTGCTGGCCAAATCGCAAGCGGTCTTCCAGCGTGATTTTGGTGCCCCATGCCAACAGCACCGACAACAAAATCAGGCCGATGCGGCCAGGCCAGGCCAAGGCATCGCCCCAATACAAATGGGCAAAAGACAACAAGGGCCAGTGCCACAGATAAAGCGGATAGCTGATTTGGCCGATGGCGACCATGGGGCGCCACGACAACACACGCGCCGCCCCACTGTGCACTGGGGCGCAAATGAGCATGGCGGCCGCCAGCGTGGGCAGCAAGGCCCAATATCCTGGGAAGGCGTGCTGGGGGGTCAGCAACAGCAAAGTGCCCAGCAACAAAATACCAGCCAGGGCATGACCCTGCCCCAATTTCTGGCGCCAGGTGTATGGCAACAAATGCAACAAGCTGCCCAAAACCAGTTCCCAGATGCGGGTGTGCGGCGAATAAAAAGCCCCCACCGGACGCAACGGTGTTTGAATCAAACAGGCCAGCAAAGACAGCGCCGCCAGCGCCGCCACCGCCAGGGTCAGGTGGTTTTTGTTTTTCAGCGTTTTAAATAAAAACCAGAGCAACAAGGGCCAGATTAAATAGAACTGCTCCTCGATGCTCAGCGACCAAAGGTGCAGCAGGGGTTTGTCTTCGCTATCGGCGTCAAAATACCCCTTCTCGATGCTCAGGACCCAGTTGTTCAAAAAAAATGCTGCCGCAAACACATGCTTGGCCAGCAACTTGAACTCAGAGTCGTGCAAGACATAAAAGCCCAGCCACAGCGTCACAAACAAGACCGTGACCAGGGCAGGAAAAATACGACGGATGCGACGCCGATAAAAGTCTAGAAACGAAAACTCCTGCGCCTGCAATTGCTTCCAGATGATGCCGCTGATCAGGTAGCCCGAGATGACAAAAAACACATCGACGCCCACATAGCCACCGCTGAACACCTGCGGGAAATAGTGAAAGGCCAGCACCCAAACAATGGCGACCGCCCGCAGTCCGTCGATGTGGGGAATGTGGGGCAAGGGCGGCGCTTGATGCGCATGATCGTTGGGTCTTAGCCCAGTTTTGTCATTGACAGTCATGTGTCGGCCAGACACCGCAACGCCACCGCATTAAAGGCCTCGGGCCGTTCGTACTGCACCCAGTGTCCGGCGTCGGGTACGACATGATACCCCACATGCTGGCACGCCGAGAGCGCCGCCGGTATTTGCGCCAGGTTGTCGCCATACAACGCGTCATGTTGTCCCCAGATGGTATGGACTGGGCACTTCCAGCGGGTTTGCAGCGCAATCAAAGGGTCGCCGCCCGCTATGCGACGCCGGCGCAGGCGGTCGCGCGCGATATTGTGCTCTTGCATGTCGATGGTGTCTTCGGTGATGCTGTCGTCGTGGCGCAGCATGAAAACCCGCAGGTTGTGGCGCAAGATGTCGCGTTGCTCTTGCAGCGTCATGTCATCGCGCAGCCCACGCAGGGGCACGCGTGGCCCAAACAGGCCCAGGCCGGGTATGCCCACCAAGATCATCTTAGAGAACAGCTCGGGATAGTCGGCAGCGATAAAGCCAGCGGTCATGCCACCAAAAGAAAATCCCATGATCTCGTGCGGCCCGGGGCCCAGCAGGTCCACAATGCCCTCGGCAATGGGCCGATACAGGTCATCCACATCGCGCGCGCCCACTGGCAAGTCAGAGTCACCAAAGCCCGGTATATCCAGCGCGTAGACGGCGCGTTGGCTAGCGAGCGCCTGCACATTGGCCACCCAATGGGTCCAGCTGCCGCTGCCGCCGTGCAACAAAATCAGGGGGCGAGGCGCGCCTTCGTTCCACACATGCCAGACCTGTTTGCCTGACGGGGTAGGCCACTCGATGCGCCGGCCCTGGGCCAGAATGTCGCGATGATTCATGCGATCCCCATGAAAAACGCCCACCGGAGGGTGGGCGTTGTAGTGGTTGCGCGAGCAAGATTTGAACTTGCGACCTTTGGGTTATGAGCCCAACGAGCTACCAGGCTGCTCCATCGCGCGTCAGAAGAGTGATTGTAACTTATTCGCCCTGAGCTTGCTCGGGGGCCGCTTGCACTTCGGGGCGATCGACCAACTCAACCAGGGCCATGGGGGCGTTGTCGCCGACACGGAAGCCCATCTTGAGAATGCGGGTGTAGCCGCCCGGACGGGTCTGGAAGCGGGGACCGAGGTCAGCAAACAGTTTGACCACGCTGTCACGGTCGCGCAGGCGGTTGAAGGCCAGTCGCTTGTTGGCCACCGTGGGCTGCTTGGCCAGGGTGATCATGGGCTCGATCACGCGGCGCAGTTCCTTGGCTTTGGGTAATGTGGTTTTGATGACCTCGTGCTCGATGAGCGAGTTCATCATGTTGCGCAACATCGCTTGGCGATGTTCGCTGGTTCGATTCAGTTTACGGAGTCCATTTCCGTGACGCATGGTGCTTTCCTTTCCTTTATTAAACAGGCAGCCGTGTCAGGTACTGCCCGTGCACTTGGCCCCGAAGGGCGTGAGGGCGCTGTATCAGCGCTTTTCCAAACCGGCGGGCGGCCAGCTCTCGAGCTTCATGCCCAAGGTCAAACCGCGAGAAGCCAGCACTTCTTTGATTTCATTGAGCGACTTGCGACCCAGGTTGGGGGTCTTGAGCAGCTCGTTCTCGGTGCGCTGAATCAGGTCACCGATGTAATAGATGTTTTCAGCCTTCAGGCAGTTGGCCGAGCGAACGGTCAATTCCAGCTCGTCCACGGGGCGCAACAAGATCGGGTCGAACTGTTGGGCACTGCGCGGGCTGGGTGAGTCGAAGGCGGCCAATTCATTGCCTTCCAACTGGGCGAACACGGCCAGTTGCTCGACCAAAATCTTGGCCGAGGCGCGCACAGCGTCTTCGGCGGTGATGGCACCGTTGGTTTCGATCTCGAGCACCAGCTTGTCCAAGTCGGTGCGTTGCTCGACACGGGCGTTCTCTACGCTGTAGCTGACGCGGCGGATGGGCGAGAAGGAAGCGTCGAGCACAATGCGGCCGATCGACTTGCTGGGCTCTTCGCCGTAACGACGAACGGTACCGGGCACATAGCCACGGCCTTTTTCGACCTTGAGCTGAATGTCGATCTTGCCGCCCTGGGTCAGGTTGGCGATGACGTGCCCGGGGTTGATGATCTCAACATCATGCGGGGTTTGAATATCGGCGGCGGTCACTTGGCCTTCGCCTTCTTTGCGCAGGCTCAGGGTGACTTCGTCGCGGTTGTGCAGTTTGAACACAACCCCTTTGAGGTTCAACAGAATGTTGACCACGTCTTCTTGCACACCGTCAATCGACGAGTACTCGTGCAAAACGCCAGCAATGGTGACTTCGGTCACGGCATAGCCGACCATCGAAGACAAGAGCACACGGCGCAGGGCGTTGCCCAGGGTGTGGCCGTAGC
>CAYMJT010000083.1:0-10959 GCA_964390775.1 uncultured Bordetella sp.
TGGCCGATCTGCTGCAACAAGAAGACGACACCCTGGCACTAGAGCAACTCGCCCAGCCTGTGGCATTCATTCCCGAAACCCTGAGTGGCCTTGATCTGCTCGAGCAATTCCGTCGGCCCGAAGGCCGTCGCCAAGGCCAGACCATGACCCGACTGGTGCTGGTCGTCGATGAGTACGGGGTTGTTCAGGGGCTGATGACCCCGCGCGATTTACTCGAAGCGATCACCGGCGAGTGGTCGGCGCAAGCCGCACACGAGCAAGCCTGGGCAAGTCGCGACGCAGCAGGCGTTTGGACGCTCGATGGCGCCATGCCCATTGTGGAGTTCAAAAATCAATTGCACATCGAGCAAACCCTGCCCGAAGAAGACAAAGACCGTTACAACACCGTGGCCGGACTTTTTTTATCGCTCTCGGGGCGCATGCCAGTGGTCGGCGAAGAGGTCGAGTGTGCGGGTTGGCGCTTGCGGGTCGTGGCTCTGGAGGGGCGGCGTATTGATCGTTTGTGTGCCAGTTCAACCCATGGGGCTGACACCGATCAGGGCCAGATGCCCGCCGCCTAGGGCCAGCCAGTACCAGGCGGCAGTGCCCAGTATCAAAGTGATCAGCGTGCCCAGATTCAACAAAGGTGTGCCGCTGCGCAGCATGCCCACCATATTCGAGCGGTCATCACGCCGAGCGGTGCGATATACCAGCACCGACCAGATCAGCAAAAACCCAAACAACAGCACATCAGCCAAATGGCCATTGCACAACAGATGTGCCAAGGCCCACACTTTGACGCTGAGCGTCATCGGATGCCGCAACAGGGCGCGTATGCCATTGCCAGGCACATAAGCCGCTACCAGCATCACCATCGCTGGCCACATCAGCAAGGCACTGAGGTGACGCAAAAAGAAGGGCGGAGACCACAATTCAAAGGGCAAGAGCTTGGCCTCGCTATACCCAGTGATCAGCCACCACAAGCCCAGTAACGAGATCAGCGAGTAAGCACCTTTATAGGGCAACGGACCCCAAGCCGTCATCAGTCGATAGCGCAGGCCCGGTAAGAACACCCGTAGCGAGTGAACCCCCAAAAACACCAGCAAGCCCAGCAACAGATTCGACATGATGCAATCGCCTGTAAGCTCAAATTCGCCTACTTTAATCGCAAAGCATAGATTTGACCAGTCTGGATAACCCCGAATTCATACCAAAGGATGACCTAGGTGCATGCGCAGCCGGTTTTTCAGAAAAGTGCCATCTCGCGTCGGCAAAGCCCTTGGCAAGTCTTCTTGCTTGATGTGGACCTGCGCCAGCATCAGGCCCTGTCTCGCCTGAATGCCTTGCGCTAATGCCTTCACTTCGTTGAGTTGGAATATCTCCTGCGTACGGGGAAACCCGCAGGCCTTGGCCACATCGACCAATTTGGTTCCCAAGCTGGTGTGACTGCGTTGCATGCCAGTCTCTCCGAAGTGACCGTTATCTAGCACCACAACGCTGAGATTGGGGGGGCTTTGAGCGGCTGCCGTGGCCAAAGCGCCCATCCCCATCAGTTGTTCGCCATCGCCCGTGATCACCAGCACCGGGCGCTTGGGCTGAGCCAGCGCCAGTCCCAAGCCCAAGGGCAACGCCCCACCCATGGCACCCCACAGATAAAAATACCGATCCTGATCGCCGCTGGCATAGACATCGTAGGTCGGTGAGCCCAGGCCTGAAATCACCAGGGCGTCGGGAGTGGCCGCCAGCAAACGGGCCACAAACTCGCGTCGGTCGATGCTGGCCAAGGCGCTGGGGGTATGAGCGTGGGGGGTATTCATCGTTGGGCTCTCTTTCACTTGGTGATCCACTTTTTGCGCCCAATCAGGCGTTGGGACAAGAGCAAAGCAACTTGCTGGCCTCCTTCAAACGCCGCATCCAGCGCAGCACCCATCAGGTCTTCGACTTCACCCGGGTCATTGGCTCGCATGACCTTAAAGCCCATCAACTCCAGCGCCGCTGGCGTGGCCTCGCCCATCGGGCATTGCCAATTGTTGAACTCGGCGTATTCGCCCCGCATCGTGACCAGGGTCAGAAAGGGAATGCGGCAACTTTGCAGCAAAGAAAACATATTGATGCAATTGCCCACGCCACTGCTTTGCATCAGCAGCACCGCGCGCTCGCCGCCCAGCCAAGCGCCTGTGGCCAGCGCCACGCCTTCTTCCTCGGTGGTCAGCACAATGTCGCGCATCAAATCGTCGGCCTGAACCCGGCGGATCACATGGGCATGCCCTGCGTCAGGGACATAAGCCACCTGTCGCACGTTGGCGTGTTTAAGGCTTTGAAAAATGCTCTCCTGCCAAGCCGGGGCAGGGCTCACGACTTCCGACATATCCATCTCCAGGCCAGATACCGAAGGCTGAATTATGAGGGTTGTCGCCGAGGCACACCATCTCAAGGGCGACATCGTGGCATCATGGCGTTTTTTTAAGGAGTTGAACATGTCCAAAGCCTATTGGGTCACCACCTACCAATCGATCCACAACCCCGATGCGCTGGCCGCCTATGCCCAACTGGCGGGCCCCTCGATAACCGCCGCTGGCGGCAAATTTCTGGTGCGAGGCATGCCCAGCGCAATCAAAGAGCATGGCCTGATGCAACGTGTGGTGATCATCGAGTTTGACAGCCTGGCTGCTGCCGAGGCCGCCTATAAGAGCGCCGGCTACCAAGAGGCGCTGAGCAAACTCACCCCAGGTGCCGTCGTGCGCGATATGCGCTTTGTGGAAGGCGCCTGATCAAGAGCGTTCGGTTCAAAGTCGCTGCAGATCGACTTCATGCCTGCCTTGGAGGTCAAACATGAACCCTTTTAATCCACCGAGTCGTCGTGATTGTCTGGCTCTGGCCATCGCAGGGTTTTGGCCCGCTTGGTCCTCGGCCCAGGCCAATCCCAACCCGATCAAACTGATTGTGCCCTTTACCCCTGGGACTGGCATCGACATCGTGGCGCGTCAAATCGGCCCTAAGTTGGCGCAAAAACTCAATCGGCCCGTGGTGGTCGAAAACCGGGTCGGCGCCTCGGGCAGCATAGGTACCGAGGCCGTGGTGCGCTCTGCGCCTGACGGCAGCACGCTGTTGGTCAGCGTCAATACCCTGGTCATGAATCGGGCCCTCAACCCTGGGCTGCCCTTTGACCCGCTCAAAGACCTGACCCCGGTGGCCCTGACCAGTTGGGGCGAACTGATATTGGTCACTCACCCCAAAACGGCCTGGAAAACAGCCAAAGACCTGGTGCAAGCAGCCAAAGCTGCACCAGGGCGGCTGAATTACGCCTCACCTGGTGTCGGTACCCCGCACCACATGTCGATGGAGTTGTTCAAAAACACGGCCCAAGTTTTCATCACTCACATTCCATACCGGGGCACCGCCCCCGCCGTCACCGACTTGTTGGGGGGGCAGGTGGACATGATGTTCTTGCCCATCCACGTGGCCTTGGCGCATGTCAAAACGGGCCGACTCGTGGCCTTGGCCATCGGCAGCGAACGCCGTCATCCCCTCATGCCCGAATTGCCCACCGTGACCGAAACCGGTCTCGGACAGGTCAATGTCGGTATGTGGTTTGGCGTCTTTGCCCCCAAAGGCATGCCGCCCGATCAGGTCAGCGCTTTGAATCGGGACATCAACCAGATCCTGGCGGGTGACGACGTCAAAACGGCTTTTTCCACCCAGGGCATGGATCCAGCCAGTTCCAGCCCCGCCGAATTTGCCCGTTTGGTCGAGCGCGACGCCGACAAATGGGCCCGATTGGTCAAGTCGCAAGGCATCAAGCCGGAATGATGAAGGAAGCTCTGTATCACGCTGGTCGGTCGCGCACCATGCCATGGGGGATGCAGAGCTCCCTTAAACCCCTTCGTAGGGGCGGTGGATGTCCACCGTCCAGGGGTTGTAGGGATAGAGCCAGTTATTGCGCGAGGCCGCGATATTGCGGTCTTTGAAAGCCTGCTTCATTTGACTGGCATCGGCAATGTGATAGAGCTCGCCCATCTCGGTCGATTCGGTCACCACCCGGGCGGCTCGTGGCGCACGGTGGCTTTCGTAAATACCCAGTCGCTCCCCAAGCGGGACATCCAGCGCCAGAGCCCGGCTCAAGATGGCCGCATCTTCAATCGCCATGGCCGCCCCCTGGGCCATATAGGGCAGGGTGGCGTGTACCGCATCGCCCAGCAAGGCCACCCGCTGCGTACACCAGGTCATCACCGGTTGGCGGTTGTTCAGGGCCCAGCGGAAACACTGGTCTTTGTCAGCCGCCTCAATCGGCGCCCGAACCATGGGATGCCAGCCCTCATAGTCGGCATTCAATTCGCTCCAGGGCTTACGCGCCGTCCATGACTCTTCTTCCCAGGGGCGCTCGACACAGCCGACAAAATTGAGCACACGCCCACCGCGCATGTAATACATGACGGCATGGTTTTTGGGGCCACACCAAATGGTCGACGCCATCGGTGGGCGCAACTCGGGCGCAATGCGTTCAATCGGAATGGCCAGTCGCCAAGCCACCTGCCCAGTGAACACCGGTGGGCTGTCGTCGACCACATGCCGCCGCACCACCGACTTGATGCCGTCGGCACCGATGAGTAAATCGGCCGTCACTTCACTGCCGTCTGCAAAACGAACCAAGGCCTGTTCTTTGTTTTCGTGCACGGCTTGCGCGCGTTTGCCCAATACCAGGGCGTTCGGGTCCAGGCTTTGCACGACCTGCATCAAGCCGTGGTGCAAATCGACCCGATGGATTTGATAATACGGATGACCGTGGCGTTTCTCGTGTTCATCGCCCAACACAATCAGGTGCAATAAATCGCCGCTGTCGTAACGCAAAAATTGAAACGACTCGGGCCGTACCGCGTGCCGATCCAGGGTTTCCTTCAAGCCCAGTTGATACAGCACCTTGACTGCGTTGGCGCTCATTTGCACCGCCGCACCCACTTCGCTGACCTCGCCAGCTTGCTCATACACCCTGACCGTATGCCCTTGTTGCAGCAAACAAGCTGCCGCCGCCAGGCCGCCTATGCCCGCTCCCACCAATGCGATGTCCATGAAACCCCTTTGTCACAATCGCAAATACAGTTGCGCAGTTTAGCGCAACCTTAAATATAAAATGTTTGCAACGTGGCCTGGTCGCGGGCTGCACCGAGGAATTCATGTTCATCCAAAACGCCTGGTATGTGGCCTGTGCCCTGAGCGAGTTGCAAGGCCTGCAAGACCGTCCACTCGGGCGCACCATCTGCAATCAGAAAATCGCTTTTTTCATCACAGCCGATCAGCAGGTGGCAGCGGTCGAGGACTTTTGCCCCCATCGTGGCGCACCCATGTCGCTGGGCCAAGTTTGCAACGGCCACCTGCGCTGCGGCTACCATGGTCTGCTCATGGACGGTCAGGGGCAGGTGCTAGAGATGCCCCAGCAACGAGTGCGGGGGTTTCCGCGCACCCGCTCTTTCCCGGTCCAGCTGCGCTACGGTTTTGTTTGGGTTTGGCCGGGCGATGCCGATCGAGCCGACCCGGCGCTGATGCCGCAGTTCGATTTCATGTCGCACCCCGATTGGGCCTATGGCGGCGGCCTCTACCATGTGAAAGCCGATTACCGCTTGATGATCGACAACCTCATGGACCTGACCCACGAAACCTATGTTCACGCCAACAGCATCGGTCAGCCCGAACTTGAAGAAACGTCCAGCGAAACCCTCACCGATGGCGATCGGGTCATCACCCAACGCTTTATGAGCGACATTCAGGCACCGCCTTTTTGGCAAATGGCCATGCAGGCCCAAGGCCTGGACCCTGAAGCCAAAGTCGACCGTTGGCAAATTTGCCGCTTCAGTCCCCCCAGCCATGTGATGATCGACGTCGGTGTGGCACTGGCAGGGCGGGGCGGCTTTCATGCACCCTCCGAAGTCAAAGCCTACAGTGTGGTCGTTGACTTCATCACCCCCGAGACCGAAACCTCGCATTGGTACCACTGGGGCATGGCGCGCAATTTCAAAGCCAACGATCCCGCGCTGACCGAAAAAATCCGCACGGGACAAGGCAAAATTTTTGCCGAAGACCTTGAAATGCTGGAACGCCAGCAGGCCAACATCAGCCATTGGCCACAGCGCAAATTGCTGAAACTCAATATTGACGCGGGCGGAGTCAAATCGCGGGTGGTGATCGACCGACGCATCGCCCTGGAACAAGACCGCTGGCATTGAGGTCAAATGTTGCCCCGGATAAGATCTATATGGATAGCCAGCCTGTGTTGGATAGCTGGGCCGATACAAGCCAATGGCGTGGCCGAAGGCCTGGCTATCATGGCCAATCGAGCCAGCGGCAATTGCGTGTCTTGCCATCAGATCCCCGCCTTGCAAGAAGGCACAAACGCACTCACTTTGCAAGGCAATTTTGGTCCATCCTTGCATGGCGTGGGTTCGCGTTACGACCTGTCTCAGCTTCGACAATGGGTGATCGATGCGCGGGTATTTCGGGCTGACACGCTGATGCCGCCCTACGGCAGTACCCAGGGTCTGCACCTGTCTGCACAAGCACAGCAGCTATTGACCTCGAATCAAATTGATGCGGTGGTTCAAGCCTTGGCCAGCTTCAAATCATCTTCGCCCCCTGGTCTGCCACAATCTGCGCTGCCCACGGCCATGTCCGCTGGACTCGGTGAGCTTCAGGCATTACCGGCCATGAATCCGATGAACCTTTGGGTCGACCAGGGCCAACGCCGCTGGGTACATGAATGCCAGGGTTGCCACTCACTCGAAGAGGTGGCCCGTTCCATCCCACGGACACCGCGTCTGGATCCTACAGGACGGCTGATCAACCTGGAGGACCAAATTCATGCCTGTCGACTCAGGGTTCAAAAAACATCAACCCTTCCTGTTTCTTCCTCCAACGACGATACGGTCACCTTGGAGCTGAGCGCTTTTTTAAGTGAGGCTGCTGGTCAACTCCTCGTCTCGATGGCCGCTCCTGTGCGGCCCGCTGAGGCCGTCCTATGGGAGCGACATCGGCTGGCTGGTGAGCAAATGTTCAACACCCGAACCGGGGCGATGAATTTGTCGTGTCGGCAGTGCCACGACGGCAAGGTGGGCGCCCTGATGCGCGCACAACGCGTCAATGCGGGCCATCCGACCGGTTATCCTGTTTATCGGGTCAGTTGGCAGACCTTGGGTTCGATCGAGCGCCGCATTAGGGCCTGTTTTTCGGGGGTGCAAGCCCAAGTTCCCGAACCAGGCGATGTCCGTTTGAGACAACTTGAGCTTTATCTAAAAACGCGCGCCCATGGGCTGCCTTTGCAGGGGCCCTCAATCCGGCAATGACACTTGGGCTTTGGCCTCGCCCTGGGCGCCCGTATCGTCCACCCAACTCAGCTTCAGTTCACCACTGTGGGGCGTGCGGACCTGAAACTCCAGAAACGGATCGGCCGAGATGCCCGATCCCAAGCTTGCATGAAAAACGACTTCACCTTCAAAATAGGCGGTCAGGGTATGAATGATATTTTTGGGTACTGCTGAGCCATTCACATCAAACCGAAAACCCGTCTCCATAGGGTGCCGAATCAATAAACGCACGGTCGTCGTTTGACTCGGGGGCTGGGCCGCCACGATTTGTATTCGCGAGGGCATCATGTTTGATCCAGACAGGCCGATTCGGTCACTTCGACATCTGCGATATCGAGCCACCACCGACCATCAGATGTGAGTGCCAAGGCTGTGACGGTTTGCGAGCCTCCCAGGCGTACGCGGGTGGCCAATCGAACCTCCCCCGAGCCGGGTCCGAAATCAAATTCGGCAATCAAAGGCCTGGGGTTGCGGTTGGACAGCAGCAACAATTTGCGCACACGCTCTTGGGTTGTCATGGGGCTACTCACGCTGACTTTCAAGGGCACGCTAAATCCATTATCAGCCAAGCGGGGAATTTCCAGCTTGACCCGGCCCCTTTGTACCGACGAATGGCCTACATAGGGGGCCAGCAATTCATCTTGTGGAGTGTGCTGAG
Organism: uncultured Bordetella sp.; assembly: GCA_964390775.1. Classification (GTDB taxonomy): domain Bacteria; phylum Pseudomonadota; class Gammaproteobacteria; order Burkholderiales; family Burkholderiaceae_C; genus Limnohabitans. Next base: position 7,990 of record CAYMJT010000083.1, read on the forward strand.
CCCACAAGCTCTGCGAACCGCCCCAACCCAATCCCAAAGCGCACAACAGGCTGCGACGCCTGTTCATACCAGCCTCAAGCCCTCGTTTTTCAGGGGCAGCATGCGCACCGGCTGGCCGCCACGCGCGGCTGCGATGGCATTTAAGATGGCGGGCGCCACCACACAGATGGTCGGCTCACCCACGCCGCCCCAAAAGTCATAGGTGGGGGCAATCACCGACTCAATTTTGGGCATTTGATAAAGCCTGGCGATCGGATAGGTGTCAAAGTTTTTCTCAACGATGCGCCCCTCCTGAACGCTCGACTCGCTTTGCAGCGAGTCCATGCCATAGGCCACCGAGCCCTCGATTTGGCTGGCGACCTGAACCGGGTTGACCGCATGCCCGCAATTGGTTGCGAGTATCAGTCGATGGACCCGGACGTCCCTGCCTTTGACCGACACCTCGGCAATGGCTGCGGTGTAACTGCCATAGCCCATGAACTGGGCGATGCCACGGTACACCCCCGGTGCCAGCGGCTTGTCCCAACCGCCCTTGTCGGCCACCGCGTCCAACACACCCAGGTGCTTGGGGTGGTTCTTGAGCAAGGCCCGCCTAAACGCCAGTGGGTCTTTGCCTGCAGCTCGGGCCACTTCATCCATGAAGCACTCTAGATAAATCGCATTTTGATTGGTATTCACGCCTCGCCATGGTCCCACGGGCACATGGGTGTTGCGCATCGCATACTCGACTCGCAGATGGGGAATGGTGTATCCCAGCTGTGATTCACCGGGCTCTTTCCAGTACCCCTGCAGTTGGCGTCGATCCTTCCCGTTGATGATGTTGTGGGGCGAAGAATGGGCGTTGATCGACTGCCCGGAAACGCGCAAATGCAAACCGACCAGCTCACCCTGAGCATCCACGCCAGCCACCAGCCGGCACATACCGATCGGGCGGTAAAAATCATGAGTCATGTCTTCTTCGCGGGTCCAGATCAATTTGACTGGAGTGCCAGGAAACTGCTTGGCAATCAGGGCCGCCTGTCGTACATAGTCTTGGGTGCCACCGCGTCGACCAAAGCCTCCCCCCAAGGGTGGGTTGTAGGCCTCGCATTTTTCAAGCGGCAAACCCGTCACCGCGGCCAAGGCGGCCAATGAGGCCTCGGCATTTTGGCTGGGAACCCACACCTCGGCACGCTCTGCGGTGACTCGCGCGGTGCAATTCATGGGTTCCATGCAAGCGTGCGACACAAAGGGGGTGCCGTAAACCGCCTCGATTTTTTTTGCGGCACCTGCAATGGCCTGATCCACATTGCCCTGGTCGATATCGGCAAAGACGTTCTCGCTGGAAGTCAGCCCTTCGCGCAGACGGCCAGCAATGGTGGCACTCGACTCTTGGACATGGGGGCCAAAATCCCAGGTGATGGGCAAGGCTTCCAGGGCCGACTTAGCGCGCCAGAAACTGTCGGCCAACACTGCTACCGATACATCGTCGACCCGCACCACCGCTTTGATGCCACGGCGCGAGCTGATTTTCGCGGCATCAAACCCGATCAATTTGCCGCCAAACACCGGACAGGCTTTGATGGCGGCGTACTGCATGCCCGGCAGTACGGTATCGATGCCATACTTGAGTGAGCCATCGACTTTAGGGGCCGTGTCCAAACGTCGCGGGGATTTGCCCGCCACCTTCCAGTCCTTCGGATGTTTGAGCACAATTGACTTCGGGTCGGGGGCAGCCAATTGCGCGGCTTGTGCGGCCAATTTGCCATAGCTGGTCGATCGACCCGAAGTGGCATGGGTGACCACCCCTTTGTCGACGCTCAATTCACCCACGCTCACCCCCCACTGTGCTGAGGCCGCTTGCAACAACAGGATGCGGGCGGCGGCGCCACCTTGTCGCACATATTCATGGGATTCGCGGATGCCACGGCTGCCACCAGTGGACATATTTCGCCATACCCTTTTACGCGCCAGGTTTTGGCCGGGCGTGAATGTTTGCAGGCTGACTTTGGCCCAGTCGCAATCGAGCTCTTCGGCGACCAGTTGGGCCAAGCCGGTGTGAGTGCCTTGCCCCATTTCTGCACGGGCGATTCGAATGACGCAACTGTCGTCAGGGCGTACCACCACCCAAGCATTGATTTCGGTGCCACCCAGGGTGGGTAGTTCATTGGCCCGAGATTCAGAGGGTACATACAAGCCAACGGCCAAACCGCCCGAGGCGATGGCGGAGGAAACGACAAACTGGCGACGGCTCCAAACAATGGGATCTTGGTGATTCATGGGCTTGGTCCTGTGGGCTCAATGGTCGATTTCGAGGTCGGTCGAGATACCGGTCTTGGCGTTTGCCGCACCCGGTCCAGCGTAGTGGATGACCGATCCGATGCCTTTGCCCGAGCCAGCGGCCATGTGAATGGCCGCCCGTATCCGTTGATAACTGCCGCAACGGCAGATGTTGGTCATCGCTTCGTCGATGTCTTGGTCGGTGGGTTTGGGTTTGCGTTTTAACAGGGCAGCAGCAGCCAGTATCTGCCCCGATTGGCAGTAACCACATTGCGGCACATCCAGAGCCTTCCAAGCCACTTGCACCGGGTGCGTGGCGTCAGCAGACAAGCCTTCAATGGTCGTGATTTTTTGGTTCACCACGCCCGATACCGGTATAGAGCAGGAACGCGCAGGTGCGCCGTTGAGGTGCACTGTACAAGCGCCGCACTGGGCGATGCCGCAACCGAATTTGGTGCCGGTTAAACCGAGTTGTTCCCGTATAACCCATAACAAGGGCATATCAGGTTCTGCGTCGACCTGATGGTCAACGCCATTGACATTCAGTTTCAACATGGGGGCTCCCAAGAAGTGAACCTAGGCACTATCGTGGTAATGCGAGGCCTTGGGTAGCGGTAAACCCCTAGGTTGGGGTGGTGCCGGAGAGAGGAATCGAACCCCCGACCTTCTCATTACGAATGAGCTGCTCTACCGACTGAGCTACTCCGGCTA
>CAYMJT010000084.1:0-10561 GCA_964390775.1 uncultured Bordetella sp.
GTCTTGAATCGGGCCTGCATGCGACGGGCCTGAAAGGCCTCGCAGTTCGAGACCGAACTGATTTCGCGGTAGGTGTTTTGCGCGGGCAACCAAACCTCGAGGTCGTGTGTGCGAGCCGCTCCAAACCCCATATCGCCGGTGCACAAGGCCATGACGCGGTAGGGCAAGCCCAACTTTTGCAAAATGTTTTCGGCGTGGCGCGTCATTTGTTCCAGCGCCTCTTGGCTGTGATCCGGGTGAACGATCTGCACCATTTCGACCTTGTCGAATTGGTGTTGCCGAATCATGCCCCGTGTGTCGCGACCGTGGCTGCCGGCCTCAGAGCGAAAGCAAGGGGTGTGGGCAGTCAGTCGCATGGGCAAATCCGACTCGGACAAAATTTGGCCACGCACAAAGTTGGTCAGTGGCACTTCGCTGGTCGGGATCAGGTAGAGCGCTTGCTGGTCTTCGCCCACTGCGCCGTCTTGCCCGCCCTTTTTGGCGGCAAAGAGGTCTTCTTCAAATTTGGGCAATTGACCTGTGCCTTGCAAGGTCTCGGCGTTGACCACATAGGGCACATAGCACTCGGTGTAGCCGTGCTCGGTGGTTTGCACATCGAGCATGAACGCTGCCAGGGCGCGGTGCAGTCGAGCGATGCCCCCCTTCATGACGGTAAAGCGCGAACCAGACAACAAAGCCCCGGTCTCGAAATCGAGACCCAGCGGCAAACCCAAATCGACGTGGTCTTTGGCGACAAAGCCCAAGGCGCGGGGTTCGGTGCCCTCGGGGCTCCAGCGGCGCAATTCGACATTGCCGTGCTCGTCGGCACCCACCGGAACGCCGTCTTGGGGCAGGTTGGGCACCGATAACAACAAGGCCTGCATTTGCGCTTGCAGGGCCACCAGTCGGGTTTCCGATTGTTCCAGCTCGGTTTTGAGGCGGGCCACTTCGTCCATGACCGGCTGAGCGTCTTGTCCCTTGGCTTTGAGCTGACCGATCTGTTTAGACAGGTTGTTGCGTTGCGCTTGCAGGCCTTCGGTGTGGCTTTGCAAAGTTTTGCGCTCGGTTTCCAGGGCGGTAAAGGCCGCCACGTCCAGAAAGGGCTGGGGGTTTTTGCGGGTTTGCAGCTTGGTGACCACCAGGTCCAGCTCGCGCCGCAGCAGGTTGATGTCTAACATACCGCCATTGTAGAACCTGCCTGCGGCCTTTAGCGCAGCAGCACCAACATGGCCCCGGCACCCCCTTCGGCTGGCTTGGCCTGGACAAAAGCCAGCACCTCGGATTTTTGGACCAGCCAGCGTTGCACCTTGGCTTTCAAGACCGGCTCGCGCCCGGGCGAACCCAAGCCCTTGCCATGCACCACCCGCAAGCAACGCCAGCCTTGACGCACGGCTTCGCGCATGAACTGGGACAAGGCTTCGCGGGCCTCGTCACTGCGCAAGCCGTGCAAGTCGATCTGGCCCTGAATCGACCAGTCGCCACGGCGCAGTTTGCGCGTCACATCGGTGCCGATGCCCTTGGCCCGGTAGCTCATCTGATCGTCGACATCGAGCAGGGTCGTGACGTCAAATTCGTCGCTCAGGCTTTCGCGCAAGACCGCTTGTTCGTCCCGCTGCTTTTGCATGGCCTGGGGTGCTGGTGGCGGTGTTTGCAACAGCACCCGTTGCGGGGTTTGCAAGGCTTTCACAGGTCCCACGCTGCGGGTAAAGACTTCGCGCTCGGCTTGCGCCTGGCGTTCTTGCTCCAGGCGACGTTGCCGCTCGGCCTCGGCCTGGGCTTCGCGTTGCGCCAGGGCTTTTTTCAGGGTGCCCAGGTCTTGTAGAGAGCGCGCTTTCACAGCCACCCCTTTTGCGCCATCGACAGTGCTTGTCCGGGTCCCACGATCACATGGTCTAGTACCCGCACATCGATCAGGGCCAGGGCATCTCGCAGATGTTGGGTCAACAATTGGTCGGCGCGCGAGGGTTGAACCTGACCCGAAGGATGATTGTGGGCCAGCACCACCGCGCAGGCACCGGTCTCGATGGCGAGTCGGACCACCTCGCGCGGGTAGACGCTGGTTTGGGTCAGGGTGCCTCGGAACATTTCGGCAAAGCGAATCAGGCGATGTTGGGCGTCAAGAAACAAGACCCCAAAGACTTCGTGACCCAGTTGGCCCATGTGCAATTGGACATAGTCTTGCACCAGCGCAGGCTGACTCATGGCTTCGCGCACCTGCAGTTGTTCGCCCATGGCGCGGCGCGCCAATTCGAGCACAGCCCCCAATTCGGCGCGCTTGGCGGTCCCGCCCAGGCCTTTAATGCCGCGCAGCTGCTGCGTCTGCGCCCCCAGCAGTCCGGACAAGCCCCCAAAGCCGTCGAGCAAGGATTGGGCCATTTGCAGCACCCCCAGACCGGGGCGCCCGGTGCGCAACACAATCGCCAGCAACTCGGCGTTGCTCAGCGCGGCCGGGCCCAGGGCAAGCAATTTCTCGCGCGGGCGCATGGCGACGGGCAATTGATGGATCAGGGCGGCACTCATGGCGACTAGCATAACAATGACTGGGCTCTTGGGTACGGCGCGCGCGGGTTGACCTTGCATGGCGCTATTGACGTGCATCCTTCTTACAATAGGTGCCATTCAAGGATTTCATCCCATGTCCAGTCCCTCTGCCACCACCGTACAAGCGGGCTCTTTCTTGACCCTGCATTACCGTTTGTCCGGCCCACAAGGCGACATCATCAACACCTTTGACGGCAAGCCGGCCACCCTGACCTTGGGGGCCAGCGAGTTGTCGCCAGCCTTGGAGCAACGGCTGTTGGGCATGCATGAGGGGCAGCAGGTCCAATTCGAGTTGTCGGCGGGCGAGGCATTTGGGCAAAGAAGCCCCGAGCTGGTGCAGTGGGTCAGCCGGCGCTTGCTGAGCGAATTTGGGGACCCCGACGAAACCTATCAGGTCGGCGAGGTGGTGCAGTTCCCTGCGCCGGGTGGACAAGGGGCGATGGCCGGGGCCGTGCGCCAGGTCCAAGCCGATCGGGTATTGTTTGACTTCAACCACCCATTGGCTGATCAGCCAGTGCAGTTCGAGGTTCACCTCATCGGGGTGTTGTGAGGCGCATCATGATCGATGAAATTTTGTTGGCCGAGCCCAGGGGTTTTTGTGCGGGGGTTGACCGGGCGATCGACATCGTCGAGCACGCCCTGGATAAATTTGGTGCGCCCATTTATGTCAGGCACGAGATTGTCCACAACACCCATGTGGTTGAACACCTGAAACAGCGGGGTGCGATCTTCATTGAAGATTTGGCCGAGGTACCCCCCAACGCCACCCTGGTGTTCAGTGCCCATGGCGTGCCCAAGGCGGTCGAGGCCGAAGCCCATGCACGGGGGTTTCGGGTTTTTGATGCCACTTGCCCCTTGGTGACCAAGGTCCACGTTGAAGTCGCCAAGCTGCACAAAGAGGGCTACGAGTTCATCATGATCGGGCACAAGGGCCACCCCGAGGTCGAGGGCACCATGGGCCAATTGAGCAGCGGCATCCATCTGGTGGAAGATGTGCATGATGTACAAAAAATCCAACCCACTCAGACCGACAAACTGGCGGTGGTGACGCAGACCACGCTCAGTGTCGACGATGCTGCCGAGATCACCGCCGCGATTTTGGCTCGCTTTCCCCATGTTCGGCGACCCAAGCAGCAAGACATTTGCTACGCCACCCCAAATCGGCAAGACGCAGTCAAGTTGCTCAGCCGCCAGGTCGACGTGGTGATCGTGGTGGGTAGCCCCACCAGCTCGAACAGCAACCGTCTGCGCGATGTGTCGGTGCAACTCGGTGTGCCCAGTTACCTGATTGACGACGCCTCGGAGTTGAAAATCGAATGGTTGCAGGGCGCGCAGCGCGTCGGGCTCACTGCGGGCGCATCGGCCCCCGATATTTTGGTTCAGGGGGTGATCGCGCGCCTGCGCGAGATGGGGGCCATTTCGGTGCGCAACCTCGACGGGGTGCGCGAAACCATGAAGTTCCCTTTGCCCAAGGGTCTCAAGGCCGAGTCCTGAACTGCAGTGGCACTGTGATCACCCCTTAGCACTTTGAGCAGAGCTTCCCTAGGGGGTGTTTTTGTTGCGCATCCAGTCGGCGGTTTGAAAAAATGCCTGATCCAGGCGTTCGATCAATACCGGGTCAAGCTTGATTTCTTGCATGGCCTGGCGCATGCAGGCCAGCCATTGATCGCGTTCTCGAATACCGATGGCAAAGGGCATGTGGCGCATGCGCAGTCGTGGGTGTCCAAATCGCTCGGTGTAATGGGGTGGCCCTCCCAACCAGCCACACAAAAACCAAAACAGTTTTTGGCGCGCCGAGTCCAGGTCGGTGCCATGCACCGCACGAAGTTCGGCATAGCCGGGCTCCAGGTCCATCAGGTCGTAGAACCGATCAACCAGTTGGCGCACGACCGCTTCACCCCCCACCCATTGGTAAGCGCTGGTCTGCTCAGGCTCCAATGCTTCGCTCATGATTCAGATTGCCTCAAGGTTTGGGTCACGCTTTGGCGCAGCACGACCCGCAGTGTCCACCAGCCCACCGCAGCGGCGACTGCGGCGCCCATGAAACCACCCAGGGGCAGGACCCACCAGGGCAGCTGCCACGAAAAATCAAATACTTCGCGCGCCAACAGCCAGGCCACCACCAAGGCCAGCGCCGCTGCCAAGGTCCCCGACAAGGCGCCTGTGCCCCACAGTTCTGCCGATTGCAAGCGGCTCAAGACTTGGCTTTGGGCTCCCAGGGCGCGCAGCACCGCGTGGTCGCGCATGCGTTCTTCGCGCGTCAGCAACACCACCGCCACCAGCACCACCAGGCCGCTGAACAAGGCAAACAAAAACAAGAACTCAACCGCTCGGCTCACTTGCGTCAAGACGGCTTGCACCTGATTCAAGGAGGCGGTCAAATCAACTTGGGTGATGTTGGGGTACAAGCCCAGCAAGCGTTTGTCCAGGGGCGATCTGTCGGGGCTGTGATAGGCCGTCATATAGGTCATGGGCACATCGGGCATGGACGAGCGCGGAAAGAGCACAAAGAAATTGGCCCGCATCGAGGTCCACTCCACATGCCTGATCGACGTCACTCGGCCTTGCACGGTCAGGCCGGCCAGATCAAAGCCCAGCTCATCGCCCAGCTTCAGGCCCAGGGTGCGGGCGATGCCCTCTTCGATGCTCAGGCCGTCGCGCTCTTCGGGGGTCCAAACCCCGCCCACGATGGGGTTGTGTCCGGGCAGGGCGGCGGTGTGCGAGAGGTTGAATTCGCGGTCCACCAGTCGCTTGGCCCGATCGTCCTGGTATTGCTCAGGGCCTACCGACTGGCCGTTGACCGCCACCAATCGGCCACGGATCATGGGGAACCAGTCGTAGGATTTGATGCCGGCCTTGCGCAGTTCAGCCTCGAAGCCAGCACCTTGCTCGGGCTGAATATTGATCACAAAGCGGTTGGGGGCGTCGGCTGGTGTGGCTTTTTGCCAGGCGTGCATCAGGTCGGTGCGCAACAAGACCAACAGGATCAGGGCCATCCAGCCCATGGCCATGGCGCTGACTTGCAGCATCACCAGGCCAGGCCGGGCAGCCATTTGGCGTGTTGCCAGCCCCAGCCAGACGGGGGCGGTTTGTTCGTTCACCCAAGCGCGCAAGGCGCGCAAGGCCAACCACGCCAATGCTGCAAACAGCGCCAGGGCCACCCCAAATCCACCCAGCACGATCAAGCCCATGCGCAGGTTTTGGCTGGCTTGCAACATCAGGCCGACGAAACCAGCCAATCCCAGCGCCCAAATGGCACGCGTGCTGCCGCTGGGGGTGCCCCAATCGCGCCGGATCACACGCAAGGCAGGCACTTGGGCCAGGCGCAAAATCGGCGGTAATCCAAAGGCCAGCAACAAGGTCATGCCCACGCCCAGACCAAAACCCACTGAAGCCCAGCCAGGCGCAGGTAAATCGGTTTCCACCAACCCCGCCAACAACTCGACAAACAGTCCTTGCAAGCCCAAGCCACCCAGCAGGCCCAAGAGACTGGCCAGCAATCCGATGCCCAGCGCTTCGATGCCATAGCGGGTCACGATCTCGGCCTGGGTTTGTCCCATGACCCGCAACAGGGCCACATGCCCAATCCGTTTCAGTGCGAACGCTCGCGCAGACAAAGACACCGCCACGGCGCATAAAAAGCCAGCCATCAAGGCCACCAGGCGTAAGAACTGACTGGCCCGGTCCAGCGTTTGTTTCATTTCAGGCCGACCCGCTTCCAGCGTTTCGATGCGCACACCACGCACCTCGTCGCGACTCGCTTGGTCGTTGGCCCACTGCGCATAACGGGCGACCTGAGCCGGTGAGCCAGCCAAGGCCAGCCGCCAGGTGACCCGGCTGGCGGGTTGAATCAGGCCAGAACGCGCCACATCATCGGGATGCATGAACAGTCGTGGCGCGAAATTCATGAAGCCGGCGCCCCGATCGGGCTCGCTGACCAACAGGGCCTGGACTTGTAGTTTCAATTGAGCGACGTGCAGCACATCGCCCACCTTCAACTCCAGCGCTTGTGCCAAGCCGGGTTCGATCCAGACCCGGCCCGGTTGGGGCAAGTCGCCCAGGCTGGGATCAGGGCTGAGGTCATCGCGGGTGCTGGCCACCAGTCGGCCCTTGAGCGGGTATCCCGACTGGGCCGATTTCAGGGCCACCAAGCGGCCCTCGCCTTGTTCGTTGCGGGCCATGGTCGGAAAACTCAACGAGGTGGTCGAGTTCAGACCCATGAACCGCGCTTCGGTCTCAAAAAATGCGGGTGGGGGTTGATCACTGACTACCACCACATCGCCGCCGAGCAACTTGGCCGCATCGCGTTGCATGCCCAATTGCAAGCGATCCGAGAGCAAGGTCACTGCACTCAAGGCGGCCACGCCCAGCATCACCGACAGGGCCAGCAACTTCAGTTCGGTGTCGCGCAAATCGCGCCAAATATCGCGCCAGGCTGCACGCCAAACCGCAGTCATGCCGACCTCTCGATGTGGGGGGGCGACAGATTGGGTTGCGAGACAAAGCGGTGTTGGCCACTGTAGCAAAGGAAGTGCCGGTTGATGGCGCGACCCACCGTGCACAAGCCCAGGCTCTGGGCCATCTCAAAACCCATTTGCGTGATGCCGCTGCGTGACACGACCAGGGGCACCCCCATTTGGGCGGCCTTTAAAACCATTTCACTGGTCAGCCTTCCAGTGGTGTAGAACAAGGGGTCGCTGGGTTGGGCCGAAGTCTCTTGCATCCACAGCCAGCCTGCAATGGTGTCAATGGCGTTGTGTCTGCCCACATCTTCGATGAACAGGCACAAGCGCTCACCGTCGAACAAGGCGCAGCCATGCACCGAACCCGAGCTTTTGTAGGTGGTCTCCAATTGGCGCATCTGCTCCAGCACTTTGTATAAGCGGCCTTGGCTCAAGCGCGTTTCGGGCAATTGCAAGTCCGCCAAATCTTGCATGGCGCAGCCAAACAGGCTGCCCTGGCCGCAGCCAGTGGTGACGATGCGTTTTTGGGTGCGCTCGGACCAATCGTTGGCCGGGCCTCGGGTTTTGATTGCCGCCACGCCGGCCCCCGCGTCGCCCGCTTCCCAATCGACGGTGATCGATTCAATTTGCCCGACCGCTTCAATCAGCCGTTGGTTGCGCAGATACCCCAGCACCAGCCATTCCGGATGCGCGCCCAGGGTCATCAGGGTGATCAACTCTTGCTTGTCGACATAGACGGTCAGCGCCCGTTCAGCCGGTATCGATAAAGCGCAGGTCTGGCCGCGCTCGTCCAGGGCCTCGATGGCCAGCGTCAGCGGGGCCCGGGCCTGGGTCAATCTCGGCAGCTTGGCAGGGTTGGCGTTCATGGGTTAGCATTGTCCAACACATTGCTTATGGATAAATTGCGCATCGACAAGTGGCTGTGGGCGGCAAGGTTTTTCAAGACCCGAACGCTGGCGGCCGAGGAAGTTCAACGCGACCGGGTGTTGGTGAACGACCAAATCGCCAAACCCTCGCGCGAGGTCAAGCCCGGAGACCGGATCAGCCTGCGCCAAACCGGTCCCGAACGGGTGGTGGTTGTAGTCGGCCTGAGCAAACAGCGTGGCCCCGCCCCGGTGGCCCAGCAGCTCTATGCCGAAACCCCCGAAAGCCTGGCTGCTCAGCAAAATTGGCGAGAGCATATGCGCTGGTCCCCCGAGCCTGCCCTCAGCCTGACGCAGGGTCGGCCCACCAAGCGACAGCGACGCGACCTCGATCGGCAAACCCAGAGCTGGGGCGATCGCTGGAGCGCGGCGCTCGATTGACCGCACTTTCAAGGGGTTTCCCCGATAGGGCGTTCACGACCCATCGCCTTGGGTTATCTTTCGACTTTCTGTCCAACCCAATCTTGGTGATCCATGACTCAACGTAGCATCCTTCCATTTCGCCGCACCCTGGTGACTGCGGGCGTGACCGCCTTGGCCTCGCTGGCGCTGGGCCCCGCCATGGCCCAGAACTACCCTGCCAAACCGGTGCGTTTGGTGGTCACCTTCCCGACCGGGGGGGCTCCGGACACACTGGCGCGCATCTTCAGCGAGAAAGCCCAACTGGGGCAGGCCGTGGTGGTCGACAACAAACCCGGTGCTGGCGGCAACATCGGCTCGGATTACGTGGCCAAGTCGACTCCAGATGGATACACCATCGTCATGGGCACAGTGGGCACTCACTCGATCAACGGCACCCTGTACAAAAAAATGCCGTACGACATGACGCGCGACTTTGCTCCCATCAGCCTGATCGCCAACGCCCCCAATCTGTTGGTGGTCAATAACGATCTGCCGGTGAAAACCGTGCCCGAGTTGGTCCAGTATATGAAGGCCAACCCGAACAAGCTCTCCTTTGGTTCGCCCGGTGTGGGCACCTCGGTCCATGTCTCGGGCGAGTTGTTCAAGTCGATGACCGGAACGCAAATGACCCACGCCCCCTACAAGGGTCGTCAGTTCGCCATTCCCGACCTGATTGGTGGCAGCATACAGCTGATGTTTGACAATATGCCCTCAGCCCTGCCCATGGCCAAAGAGGGAAAGATTCGCGCCATTGCGGTCACCACCGCCAAGCGCTCGCCGGCCGCCCCCGATGTGCCGACCGTGGCCGAAAGCTTGCCCGGTTTTGAGGCCACGACCTGGTTTGCCCTGTTTGCGCCAGCGGGCACACCCAAACCCATCATCGACCGTTTGCACACAGAGACCGTGCGCATTTTCAAATTGCCCGACGTGCAAGAGCGTTTGCAAAAGCTGGGTCTGGAGCCCATCGTCTCCACCCCGGACGAGCTGGCCCGTTACCAGGCGTCTGAAATCGTCAAGTGGTCCAAGGTGGTGAAAGAGTCTGGGGCCAGTGCCGACTGACCCCCAGAGGCCGCGCCTTACAAAATCGAGACCAGCACACTGCACGGGGCTTCTTCGATCAGGCTCTTCGAGATCGACCCTGACCACCAGCGCTCAATCCATCCGGTGCGGCGCTGGTGTCCCACCACAATCAAATCGGCGGATATGCGCTTGGCACAAGCGCAAATTTCCTGGATCGCATCGCCACTGAGCAACTCGCCCTGGGCCTTGTAGCCCAGTTCATCGAGCTTTTGCAGGCCCTCTTGCAACACCCGCTCATAGGCTTGGGTTTGTTGCTGCTCTTCCTGGGCTGAATAAACAATACCCTCGGCCACCACGGTGTTCAGGTTCAGGGGCATCACCGCCACCAGGTGCAATTCAGAGTGCGACCAGGCGGCGAGTTCACGCGTGTCCAGCAAAGCCTTTTGTCCGGCGATAGAGCCGTTGTAGGCCAAAAGAATTTTCTTGTACATGAATCAGCTCTCCGTAGGCGAATGGTTTCAAGCCAATATTAGGATGACTCAAATGGCGTTTCGCGAGCAGGGGGTTTTCACGGTTGGTGAAATTGCTTACTAGAATGGGCCCCATGATCTCACGCGAACCCACCCTGGACCGTTTGGCCATTGCCGAACAAGCCCTGCTGGCCCCCTTTGGGCTCAGTCACACCCATTTGCAGCACGCCTTGGCCGAAATCAACGCGCATCGGGTGGACGACGCCGATTTGTATTTTCAGACCACCCGCAGCGAAGGTTGGAGCCTGGAAGAGGGCATGGTCAAAACCGGTTCTTTTAGCATCGATCAAGGCGTGGGCGTGCGTGCCGTGAGTGGCGAAAAAACCGCATTTGCCTACTCGGACGATATTTCCATGGCTTCGTTACTCGACGCGGCGCGTACCGTGCGCAGCATCGCCGCCCAGGCCCAAACGGGCAAGGTGCGGGTTCCCGGACGACGCATTGCTCCCTCGCGTTCTCTGTATTCGCAGCGCGACCCCATCGGCAGTCTGGACAGCAGCGCCAAGGTGGCGTTGCTCAATCGGGTTGAACAAATGGCGCGTGCCCTCGACCGCCGGGTGGTGCAGGTCATGGCGGGTTTGGCCAGCGAGCACGACATTGTGCTGGTGGCCCGTGCCGATGGGACCCTGGCCGCGGATGTGCGCCCTTTGGTGCGCCTGAGCCTGACCGTGATTACCGAAGAGGGAGGGCGACGTGAAATGGG
>CAYMJT010000085.1:0-7763 GCA_964390775.1 uncultured Bordetella sp.
CTGTTATGCAGAGCTTGGCTAGGCTCAGGACTGGGGAGCCTAGCCAAGCTCTGCATAACAGCCCCTCGCAGAGGGGCTTTTTTGATGCCCATGGGACTACAATGCGGGGTTGTTTTCGATTTCTTTGCTCACCATGACCCCCCTCATTTCAGATGTCAGCGTCAAAACCCAGGCCAATGTGTATTTCGATGGCAAGTGCATCAGTCACACCCTGACTCGAGCCGATGGCAGTTCGGTCTCGGTGGGGGTCGTGCTGCCCGCCACCCTGACCTTTAACACTGGCGCACCTGAAATCATGGAGTGCGTGGCCGGTTGGTGCGAGTACAAATTGGCCGGTACCGATCAGTGGCTGAGGTCCTCAGCGGGTGAAAAATTTGCCATTCCAGGCCAATCTTCGTTCCAGATCAGGGTCACCGAGCCCTACCACTACATTTGCCACTTTGGCTGAAACCACGCACACAAGCCCGATATGAGCACCATCTTGCAACACTTGCCCAAAGGGCAAAAAGTGGGCATCGCCTTCTCGGGCGGCCTAGACACCTCGGCCGCGCTGCTGTGGATGAAGAAAAAGGGGGCTCACCCCTACGCATACACCGCCAACCTGGGCCAGCCCGACGAGTCAGACTACGACGAGATTCCGCGCAAGGCCCTGGCCTATGGCGCCGAAAAGGCCCGCTTGGTCGATTGCCGCACTCAACTCGCGCACGAAGGCATTGCGGCCATCCAATGCCATGCGTTTCACATCAGCACCGGGGGCATCACCTATTTCAATACCACCCCGCTGGGGCGGGCCGTGACCGGCACCATGTTGGTGGCGGCCATGAAACAAGACGAGGTCCACATCTGGGGCGACGGTTCGACCTTCAAGGGCAATGACATCGAGCGTTTTTACCGTTATGGGCTGCTGACCAACCCATCGCTCAAAATTTATAAACCTTGGCTGGACCAACAATTCATTGACGAACTCGGTGGTCGCAAAGAAATGAGCGAGTTCCTCATCGCCAACGGATTCGACTACAAAATGTCGGTCGAAAAAGCCTATAGCACCGACAGCAATATGCTGGGCGCCACGCACGAGGCCAAAGACCTGGAACTGCTCAGCAGCGGCATTCGCATCGTCAACCCCATCATGGGAGTCCCCTTCTGGCGCGAGGACTATGCCGTCAAGGCCGAGGAAGTCACCGTGCGGTTTGAAGAGGGTCAGCCCGTGGCACTCAACGGCCTTGAGTTCGCTGACCCGGTTGAATTGATTTTGAAAGCCAATGAGATCGGTGGTCGACACGGCCTAGGCATGAGCGATCAGATCGAGAACCGCATCATCGAGGCCAAGAGCCGTGGCATTTACGAGGCCCCTGGCATGGCCTTGTTGCACATTGCTTACGAGCGGCTGGTGACGGGCATCCACAACGAAGACACGATCGAACAATACCGCATCAACGGCATCAAATTGGGGCGCTTGTTGTATCAGGGCCGCTGGTTTGATCCGCAGGCCATCATGTTGCGCGAAACCGCGCAGCGTTGGGTGGCGCGGGCCGTGACGGGTGAAGTCACACTGGAATTGCGACGCGGCAACGATTACAGCATTTTGAACACCGAAAGCCCGAACCTGACCTATGCGCCCGAGCGCTTGTCGATGGAAAAAGTCGAGGACGCCCCATTTTCACCGCTGGACCGCATCGGCCAGCTCACCCTGCGCAACCTCGACATCACCGACACACGCGGCAAGCTGGGCGTCTATACCCAGTCGGGCCTGCTCAAATTGGGCATGGGCGACGGACCGAAAATTCTAAAGCTCGACGGCAGCAAATAAGGGGGCTGTGCAGAAATTGGGGTCAGACCCCAATTTCTGCAGTGACCCAGTTCAGGCCATGAACGAGGGCAACCACAGGCTCAAGGCTGGGAACATCACGAGCAATACCAGCACCCCAACCATGATGGCCACAAAGGGCCAGCATCCGTTGAAAATCTGATTCAGACGTACGCCAGGAATCAGGGCGTTGAGGACAAACAGGTTCATCCCCACCGGCGGTGAGATGAGTCCAATCTGAACAATCATGACGATCAAGACGCCGAACCAAACCGGGTCAAAGCCCAAAGACGTGACGATGGGAAAAAACAGCGGTATGGTCAGCAAGACCATGGTCAGTTCTTCCATCACGGTACCCAGCAAAATGTAAATCACCATCATCGCCATCACAATCAGCGTGGGAGGCCAACCGAGGCCGACAATCCAGTCGCGCAAGTCGTTGGGCATGGTGGTGAAATTGACAAAATTGGCAAATACGCTGGCGGCGATCAAGAGCGTGAACAACATGCCAGTGGTGCGGGCCGACTCCACCAGCACCTGAAACAACACCGACCAGCTCAGACGGCCCCGCAACAGGGCGAATAAAAACGCGCCAAAGGCACCAAAACCAGCGCCCTCGGTGGCAGTGAACAGACCGCCGTAAATGCCGCCCAGCACGATGATCACCAGCAGCAAGACCCCCCAAATACCGCTCAGGGCACGCCACCGCTCGGGCCAACTCATGCGATCGCCAGGCGGGGCATGTTCGGGATCGCGCGAGGTGACGATGACGATGCCGATCATCAAAAACACCATGGTGATCAAGCCCGGCAAGACGCCCGCAGCAAACAATTTTCCAATGTGGGTCTCGGTGATGATGCCGTAGATCACCATGATGGTCGAGGGCGGGATCATGATGCCCAGGGTTCCGCCCGCCGCCATCACGCCGGTCGAGAGTTCGTCGCTGTAGCCCAGTTTTTTCATGGATGGATAGGCGACCCGGCTCATGGTGGCGGCCGTGGCAATCGAAGAACCGCAGATGGCCCCAAAACCCGCACAAGCCAGCACCGTCGCGTGGGCCAGGCCGCCGCGCACATGACCAATGAAGGCATAGGCGGCCTGAAACAACTCATGGGCCAAGCCCGCACGGGCGACAAAATTGCCCATCAGAATGAACAGCGGGATCACCGACAACGTATAGGCAAAGCCTGTCTCGTAGACCACTTGAGCCACATTGGCATAGGCCGCCTGCCAGCCGATCAACCAACCCACGCCCACAAACCCCACCAAGCCCATGGCAAAGGCCAGGGGCACGCGCAACAAAGCCATGAGGAAAATGGCGGCAAATCCGAGCAAAGAAGCGGTCACAGGGCCACCCCCTCGCCTTCGGCGAGCGCCTCAGGGGGTTTGAACATCAGCCCCAGGTGCAGCAGCCCCGTCAATGCGCACATCAGGGCCATGATTTGAATGAAAGGGGATTTGGCGATTTTGAGTTGGGCCGTGGTCTCGTGTTGGGCCGCGATGTCCAACCCGAGCTTCCACATCAGGTAGGCCAGACCCAGCATCATGGCGGCGCAAAGCAGGTGCACCAAGGCATTTTGCAAGGGCTTGAACCAGTGGGGCCAAAGGCTGTCGAGGGAATCAAACACCACATGTTCGCCGCGCCGCGAGACCAAAGGCATGGCCGAAAAAATGACCACGACCATCAGCAATTCGGTCAATTCCAGCGAACCGGTGATCGAATTGGCGAGTAACTTGCGCGCACCCACATCCAAAAAGGTCAGGGTCATGATGGCGAACAAAGCCACTGCCCCCAACAAGCCGCACACCCAGTCCAGCAATTTATTGAGCATGATTGTTTCCACGGGCAAAAGCCCCAGCCCGCCATTCTAGGGGGCATCAGGCCTATGCCAGGGGCCGCTGCAAAGAGCCAGGGCCCAAGGGGGCCCAAGATTACTTTTCCTGGCGGGCGATTTCGGCGCGGAACTCGGCCAGCACTTTGGCCGCATCCTTCAAGCCCTTGGCTTGGGCATCGGCCACCCACTTGGACTCCAGGCCAGCGGTGCGCGTCTTGACATCGCTCACAAACTTGGCATCGGCCTTGCTGACCTGCACATTGTTGGCCTGCATCAAGGCCAGGGCGCGCCGATCGACTTTGTCCCAGCCTCGGCCAAAGATGCGGGCGGCGAACTCACCCGAGATGGCATCCACCGCCTTTTTATCCTCGGCGCTGAGCTTGTCGTATTTGGCCGAATTCATCATGAACACAAAGCTGGTGTTGTACAGGCCGCCGGGGAATGTCGTGGCATAGCGAATGATTTTGTCGATCTTGAACGACTCGGTCGATTCAGCTGGAAACAAGGTGCCGTCCATCACGCCGCCCGCCAGCAATTCATAAGAGTCGGGGGCGGGCTTTAAGGTGACGTTCATGCCCAGGGTTTTGGAGATTTCGTTCACCATGCCGCCGCCAACGCGGAACTTCAGGCCTTGCAGGTCATCCACCTGTGCAATGGTTTTTTTGGTATTGAAAATGATGCCAGGGCCGTGGGTGAAATAACTCAGCACCTTCACACCGGCGTGTTCCTCGGCGAATTGGGGGTGCTTGCTGGCGACCTTGTGAAAGGCCACCGAAATGGGCTCGGCGTTATTGCCCAGGAAGGGCAACTCGGCCATTTGGGTGAACAGAAAACGACCCGGGGTGTAGCCATGAACCGTGAAAGACAAATCGAGCAAGCCGTTTTTGACCGCATCCAGCGTGCCCGGGGCAGCCACGGGCGCACGGGGCAATATATTGCACTTGACGCGACCCGAGGTATTTTTCTCGATGGTGTCACACCACTCTTTTTGAGCCAACGACAGGGTGTGGGTGGGGCCGACCCAGCTGGAGGTCGTCAAAACGGTTTGGGCTTGCGCCAAAGAAAGGCCGAATCCAGCAACAAAAAAGGCAAGACTACGCTTCATGGGTTCTCCAAAGGTCGACAATACCCCACTACTCTAATAGGCCATGGCCTGCACCCTGCTCATGACTTACCCGAATTGCCCGACCGATCGGTTGGTTAAGGAAGCTGTATGCCCAAGGGGATTACACTTGACGCGAAGTCAAAAAAGCACGGTCGTTCAGGCGGTAAAAAACCCCTACAATTGACGTTTACGTAAACGTCAATCTTGGCGGCCGAGCTGCATGACGTTTGGTTTTTTTCAATCACAACCCTTTGGAGTTCCCACATGAAGGTATTGGTACCCGTCAAACGCGTGGTCGATTACAACGTCAAGGTGCGCGTCAAGTCGGATCACACGGGCGTGGATATCGCCAATGTGAAGATGAGCATGAACCCTTTTGACGAGATCGCTGTGGAAGAAGCCGTGCGTTTGCGTGAAAAGGGCTTGGCCACTGAGGTGATCGCTGTGTCTTGCGGCGTGGCGCAGTGCCAGGAAACCCTGCGTACCGCGATGGCCATCGGCGCCGATCGCGCCATTTTGGTGGAGACCGCTGAAGAACTGCAACCGCTGGCCGTGGCCAAATTGATCAAAGCGATCATGGACAAAGAGCAACCACAGTTGGTGATATTGGGCAAGCAGGCCATCGACGACGACTGCAACCAAACCGGTCAGATGTTGGCCGCTTTGGCCGACTTGCCGCAGGCGACTTTTGCCTCCAAGGTCGAGGTCGCTGACGGCAAGGCGCAAGTGACGCGCGAAGTCGACGGCGGCTTGGAAACGCTGACCCTGCAGATGCCAGCCATCGTGACCACCGACTTGCGCCTGAATGAGCCGCGCTATGTCACCTTGCCCAACATCATGAAGGCCAAGAAAAAGCAGCTCGACACGTTCAAACCCGAAGACCTCGGCGTCGATGTGACCCCCCGCATCAAGACCCTCAAGGTCACCGAGCCGCCCAAGCGCAGTGCCGGCATCAAGGTCGCCGACGTCGACGCCCTGGTCGACAAACTGAAAAACGAAGCCAAAGTGCTGGGCTGAAAAACGAAATACGGAGAATTTCACATGACCGCTTTAGTCATTGCCGAACACGATCACGCCTCGATCAAAGGCGCCACCCTCAATACCGTCACGGCCGCCCTGGCTTGTGGCGGCGAGGTCCATGTGCTGGTGGCAGGCCACCAAGCCGCCGCTGCAGCTGCTGCCGCCGCTCAAATTTCGGGGGTCAGCAAGGTCGTGCATGCCGACAGCCCCGCCTTGGCGCATGGCCTGGCCGAGAACGTCGCTGCCCAGGTATTGGCCCTGTCGGCAGCCTACAGCCATATTTTGTTCCCGGCGACCGCCAGCGGAAAAAATGTGGCCCCACGCGTGGCTGCCAAGCTCGATGTGGCCCAGATCAGTGACATCACCCAAGTCTTGGCCGCCGACACCTTTGAGCGCCCCATCTATGCCGGCAATGCCATTGCCACCGTACAAAGTAACGACACCATCAAGGTCATCACGGTACGTACCACGGGGTTTGACGCCGCCGCCTTGGGCGCATCGGCCAGCGTCGAGAGCGTGCAGGCCGTGGCCGATAGTGGCAAGAGCACCTATGTGGGCAGCGAGATTGCCAAGAGTGATCGACCCGAGTTGACGGCCGCCAAGATCATTGTCTCGGGCGGCCGGGCTTTGGGCAGCAGCGAAAAATTCAATGAAGTCATGACTCCTCTGGCCGACAAGCTGGGGGCTGCTTTGGGCGCCAGCCGTGCAGCGGTCGACGCTGGCTATGCCCCCAACGATTGGCAAGTGGGTCAGACGGGCAAGATTGTGGCGCCTCAACTCTACGTGGCTTGCGGCATCAGCGGTGCCATTCAGCATTTGGCGGGCATGAAAGACAGCAAGGTCATTGTGGCGATCAACAAAGACCCCGAGGCGCCGATCTTCAGCGTCGCTGACTATGGCCTGGAGGCCGATCTATTCTCTGCTGTACCCGAACTGGTGAGCAAAATCTAAGGAGCCGTCCATGAGCTACACCGCCCCTGTCAAAGACATGCTGTTTAACCTGCGTCATTTGGCCGATATCGAACAAATTGCCCAGATCCCCGGCTTTGAGGATGCCAACTTGGACACCGTGCAAGCGGTGCTGGAAGAGTGTGCGCGTTTTAATCAGGAGGTGGTGGCCCCACTGAATTGGGAGGGCGATAAAAACCCCTCGGCCTGGAAAGACGGGGCGGTGACAACCACCCCAGGTTTTAAGCAAGCCTATCAGCAATACCGTGAGGGTGGCTGGCAAGGCTTGCAGCACCCGAGTGATTTTGGCGGCCAGGGCCTGCCCAAGTCGGTTGGGTCACTTTGCGGCGAAATCTTGAACTCGGCCAATTTGAGTTTTGCTTTGTGCCCTTTGTTGACCGATGGCGCAATCGAGGCTTTGTTGACCGCAGGTAGCGACGACTTGAAGGCCACCTACCTAGAAAAACTGATCAGCGGCGAGTGGAGCGGCACCATGAACCTGACCGAACCCCAAGCCGGCTCGGATTTGTCGATGGTGCGCTCACGGGCCGAACCGCAAGCCGACGGAACGTATAAGATTTTCGGCACCAAAATTTTCATCACCTACGGTGAACACGACATGGCCCAAAACATTGTTCACCTGGTGCTGGCACGGGTGAGCGGTGCGCCCGAAGGGGTCAAGGGCATCAGCCTATTTGTGGTGCCCAAGTTCATGGTCAAGCCTGACGGCTCGCTGGGCGCGCGCAACGATGTGCATTGCGTGAGCATCGAGCACAAGATGGGCATCAAGGCCAGCCCAACCGCCGTGTTGCAATATGGCGATCATGGCGGCGCAGTGGGCTATCTGGTGGGCCAGGAAAACCGAGGTCTGGAATACATGTTCATCATGATGAACGCGGCCCGCTTCGCCGTTGGCGTGCAAGGCATCTCGGTCTCTGAGCGGGCCTATCAGAAGGCCGCGCAGTATGCCCGCGATCGGGTGCAATCACGCCCGGTGGACGGCTCGATCAAAGCGGCCGCGCCCATCATCCATCACCCCGATGTGCGT
>CAYMJT010000085.1:7773-10416 GCA_964390775.1 uncultured Bordetella sp.
GATGTGCGTCGCATGTTGATGACCATGCGCTCGGTGACTCAGGCTTGCCGCGCCATGGCGACTGTGGCCGCTGCCGCCCACGACGCGGCACACGCCCACCCAGACGCACAAGTGCGCAAAGAAAACCAGGCTTTCTACGAATTCATGGTGCCGCTGGTCAAAGGCTATAGCACCGAGATGAGCTTGGAAGTCACATCGCTGGGCGTGCAGATCCATGGCGGCATGGGCTTTATCGAAGAAACGGGGGCCGCACAGCACTATCGTGACGCCAAGATTTTGACCATCTATGAAGGCACCACCGCAATCCAGGCCAACGACCTGGTGGGCCGCAAGACGGGGCGTGACGGCGGCGCCACGGCCAAAGCCATCGCAGCCCAAATCGAAAAAACCGAAGCCGAACTGAAGCGGCGAGGTAACGCCGATGCCAGCGCATTTGGCAAGCGCTTGGCCGCAGCCCGTCAGGCCTTTGTGGAAGTGGTCGAGTACATCGTTGCCCAGTCCACCTCCAACCCGAACGCTGCCTATGCCGGCAGTGTCCCCTACCTGATGCTGAGCGGTAATTTGATGGCGGGTTGGCAAATGGGGCGGGCCTTGCTGGCCGCCCAAGACCAGATGGCGGCGGGTGATGACACCGAATTCATGCAAGCCAAGATCGCCACCTGCCGTTTTTATGCCGACCACATTCTGGCCCGTGTACCCGGTCTGCGGGACGGCATCGTCGAAGGTGCCGACAGCGTCACCGCCATGGCCCTGGAAGCATTCTGACCCCCAGGCACAGTTCCATCCATCTGAGGAGACTTCATGTCGCGCCTGCCTGCGGTGTTACAAAAACAAGCGTTCAAGGTGATCGGCTCGCCGCTGTTCATCATCAGCAACCCCAAGTTGGTGATCGCCCAATGCATCAACGGGGTGATCGGTTCGATGCCGGCACTCAACGCTCGACCAGCCTCACAGCTCGACGAATGGTTGGCCGAGATCACCGAGGCACTGGCCGCCCACGATCGGGCCCATCCAGATCGCCCCGCCGCCCCGTTCGCCATCAATCAGATCGTGCACAAGAGCAACGACCGCCTTGAGCACGATATGGAGATGTGCGTCAAGTACCGGGTGCCCGTGATCATCACATCGCTGGGCGCCCGCGAGGATGTGAATGCGGCCGCCCACAGCTATGGCGGCGTGGTCTTGCACGACATCATCAACAACCGTTTTGCCCGCAAGGCGATCGAGAAAGGGGCCGATGGCCTGATCGCCGTGGCTGCCGGTGCAGGGGGCCATGCCGGGGTGAAAAGTCCGTTTGCGCTGGTGCAAGAAATTCGTGAGTGGTTCGATGGACCTCTGGCCCTGAGTGGGTCAATCGCCAGCGGCGATGCCATCTTGGCCGCCCACGCTGTTGGGGCGGACTTCGCCTACATCGGCTCGGCCTTCATCGCGACCGAAGAAGCCAGGGCCGTGGACGCCTATAAACAGTGCATCGTCGCGAGCAACTCGGACGACATCGTCTACAGCAACCTGTTCACGGGTGTACATGGCAACTATTTGGCACCCTCCATCCGCAATGCTGGCTTGGACCCTGACCAGCTGCCCCAAAGCGACCCCAGCCAAATGAATTTCGGCAGCGATCGCAAAGCCTGGAAAGACATCTGGGGCTGCGGACAAGGCATCGGCGCGGTCAAGGCGGTAGTCCCTACCGCCGAACTGATCGAGCGACTCAAGCGCGAGTACACTGCCGCCCGCGCCCGACTGTTGGCCTGAGGCTAGGGGCTGGCATGGTGCTGGAATTTGGCGCGGTCAGCATTTATTTGGGACACCAATCGGGCAAGTATCCCGATGGCAATCAGGTGTTGGTGCGTGGCAGCGAGCTGTGCGTGGCGTTTGATACCCCCTTGGCCTCGCGCCAGCGGGCCGAATTACTGGCTGACGTTGACTTGGTCATTTTGGGCCATGTCCACGAAGACCATATGGCAGCGCTCGATCTATTGGCTCATGCTGCGGTTCAGGTCCACCACCTCGATTGGGCGGCGGCCCAATCCTGGGACGGCATGAAACGCCACTACGGCTATGCCGAAGCCACCCTGGACTCGGTGCTGGAGATGATCGAGCGCGAGTTTCATTACGCCCCGCGCCCCGATGCCCTGCCCTACGACGACGGCCAAACCTGGCACCTGGGGGCGGGCGTTCGCATCAGCGCGCACCATCTGCCCGGCCACACGGCCGGCCATTGCGCCCTGGTGGTGGACAACGAAGGAGTGGCTTTCATCGGCGACATCGACCTCAGTGGGTTTGGGCCCTATTACGGCGATGCGACCTCGAGCCTGAGTGATTTTCGACGCACCCTCCAAGAGGTGCGTCATTTGGACGCCAAAGTCTGGGTGACTTCGCATCACAAGGCGGTGATCACCGATCGTTCGCGCTTTGAGGCTGATTTGGCCCGCTTTGCCGCCCGCATCGACGAACGCAACGAGGTGTTGCTGGCGCGTCTGAAAGAGCACCCGCAAAGCATGGATGCCTTGGCCCAAGCCGGGTTTTTATATCCGCCGGGTCACGGTGCCCCCTGGACCGCCAGTGCCGAACGCCATACCTTGGCGCAGCACCTCGATGAGTTGATGGCCCAGTCGCTGGTCAAGCTTGAACATGGGGTTTATG
>CAYMJT010000086.1:0-7502 GCA_964390775.1 uncultured Bordetella sp.
AGCGCGCCCATGACGCTTTTGCCTACTTTGACCTTCGGGCTCAACTGGTGAGTCAGTCCACCCAGACGCATGGCGTCGGCACCTACCAGTGAGGATTGCACCTGGGCCCAACCTTGCTGCATGTCGGCCA
Source organism: uncultured Bordetella sp. (assembly GCA_964390775.1). GTDB lineage: Bacteria > Pseudomonadota > Gammaproteobacteria > Burkholderiales > Burkholderiaceae_C > Limnohabitans. The sequence goes on from CAYMJT010000086.1 coordinate 131, forward strand.
CGGTCGACCCGCCATGGTTAGGTGCCGAACTGGCTTCACCCCAACCCACCACCCCATTGTCGGTCTCCAGACGGATCAACCAATTTTCCGAGAACTCCAGCCGAACGCCGGCCATCAGCACCGGTTTTTTCATCGGCAGTCGCAAGCCAAAACCATCGGCGCGGCGAATTTTCAAAGGCTGTGAAGTCAAAGGGTGTGCCATCGGTTTTAACATGGGGTCTCCTGCGTACCTAAGCGAGCTATCGCTTCCTGGATGATCGCGTTGTCCAAATGCGACTCGCCGCGCCGTGCGCAATCCTGCAGCAAATCGATGTAAACATCGGCCAGCGGCAGGGGTTGCCCGCGCTGTGCTCCCAAATCGGCAATCAATTTGAAATCTTTCAAACTTTGATCGACTCGGCTTTGCGGTGGCTCGTAGCACCGTTCCACCATCAAACGCCCTTTGACCCCCATCACGCTAGAGGCCGCCGCCGAGTTTTGTAAGGTGTGCAACAACTTGGCCGGGTCTAAACCCATGCGGCGCCCGAACATCAGGCCTTCAGCCAAAGCCGCTCGGTGTAATCCCAGCACCAGGTTCACGGCCAGCTTGGTCCGGTTGGCGTCGCCAAATCCCCCCACATGCTCGCGGCGGGGGCACAGCACATCAAGGACCGGCGCCCATCGCTCGATCACAGCGCCATCTCCGCCCATCAAGCCCACCCCTTCGCCACGCGCCACCTGAAAGCTGGTGCCAGAAAACGGCAGTTCGACGAAAGGCATCCCTTGCTGCTGGGCTTGATGCGCAACCGCTGCCAGACCATCGGGGTCGCAGGTGCTGCAACACAACACGGTGGGTCGGGCGCTGGATAGGGCCAATAAGCCCTGAGGACCACACACCACCGTTGCCACTTGAGCTGTATCGAACACCGCCAACAAGACCAATTCGACCTGATTGACCATGTCGGCCAAACTCTCCATCCGAGTCAGCCCCGCCGGCAAATTGGGGATCGGCCGCACATCATGCCCCAGCACCGGGTAACCAGCCGCGAGCAAGCGTTGGGCAAAAGCCTGACCCATCAGACCTAATCCCACAATACCGACACAGGGCAAAGCATTCATGAGTCAAGACAAGGCAACAAGTCGGTGAAGGGTTGGTTCAAGGCCATGGACATCAACTCGTCGCTGTTGAGGCCTCGAACGGCCTCAGCGGCTTGATAAAGATCGGACAGCAAGGCCTGAGCGTCACGCCCAGCTTGGGTCAAATCGTCGCGTAAAGCCATTTCAACTGCAGCCACTTTGTGGCGCCAGCGCTTTTCTTCCGCTGGATCGAGTTCAATGAACTCAATGCCAGCTTGGGCAAACTCCTCGCGGGCCTGGGCACCGGTCAGGCCATAAAACAGTTGCGCGCCGGCTTGGGCCAGTGCCCGTAACCACGCATTGAAAAGTGCGCGGTGTTCGACTGGCAAACGCTGCCAGAATGCTGTTGACAAACCGTATTCCAAATTCACCCGAACGAGATTGGCTTGCGTTCTGTAGCGAGCGCGATGAAACAGGCCAACGGTCAACGCGGCACTGTCAGAAATAGACACCGCAGCCACATCGCCTTCGACAAAACGGCGCTTGGCCTCGGGCGTGCTACACGCAACAGGAACCGCACCCAGGGCCGCGAAAATTCGCGACTCTAGACCATCGCTACAAGCCACCCGTTGTCCGGCCAGGTCCGACAAAGAAGCCATGGGTGTTCGACTGAACAGGTTGTACTCGCTGGTGGCCACCATGCGCCCCATCAGCACCCCTTGCCCTTCAAAATCGGCGCTGAAATGTCTGCGGTACAACTGCTCGGATACATGGGTGGCTGCTTCGGCGCTGTCGAATAAAAAGGGCAAACTCAATGCTTGAGCTGCGGGAAACAGTTTGGGGTCCCAGGCTGAATACACCGGACACAGATCAGTCAAGCCGCTGCGCAGGGCCTCGATGCCCTGGCGCTCGGGGTGCAAAGCCCCGCCCCAAACCGATTTTGTGACCACCTTGCCCTGGGTCATGTGCAATAAGCGCCTGAACGATGGCACGAAGACGTCTTGAACCGCCGGGGAGGCTTCGGGTATGTGGGCGCTAACGCGCAGGGTATGAGCACTTTGGCCGGCATCGATGGCTGGTGAATCCAGCCATTGCCGGGCCAAAGTCGTTTTGGCCAGCACCTCGGCCACCGAGTCGTTGCCGCCAATTTGCAGACGGGTCACGGGGGCTCTACCTCAATCTGCCTTGATGTTGGCCGACTTGATCAGCCTTGAATACCACTCAATTTGAGACGTCAGAAAACGACCCAACTCATCAGGCGAGTTGGCGATGGGGCGAAAGCCCTGGCTCTCAAGGCGTTGCTTGACATCGGATTGGTTCAGCACAGTCTTGAATGTGTCGTAGGTCTTTTGCACAATGGCGGGATCAGTTCCAACCGGTAAAAAGACCGCGAACCAGGTTTCGATCTCGTTGTTCGGAAAGCCCGTCTCTGCCATGGTCGGAATGTCCATGGCGAGGCTCGATCGGCTAGGGGAGGTCAAACCCAAGGCGCGTAACTTGCCCGCCTTGATGTGCGGCAACGCCAAAGGCAAGGTCGGAAACATGGCGTCTACTTGGCCGCCCAGCACATCGTTCAGGGCTTGGGCGGTGGACTTGTAAGGGATGTGATTGAGCTTGACTTGCGCCGTGATCTTCAGGTTCTCGCCAGCAAAGTGGCCGATGCTGCCGTTGCCCCAAGAGGAGAAATTCAAACCACCGGGGCTTCGCTTGGCTAACTCGACGAATTCGCGAACGTTTTGTGCCTTCAACTGAGGATTCACTGCCAGCACGAGTGGCACAGAGGTGATCAGCGTCACTGGCATGAAGGCTTTTTGCGGATCCCAAGCCAGGGTCATCATCGAGGGGTTGGTCGCAATCGAGGTCGACGTCACCAACATCGTGTGCCCATCGGTTTTGGAACGCGAGACAAACTCTTCGGCGATCGAGCCATTGGCCCCGACCTTGTGCTCGATGACCACATTTTGACCAAAGGCTTTGGACAAATCAGGGGCAATCATGCGCATCAACACATCGCTGGTACCACCGGCCCCAAAAGGCAAGATCATGGTGATCGGTCGGTTCGGAAATGGTTGGGCCCAAGCGGTGTTCATACCCAACAAGGCGATGAGGGCCATCCAACCCGCAACAAGACGGTTGCATTTGAGTAAGCACATGACGGTTCTCCTTGAGCGCAAGCCATTAAGTGGCATTGGGATCATCATAAAAAGCCACTGTGCGCAGCACCAATACTTTTGCGAGAATACACCCATCATTTATTTTGATGGCAAGGACGCAGTCGATGGAACTCAAAAGCATCCGCTTTTTCATGACCGTAGCCACCTGCGGGAACATCACCAGGGCTGCCGAGCAACTGGGCATCGTCCAACCGGCCCTCACTCGTCACATCAAGCAGTTGGAAGATGAGTTCGGCGTGCGTATGTTCAGTCGCTTGCCTCGTGGTGTCCAGCTCACCACTGCCGGACGAGAATTTCTGGAATACAGCCGACGCATCGTCGACGAGGTCGAACGCGCCCGCCATGAACTCACCGCCCTGGGCAAGCAACCCCGAGGGCTGATCGCCATGGGCTCGACCACCACCTTGGCTCGGGTGCTCATGCCGGCGGTGCTTGGGCAATGCATGCTGGAACTGCCCGAGGTTTCACTTCGCGTGGTCGAGGCACGCAGCGCCCGTTTGCACGAGCAATTGCTGACCGGCGCCTTGGACATCGCCATCCTGACCAACCCCGTGGGCTCGCACCAACTCAGCATGCAACCCTTGCTCTCCGAGCCCCTGTGCCTGGTTGGGAGACCTGAGGTGATGCCACGCCCCAAGTCGCTGACCGTCAGCGATCTCAGCGCCTTGCCGCTGGTCATCACGCCCGGCATGTTGACTTTGGTGACTGGTGCGCAAAAAGGTCCCCGCCGTCGTTTCAATTTGTTGGCTGAGGTCGAGTCCATCGAAACCATCCGCAGTCTGCTGAGCACCGGGGCGGTCATGACCGTGGTGCCGCAAAGCGCGTTTTGGGAAGACCTGCAAGCAGGCCGGTTGACGGCCATTCCATTGCGATCACCCATTCCTGAGCGCATGCTGGTGCTGGCCTCACGCACCGACAACGCTGACCTGGCGGCGATACGCCATCTGAGTCGCATCGTGCGGCAATCGGTGCAACAGGCCATGGTGCCGCATGCGATGGCCTGAGGCCCATGCAGTGGCTCAACAGGCTTGCCAAGCCATAGGCCTGGGGATAACCCTGTTTCATTGTTGATCAGGCCACCAATAATGAAGTGCTCTTGCTGCTCTCAGGCCACTTGATTGTATAAACCATGCATTTCCCCACCCAACTGATCCAAGTCAACGAAGACATCATCCTGGAGCGCGATGTCGACATCCCCATGCGCGACGGCAGCTTACTCAAAGCCGATGTCTTTCGACCGTCCAAGGCTGGTCGTTACCCGGTCATCATGAACCTGGGGCCCTATCAAAAAGAAAAAGTGTGGGTCACGCCGCCCGATCTGGAAGAACCCGGCAACGATTACATGAACTGGGAAACCGTCAATCCCCTGTGGTGGGTGCCCAAAGGCTATATCGCGATTCGGGTAGACGGGAGAGGCAGTGGCCACTCGCCGGGACAATACGATCCTTGGTCGTTGGCTGAAGCCATCGATTTTTATGATGCCATCGAATGGTCGGCACAGCAGCCTTGGTGCAATGGCAAAGTCGGGACCAGCGGCATTTCCTACTACGCCATCAATCAATGGTTCGTTGCCAACCTTCGACCGCCTTCACTCAAGGCCATCATCCCCTGGGAGGGTTTCGCCGACATTTACCGAGACGCTCTCTACCACGGTGGCATCTTGAACATTTTTATGACCAACTGGTTCACGGCGCACTTGCTGCACCACCATCTGGGTCGCGCCTCAAGGCAACAACCTAACCCTTGGATGATCAACGTGTTGGACCGTTGGTTACAGAATAATTTGGACAATGGCGCGTTGACAGGTTCGACCGCCGACTGGAGTCGCATCGACGTACCCTTTTATTCTGTCGGCAATTGGACTGGCTTTGGTTTGCACCTGCGCGGCAACACTGAGGCCTACATGGTGTCTCAAAATCCAAACCGCAAACTGCGTATCCACTCGGGCTCGCATGTGCATGCTTTCTACACAGAAGAGGGCCGTGCAGATCAACTGCGTTTCTTCGACCACTGGCTCAAAGACATCGACAACGGCATCATGAAAGAGCCCCCAGTCAAGCTGGCCATTCGCCATGGCAAAGACAAGGTGGTTTGGCGCCATGAGCAGGAATGGCCACTTCAACGCACCCAATGGACTCGGTATTACCTGGACTTGAAAAGCACCCCCAGCTCGGCTGAGGGGCCGCGCCAAGGCGAACTCTCACCCCACATTCCGGGCGGTAACGCCTCTTGCACCTATCCCGTGCTCACCAAAGGATCGATGGGATCCTCATCAGCCGCCTCGTCCCAGGTGATGGGCGGGGGCATCAAACCTGACATGGGCATCAGCGTCTGGACAGCGCCCATGAGCGAAGACACTGAAATCACCGGACCTTTGGCCGCGTTGCTCTTTGTTTCGAGCAGCAGTGAGGACATGGACATCTTCATCACCCTGCGCCATTACGATGAGAAGGGGGAAGAGATCCTGGAAACAGGTCAGCAAGGCTCGCCCGTGCCGGTTGCCAAAGGTTGGTTGCGCGCCTCGCACCGAGAACTCGATCCGCAAAAAACCCTTCCCTACCGGCCCTACCACCGACACCAACGCCGTCAATACCTGATACCGGGCGAGATCGTTGAGGTGCAAGTCGAGATCTGGCCAACCTCGATGGTTTTTGCAAAGGGGCATCGTCTGCGCGTTGACATCCAACCTCGCGATGGCTTGGGCAGCGCGGGCTACATGCATTACCACGCCGACTACAACACCGGCACCAACACGATCCACTCAGGCCCCGAGTATCCCTCGCACCTGTTGCTGCCCATCATCCCCAAGGGCTGAACCTTCGCGTCCTGCCTGGTTCACCCCCAGGCACCTTGTTCACTTCGCATCTGAGCCTGAGGAGCCTTGTGGGGTGTCTCAGGCCGCAACACCCCAAGTGAAAAGCGGCCGTAGATTTTTAGTCAATCTTGGCAGCCCCGCAGCAATCAGACGATATCGCCTCAGTCGATTTTGACTTGGTTGCCGCGCACGACCTCAGCCCATTGCTGAGTTTGTTGTCGGACCGAATCGGTCCATTCTTGTGGCGAGTTGGACAAGGCCAGAGTCATCATGCCCTTTTGCAGCCTCTCTTGGACATCGCTGCTATTCATCACTTTGTGGACGGCCGCAAACAATTTGTCCTGTATTGATTTGGGCGTGGCGACAGGCGCAAACAGCGCTTGCCAGGCATTGGTACCCACATTCGGGTAACCCAACTCGGTCAGTGTCGGCACTTGTGGTAATTCGGCCAGGCGGGTGGAGGGCACGACCGCCACAGCCTTGATCTTGCCTGCGCGAAGGTGTTCAAGCACAGAAGACATGTTGATGAATGACACCATGATCTCGTTGGCGAGCAAAGCCGGAATAATGCCGGCGGCTCCGTTTTTGTAGGGCACGTGAACCAATTGCAATTTGGCCTTGGTGTTCAATATGATGGCGTCGAGGTGGGGGTATGAGCCCATACCGGCAGAACCAAAGTTAAATTTGCGCGGATTGGCTCGCACGAGCTCGATGAATTCATCGAAGTTGCCAGGCATTTGCGGTGACACCGCCAGCACATGTGGAATTTCCACCAAACGGGTGATGCCGATCAGGTCGCGCGACGGTTTGACCGTGCCGATGGTGGTTTCATTGATGGCGTTGGTCGTCACATTACCCACAAAGAGCGTGTACCCGTCGGCTGGCGCTTTGATCGCCGCTTCCAGGGCAATGTTGCCCGAAGCACCCGGCCTGTTTTCAACCACCACCCCCTGGCCCAATGCATCGGCCAGCTTGATAGCCAGCAGTCGAGCAATGATGTCGGTGGCCCCCCCGGGTGCATAGGGCACCAACAATTTGATGGAGCGATTGGGGTATCCATCAGCAGCCTGGGCCCATGTCCACTTCGGGGCCGCCAAGACCGCGGCACTGCTCAGTGCAGATGTTAAGACGAGGCGACGGGAACGGTGCAGGGTGGTTGCCATACAAAACTCCAGATCACGAGGGTAAAGTCGGGCGGTGAGGGGGCTGAATCAGGTCAATTTATTGCCGTGTAGACCGTGCGATGCGTCTTTACAGGTGAAAAACACACAGTCGCCATCGAGGGTTGCTCCCGCTTTGTGATAGGCCTCGGCCGGAATGTAGATCA
>CAYMJT010000086.1:7512-10336 GCA_964390775.1 uncultured Bordetella sp.
CTAAAATATAGATCCACTGCTCGTTGGGGTGGTTGTGCAAATCGGCGTGCTTGCCGGCAGGGGCGCGCATGACGGCGACGATCATCCGGTCACCCTCAACACACCCGCCAAAGACGGGTGAATAAGTCGGCCCCCCCATGATCTGGTTGACCTGTCCCAGGTCAAAAAAATGTTCGCCGCTCTGGGCCCGGTGTGCGCCCGGTGTGCGGGCTGTTTGAGGGGTGGCGTTCTGACTCATGTCTGGATCCTTTCAATCCGCTGTGGCACGGGCATCTCGGGCCACTTTGCCCCATTTCTGGGTTTCGGCGGCCAGGAACTGTCCGAATTCTTCAGGTGATTTGCTCTGCGCAGGAAACACCCCACCAGCGGCCAGCCGTTCACGCACTTCAGGCATGTCCAGCACAGCATTCAAGACGCGGTGCAACCTCTGAATGATCTCTTTCGGTGTTTTGGCCGGCACCAACATGCCCTGCCATGACCCGGTGATGAGCTCAGGGTAACCCAGCTCAGCCATGGTTGGCACATCGGGCAGCGCTTGCACGCGCTGTGCACTGGTGACCGCCAATGCGTGCATACGCCCACTGGTCACAAAGTTTTTGACAGAGGGCATGGTGTTGAACATCAACTGGGTTTCTCCGCCAACCAGACCCATGGCTGCTGGCCCACCCCCTCCTTTGTAGGGCACATGGACCATGTTGACACCCGCGCTGCGCATTAGGATTTCCATCTCCAATCGGTTCAGGCTCCCGCTGCCGGGTGTGGCGAAGTTGAACTTGGAGGGACTGGCCTTGAGTTTGGTGAGTGCTTCGGCCAGCGAACGTGGCCCCCAGTCAGTGTTGACCACCAAAGCACTGGGCACGTCGGCGATCAGGGTAATCGGAGCGAAATCTTGAAGCGGCTTGACACTGAGGTTGGGGAAAATCGCGGGGTTGATCGCGAGCGTACCGATATTGCCTAGATACAACGTATAGCCATCGGGCGCAGACCTGGCTGCGGCCTCCATGCCGATGTTGCCAGCGGCTCCGGACTTGTTGTCGATGATAACTTGCTGATTGAGTTGCTCCCCCAATTTCTGCGACAAAATCCGGCCCACGAAATCCGATGCACCTCCAGGCGCAAATGGAATGATGATGCGCACCGGCTTATTGGGGTAACCCTCGGCTGGGTTGGCCAAAATCGATGCAGGCCATAGGCCCCAGGCCAGAAAGCCTGCGATTGCCAGACGATACAAGGACCGAACCATGTGGGCCCCCTTACTTAGTAGATGTCGTCTTCGGGGGCCAGCGGCAGTTTGACCGGGCGCTGAGTGCGCGCTGACAGATCAAATGCCTTGGTCAGCATCAGATTGCGGTGCGCTTCCTTGGCGGTGGCAGCCTGAGTCGGCAAGCCCAAAGACACTCGATTCAGCCAGGAGTCGGTTTCTTCTCGCATAGGCCCGCGCAACTCGCCCAGAGCCATGTCGCCTGGTGGGTAGCTGCCCAGAAAGTCGACTCGCCTTGATTGGTCTGGTGCATAGCCTTCGCCCTGAGAATGGCTGGTGGCCAGCACGATATCGCGGTGCGTGTCATCGATGGTCAAGACCCCCTCAGTGCCAACGATGCCGACATCCAAGCTATAGACTGCACCGGGCCAAACCACTGGCAAGGCCCAGGAAATCGTCGACTGGTAGATCGAACCATCGCTGAAAGTGATCATGCCGGTGGTGGCATCTATGCCCCTCCACTGCGGCCCCAAAGCTTTGTCGATGGCTCGGGCGTATACCTCCACCGGAGTCTTGGCTTCCATCATCCACATCACAATGTCCAGGGCGTGTGTGCCGCTGATCACCATGGGGGAAATTTTGTGCGGATGATCGGTGCGTTTGTAGTTGTCAATGGCGACTAAGCGATTCATGAAAGCGCGCGAAGTCACCAGAGTCACCTCCCCGAGTGAGCCCGATCGCACTTTTTCTTTAGCTGCCAGCCAACGCCTGCGAAACCGCTGGGTGTAGCCGATCACAGCGTCAACGCCGGCCTTCTCGATGGCATGCAACACCCGGGCCGAATCGGCCAAGTCGGTGGCTAAGGGCTTTTCAATCATCAAGGACTGACCGCGTTCGACCGCATGCATGATCGGATCCACGTGCAGGTGCTCATCGGTGCTGACGATCACCGCGTTGACTTCTGGGCGGTTGAGCAACGTGCGGAAATCGTCGGTGACGAAGTCGGCTTTGAGCTTGTCGCTCACCAACTTGGCACGCTCGGGATTTTTCTCGGCGATGCCGATCCAGCCAACCTGGGGATGGCGCATCGCCACCTCTCCCCGAAACAGACCCACTCTGCCAGCACCCACTATGGCCAAACCAATTTTTTTCGCTTCCCGGTCCCTCATCTCAGCGCTCCCCCACCCGATGCAAGCGGGGTTGAGCGGCCATGGGCAAGGTGACTGGCATACCGGTCTCAGCCGACAGGTCGGCAGCCATATAGACCTCCATGACAGTACGAGCCGACTCCGGGGTAACCAACACTTCTCGGTCCATGGCCACGGATTCAATGAAGTGGATCGTCTCTTGGGCCATGGGGCCGGCGAACACATGGTCCACCGGCTCGCCGGGCATGGTCGACATGGGCAATTGCATGCCTTTGGCCATGGTGTTAAGGATCACGTCCTTGTGCGAGTCATCGACCAGCAAAGCACCGTCGGTGCCCACGAATTCAATCCAGGTGGATGAGAAGTTGGGGTAGCCGGGGGGCAGGCTCCAACCCCCGCCAACGACAAAGCTCAAGCCATTGTCCATGGTGACGGTGATCCACTGGGTGTCGGGGATGTCGGCCCCTGTGCTCTC
>CAYMJT010000087.1:0-10219 GCA_964390775.1 uncultured Bordetella sp.
CTTCAGGTTTTCTTCCGTCTTGGAGCCTTTGAGTGCTGCCATGGAATATCTCCTTTGGGGATTGTTGAAAAGCTTTGACAACGCATTGTCAAAGACAAAGCGTAGGTTAATCGCTCTTTGTCCGACCGTCCAATTGCGAAGATTTATCCCCCCAATAGTTAAAGCCTATTCACAGGCTGGAATTGCAAGATTTTGCCTAGCCTATGGCATGGTGCGCGACCGACGAGAGTGTTATAGACCCTCCCTAGAGCCCTCTTTGGGGTGCTTGAGCCTTGCGATATAGTGGTTTCATGAAACAGTTTTCCGACGTTGCATACACCAATGGCTATGAATTTACCGAAGGCACGGGTTACTCTTTGCCCGAATACCCATTTATTGCGCCGCCCGAGTTGTTAGAGCACAAAGTGGGCCGGCATCCAGTGGTCATTGTGGGTGGGGGCATCACTGGCCTGACCCTGGCGTGTGGCTTGGCCCATTTGGGGGTGCCGGCGGTGTTGCTGGACGAAGACAACACCGTGGGGGTCAAGGGGGCCTCGTCTCGGGGCATTTGTTACACCCAGAAATCGTTGGAAATTTTTCAGCGCTATGGGGTCTTTGACCGAATTGCTGCCAAGGGGGTCGAATGGAGCGTGGGGCGCACCTTTGCTGGAAACGACGAGGTCTTTAGTTTTGACCTCAAGGCCCAAAGCAGCTTTAATCTCAGCCGCCAACCGGCCTTCATCAATATTCAGCAGTTCTACATCGAAGGCTATTTGGTCGAGCGCATCGCCGAACTGAATCGGCAGCGCCCCACCATAGACCTGCGGTGGTCTTCGCGGGTGACGGCCTTTGAACAAAACAGTCAGCGGGCTGTGTTGACGGTCGAGACGCCGCAAGGTAGTTATCAGATCGAGGCCGAGCATGTCATTGACGCCACCGGCTCGCATACTCCTTTTCATGCCTGGGTTGGCGCTGAACTTGACGGTAAACGCGGCGACGATCGCTGGTGCATCGCCGACGTCAAATTCAAGACCACCCCCCCCACCGAGCGGCATACCTGGATCGAGGCGCCCTTCAATGAAAATCGGGCGGTTTGGCAACACCTGATGGGCGACGAGGTGTGGCGCATCGATTATCAAATGGCCCCCAACGCCGACCCGGCCCAAGTCAGTCGCGAGGACGTGGTTCGTGAGCGCTTGCAACGTCAATTCGGTTCAGGTGTGGATTGCGATATCGTCTGGGTTGGTCCCTACGCCTATCGCAGTCAGTGTGTGCGACGTATGCGCATAGGCCGGGTGTTTTTTATCGGGGATACGGCCAAAGTGGTCAGTCCGTTTGGGGCCAGGGGGGGCAATACGGGCATCGCCGATGCCGATAATTTGGCTTGGAAACTGGCGGCTGTTTGGCGCCGACAGGCCCCTGAATCATTGCTCGACAGCTACCACGACGAAAGGCTGGAGGCGGCGCAGCGCAATGTCTTGGTCACCAACCGCACGGCGCGTTTTCTTCGCCCCTCCGAACCGCAGGCGCAACTCTTCCGGCAAGCCACATTGGCGCTGGCCAAAAAGCACCGGTTTGCCCGCAATATGGTCAATACCGGGCGCATGGCCGAGGCCAATACTTACAGCCGCAGTCGAGCCTGTCCGTTGGGCGTGTCGGTTCAAAACGTGTCCTTTCAATGGGCCAATGGTCGTGCCGCTCAGATGAATGATTTGATTCATTGGTCGGAAGGGGCCATGTTGTTGCTGGTTTTTGGCGAACTGACCCAGACTGAAATCCGGCGCTTGCGTCAAATGGCCCAGCAAACCCCGCTGCTGCGATCGGTCCAGGTGTTGGCCCAGGGTCAAGTGGCGCAGGTTCGCGAACACATCATGGACGATCGTGGCCATCTGCGTCAGGCCTGCAAGGCGCAGGGGCGACGTTGGGCGCTGGTTCGCCCGGATGCTTATTTGGTGGACACGGGTGAGAGTATCTCGGCAGGCCTGGTGCAGAGCCTGGCGCAGGCTTGGGCCTTTTCTTGAAGCTCTGATCGCGCCTATGTTTGTGATGCATCCACATCACAGTGGATTTCTTTTGACAAAATGGTTCATTCTGATTTCAAATGATTTCATGAATCCTTTCAAAGGAACACAATATGATCATGACGCACACCGCGCAACTCTTTGAGGTGCTCACCGAGTCGGGCATAAAGCCAGAATCGGCCCGTCGCATCGAGCGCGAAGTCCAGGCATCCATCGAACAGGGTATCGATCGTTACCGAATCGATGACCGCACCCATGGAATGACCAAAGCCGATGGTGTGGCGCTGGAACAAAAACTGCACCACCAGATCACAGATCTAGAGCTGAACTTGCGTCTGGAAATGACTGAGATGAAATCCGATCTGTGCAGTGAAATGGCCGAGATAAAAATCGAGTTGCGGCATGAAATGTCTCAATTCGAGGGGCGCCTGATGGCTTACATCAGTGATCACGGTTGGAAGATGATGGGTTTTCAGGTGGCCTTGATCGGTATTTTCTTTAGCATTTACAGGTTTTTGAACTGAAGTCAGCTTACAGCCGCTTCGATCTCACAACCCAATAGTGCAGATGGGCAGTGAATCAAGGGTTCTGACTTCCCTTAGTAAAATCGCAAGATTACGCCCATCGTCAGAACCCATGAGTACCCAACCCGACCAGCCCGGACTGCAAAGTCTGTCCAAATCGTTTGAACCCGCCGCCCTAGAGGCCCATTGGGGCCCAGAGTGGGAGCGGCGTGGCTATGGTACGGCGGGCTTCAGGGGCACTGGCCATCCGCGCGCCGGACAGCCCAGTTTTTGCATTCAGTTGCCCCCGCCCAATGTGACAGGCACTTTGCACATGGGACACGCTTTCAATCAGACCATCATGGACAGTCTGACCCGCTACCACCGGATGTTGGGTCACAACACCCTTTGGGTCCCAGGGACCGACCATGCTGGCATTGCGACCCAGATTGTGGTCGAGCGTCAGTTGCAAGAGCAGGGCATCAGCAGACACGACATGGGCCCAAGCCCAGCCGAAGCGCGCAAGAACTTTATTGCCAAGGTCTGGGAGTGGAAGGAAAAAAGCGGCAACACCATCACCCAGCAAATGCGCCGCATGGGCGATAGCGTCGACTGGGGACGTGAATATTTCACCATGGACGACAAACTGTCCAAAGTGGTCACCGAAACCTTTGTGCGTTTGTACGAGCAGGGCCTGATCTACCGAGGTCAACGACTGGTCAATTGGGACCCGGTCTTGATGAGCGCCGTCTCTGACCTGGAAGTCGAAAGCGAAGAGGAAGACGGCTTTTTGTGGCACATCCGTTATCCCATCGAAGGGGGTAACGAATCTTTGGTCGTGGCGACCACGCGCCCTGAAACCATGTTGGGTGACACGGCGGTCATGGTTCATCCCGAAGATGATCGGTACCGTCATCTGGTAGGCCAGCAAGTTCGTTTGCCCCTGACCCATCGCTTGGTTCCCGTGATCGCCGATGAGTATGTGGACAAGTCCTTTGGTACGGGGGTGGTCAAGGTCACACCTGCTCACGACGTCAACGACTATGCAGTGGGGCAACGCCACGGATTGCCCATGATTTGCATTCTCAACCTCGACGCGACGGTCAATTCGCAGGCCCCGGCTGCCTACCAAGGCATGGACCGCTTTGCGGCCCGCAAGCAAATCGTCGCCGATTTGCAAGCGCAGGGCCTGTTGGTTGAAATCAAAAAACACAAACTCATGGTGCCGCGTTGTGCGCGTACCGGGCAGGTGGTCGAGCCCATGCTGACCGATCAATGGTTTGTGGCCATGAACAAGGTGGGTCACAACGACCCAACCGGCCAGAGCATCGCCCAAAAAGCCATTGCTGCGGTTCAAAGTGGTCAGGTCCGATTTGTCCCTGAAAATTGGGTCAACACCTATAACCAGTGGATGAACAACATCCAGGACTGGTGTATCTCGCGCCAGCTTTGGTGGGGGCATCAAATCCCGGCCTGGTACGACGAAGAAGGCCAGGTTTATGTGGCGCGCACCGAAGCCCAGGCCCAAGCCCTGGCCCCAGGCAAAGTCCTGCGTCGCGACCCTGATGTGCTCGACACTTGGTACTCTTCGGCCCTGGTGCCGTTCTCCACTTTGGGTTGGCCGCTGGACTCTGCAGCCGACAGCAGTGACTACCAGCTGTATTTGCCCAGCAGTGTGTTGGTGACTGGCTACGACATCATATTTTTCTGGGTCGCTCGCATGATCATGATGACCACCCACTTCACCGGTAAGGTGCCCTTTGGCGACGTCTATATTCATGGACTGGTGCGCGATGCACAGGGCAAAAAGATGAGCAAGTCCGAAGGCAACGTTCTCGATCCGGTGGATCTGATCGACGGCATCGCCCTCGAACCATTGCTGGAAAAGCGCAGCCAGGGCTTACGCAAACCCGAGACAGCACCGCAGGTGCGCAAGAACACGCAGAAAGAATTTCCAGACGGCATCCCGGCCTACGGAGCCGATGCTCTGCGCTTCACTTTTGCCGCTCTGGCTACCTTGGGGCGCAGCATCAATTTCGACAGCAAGCGCTGCGAGGGGTATCGCAATTTTTGCAATAAGCTCTGGAACGCCACCCGCTTTGTGCTGATGAACTGCGAGGGCCATGACTGCGGCCTTAAAGAGCACACCAAGGCCGAGTGTGCGGTCGGCGGACCCTTTCATGGTTATATGTCTTTCAGTCAGGCCGATCGTTGGATCGTGTCCGAGTTGCAGCGGACCGAGGCAGCGGTCGCCAAGGGCTTTGAGGAATACCGCCTCGATCTGGTGGCGCAGGCCATCTATGACTTTGTCTGGAACGAGTTTTGCGACTGGTATCTAGAGATGGCCAAGGTGCAAATGCAGCAGGGGGACGCAGCCCAGCAACGCGCCACCCGACGCACCCTGATCCGCACTTTGGAGACCGTTTTGCGGCTGGCCCATCCGGTCATTCCCTTCATCACCGAGGAACTTTGGCAAAAGGTCGCTCCCGTGGCGGGTCGTGCGGCCGAATCGGTGTCTGTGGCTGCCTATCCCATCAGCCAGCCCGAGCGCATTGACCCAGTGGCTGAGGCGGAAATGGGTCGATTCAAACACCTGGTGGATACCTGCCGCAATTTGCGGGGTGAAATGGCTTTGTCCCCGGCCCTCAAGGTGCCCTTGTTGGCGCTGGCCAGTAGTGCCGATGACGCCCTCTGGCTGACCAGCCACGTCGGTGCCTTGCAGGCGCTGGCCAAGTTGAGCGAGGTCAAGGTGTTTACCAGCGAGCCACAGTGGAGCGCCCAAGCGCAAAATGCCGCAGTGGCTGTGGCCCAAGGCTTGCGTGTTTGTTTGCATGTGGAAGTGGATGTGGCCGCCGAGCGCACCCGCTTGAGCAAGGAAGTGGCGCGGCTTCAAAACGAAATCCTCAAAGCCCAAAGCAAACTCACGAACGAGGCATTTGTGGCCAAAGCGCCCCCCGCTGTCATTGAACAGGAAAAAAAGCGCTTGGCCGATTTTGGCGACACCCTCAGCAAAGTCCAGTCCCAACTGGCCAAGCTGGGCTAATCTTTCTGGATCATGAAGACCATCCAACACGCTGTATTCCCCGTCGCTGGTTTGGGCACGCGCTTTTTGCCGGCCACCAAAGCCAGCCCGAAAGAAATGCTCCCAGTGGTCGATAAGCCGCTGATTCAGTATGCGGTGGAAGAGGCTTACGAGGCTGGCATTCGCCACATGATTTTCGTCACGGGGCGCAACAAGCGCGCCATCGAAGATCATTTCGATACCGCCTACGAGTTGGAAAGTGAACTCGAGTCTTCGGGTAAGTCAGCCTTGCTCGAGTTGGTGCGCAGTGTGCAGCCTGCAGACATGATGTGCAGCTATGTGCGGCAACCCCGTGCCCTGGGTTTGGGCCATGCAGTGTTGTGCGCCGAACATTTGGTGGGTGAACATCCTTTTGCGGTTTTGTTGGCCGATGATCTCATGGTGGGCCGGCCAGGTGGGCCGGGCGTCATGGCGCAGATGGTCGATGTGTATGCCCGAACGGGCGCCTCTGTATTGGCGGTGCAAGAGGTGCCTCTGGACCAAGTGCAACGTTACGGCATTGTGGCTGGGCCTCTCACCGATCAAGGCTGGGTCCAGGTGCAACGCATGATCGAAAAACCGAAGCCCGAACAAGCCCCATCGCGAATGGCTGTCGCTGGACGCTATGTATTGAGCCCCAATGTGTTTGAGCGCATCCGTCAAGGTGGCCGTGGCGTGGGTGGCGAAATACAACTCACCGATGGTATTTCTGGACTATTGCAGTCTGAGGCCGTTCTGGGCTTCCCCTACCAAGGTAAACGCTACGACTGCGGCAGCAAAATGGGTTTTTTGGAGGCCACGGTCGAGTTGGCCCTACAGCACAAAGAAATCGGTAACGGCTTTGCCGACTGGCTGCGTCACTTACCCGCAGCCAACCAAGCCTGAAATCCATCAGGTGGTTTAGGCAAAGTGGTTCTGTCGCCAGGCTTCGTAGACCGTGACGGCCACGGCGTTGGATAGATTCAAACTTCGTTGTCCCGATTTCATGGGCAAGCGCAAGCGTCTCTCGGGCGCAAACCACTCGCGGATGTCTGACCTTAAGCCGGCGGTTTCGCTGCCAAAAAATAGCCAATCTCCCGCTTCAAAACGGGTCTGGTACAAGTGACCAGTGCCGCGTGTGGTCAAGGCAAAGCAGCGCTCGGCATCGGGCTGCATGGTTGTTAAAAAAGAGTCCCAACTGGTGTGACGCCTGACTTCGGCATATTCGTGATAGTCCAGGCCAGCGCGCCGCATGAGACGATCTTCCATGGAAAAGCCCAAGGGCTCAATCAGGTGCAGATGACAACCGGTGTTGGCCGCCAAGCGGATCACATTACCGGTGTTGGGTGGGATTTCGGGTTGAACCAAGACGATCTGAAACATGAGGCCTTCAGTGTAATGCTGGCGGTGTGCGGGCAAATACAGCCACATCGACCCGTTTGGCCCCTGCCTCCATCAAGCAAAGGCTGGCCCTTTGTGCGCTGGCGCCGGTGGTCATCACGTCGTCCACCAGCAGCACCCTGGCTCCCCGGATCATCGCGCGGGCTCGATCCGTCACGGCCATCGAGTCACTGAGTTGAGCCCAACGAAGATCACGTTCGGTTTGGGCCTGGGCGGCGGTATGGCGTGTTTTAATCAGCCAATGGACTTGCAGTCGTCGGTCGGGCCCACACCAATGACGGGCTAGCCATGCCGCCTGGTTGTAGCCACGCTCGCGCAGTCGCTGTGTTGAAACGGGCATGGGCAGTATCCAATCGGCCGCAGCCCAAAGAGCCTGAGCGAATGGGCACTCTCGCATCAGGTGGCCCATGGTACGTCCCAGGGGCCAGTCGCCAGCGAATTTCAGACGTTTCACCCAAGCATCGAATGGGGGAAGGTAATCGACGCGAGCGCTGGCGGCCTGCCATGCCGCACCCTTTGGACCCCACTGCACGCAGCGGTGGCTTGTTCGACTGAGTCGGATCTGTGCACAGCGCAGACACCGCACCCTGATGGGGGCGTGCGCAAGTCGACACGGTTCGCACAGCGTGGCCTCGGGCCACCGCCGGCAAAGCAGACATTGCGACCATTTGAACTGAAACATTCTCGCCTCCCCCAGTCAGTGGGCAATATACTGCGCGCAAGATGGAAACCACCCCTGTTGCGGCTGAATTGGGTCATATGCACAATCCGCCCCCGACGCACGACACCACGGCATGCGCACGTTGGTGGCAGGGCTTGCCTGCCCAGCCCTCGCCAGCCTGGATACACGAAGAAATCGGCCAACGCATGCAAGACAGGTTGCAGTGGATCAAATTGCAACCTCGAGACTGGATTCATGCCCAGCCCTCCATCGGCGGTTGGACGGCGCACGGACTGATTGCTGCGCGATACCCACAGGCGGCTTGCCAAGTGGTCGAGCCTAGCCCACTGCGCATGGCCTGGACCCAAACGCAACTCAAGCCGCCGTTTTGGCGCAGCTGGTTCAAAGGCCAAGCCAAACTTCAATGGCTGCGAGCCAATGCACAAGCTCAGAGCGCGGATATGTTGTGGGCCAATATGCAACTGCATTTGCATGCCGACCCCCAGGCCTTGCTGCGGCAGTGGCACCAAGCTTTACGCGTCGATGGTTTTTTGATGTTTTCTTGTCTCGGCCCCGATGCTTTGCGCGAGTTGCATCAACTCTATCAAGACATGGGCTGGCCGATGCCAGGAGCACAATGGACCGATATGCACGACTGGGGTGACATGCTGGTGCAAACGGGTTTTGCTGAACCGGTCATGGACATGGAGCGCATCACCTTACATTACGCCAACCCCGATCAGTTGATTCAAGACCTTCGGAGCATGGGACGCAATTTCAATCCGAAACGCCATCCCACTTGCCGGGGCAAGGGTTGGGCTGAACAACTGACTCGAGTCTTACGAGATCACTGGCCACACCGAAGCCCCGACGGGCAGTATGCCTTGACCCTGGAGATTGTCTATGGCCACGCCCTCAAGCCCAAAGCGCGCCACGCGGTTGATACCACCACCAGTATTTCATTGGATGAAATGAAGGGCATGTTGCGACCCAAATAATTGGAAATTCTCGGAGCAACCCTTCATGGCAGTGGGTTTCCTTGGTTAGAATGCTGAGTGATCCGTTTTGGTCCCAAAAACGGAGTCTGATGTTGCGTCAGATCAGATCTCGCCCACGGGGTGCTGGGTCCGACGCTCTTTTTAGAGGCCAATTCAAGTGAAGATGAACAAGAACCTTTCGGCTTGCCTGTCCACCGGCTTGCTGGCGGCGTCCTGGGCGATGTCTGGCAGCGCCTGGGCTGTCAATGACCTGCCTGGCGGCCCTGCCGTGCGCCAACTCAATTTGCAGCCTGCGGTGACTCAAATCGCTGCCGAGCAGGCCTGGTTGCACTGGTTCATGCTGATCATCTGCACGATTATTTTCATTGCCGTGTTTGGGGTGATGTTCTATTCCATCTTCAAGCATCGCAAGTCTTTGGGTCATCAACCCGCCAATTTCCACGAATCGGTCAAAGTTGAAATCGCCTGGACGGTCATTCCTTTCATCATCGTCATCCTGATGGCCTTGCCTGCGACCAAGGCTGTGGTGGCACAAAAAGACACCTCCAACGCTGACTTGACCATCAAGGCCACGGGCTACCAATGGAAGTGGGGCTACGACTACATCAAGGGCGAAGGCGAAGGCATCGGTTTCGTCTCCACTTTGGACAACGAGCACCGTGAAATCTCCAACAGCGGCGCCAAAGGCGTGCAGATCGACAACTACTTACTCAAGGTCGATAACCCCCTGGTGGTGCCGGTGGACAAAAAAGTCCGCATCATCACCACGGCCAATGATGTGATTCACGCTTTTGCAGTGCCGGCTTTCGGCATCAAACAAGACGCCATCCCTGGTTTCGTGCGTGACACCTGGTTCCGGGCTGAAAAAACCGGTGATTTCTATGGCCAGTGTCAGGAGCTGTGCGGCAAAGAACACGCCTACATGCCCATACACGTCAAGGTGGTCAGCGCCGAAGACTATTCCAAGTGGGTCCAAGACCAACAAAAGGCCATGGCCGCCAAAATGGACGACCCGAACAAAGTCTGGGCCCTCGATGACATTCTCAAGCGCGGCGAAAAGGTCTATGCCGCCAATTGCGCGGCTTGCCATCAGCCCAATGGCAAGGGTGCAGGGCCCATCAAGCCCCTCGACGGCTCTGCGGTCGTCCTCGACAGCGACAAAGCCAAACAAATCAAGATACTGCTCAACGGTGCTGGCAATGGCTCCATGCCGTCCTGGAAGCAGCTCTCTGACACCGATATTGCGGCCGTCATCAGCTACACCAAGAACAACTGGTCCAACAAGACCGGTCAATTGGTCCAGCCGGCTGAAATCAAAGCTTCACGTTAATCACCCAGTTATCAAAGGATACCCACCATGAGCGCAGTTCTCGACCCGCACGGCCACGTTGCTGGCGATCACGGACACGACGACCACCACGGTGCCCCCCACGGCTGGCGTCGCTGGGTGTTTGCCACCAATCACAAGGACATTGGTACCTTGTATTTGTTATTCGCTTTCACGATGCTGATCATCGGTGGCGTCTTGGCGCTGCTGATTCGTGCCGAGTTGTTCCAACCTGGCTTGCAAGTGGTCAACCCCGAGCTGTTCAACCAGCTGACTACCATGCACGGTC
>CAYMJT010000088.1:0-9821 GCA_964390775.1 uncultured Bordetella sp.
GGTGGCACCGGCACATCGGCGACGTTTAATCAACCACGCGGCGTGGCGGTGTTGGGCGGCAAGGTCTACATCGCCAGCAGGTACACTGTGCTGAAAGTGCAAGCCAAATGAAGGTAGAAATTGGGGTCAGACCCCACTAATTCATCCCTTCGACAGAGTGGAGTCAGCCCCAAATTCTGAGGTTTCTTTTTGCCATCGACGTATTCTTGTCAGCAGCCTATCTTGTTCTTCGACGCTGATCGGCATTTGCGCAACCAAGTCTATCAATTCGCTGGGTTGAACATAACCTTGATGAAGCATTCGGATGCAAAACTCGCGGTCTTTATCGCGCCCAGCATGGGCCTTAGACAAAAACAAATCGCGCGGGTCCAAACAATAGGCCACGCAACCATGGGTGTTTTCATTTTGGATGCGATGAACTCGATCGAGCCAGCTTTTAGGCAATACCGCAGTTTCTGGTCCGACGCCCTGCGCGTAATAACCGAAAAGATCATGGAAGCGTGATCCCTCACCGATGACACCATCAATACGATCAGCAAGATCAGGAGCTTGTAAAGGGTAAATATCGGCTTCCATGGAAACCAGCAAATCACGGTGCGGGTTCGCCACTGAACCTAATATGGATTGACTACCTATGAGTATGAACTCGTTCTGATGTGTGATGTCACCGCAGGCGCGTATGATGTGCTCTAAGTCTATCTTCTTCATGTTGAACCCCATCCTTTTGGATGTGGGTCAGTGGCCCTTCCATGACCACCCCCTGTTTAAGAGTCTTGATATGACTCAGTACCCTTTTTCGCACGTCCTCCGGAAGCACCGTGACCAATGGGGACGCCTGACGCAATTGCTGCGCACGTCTAGATCGTCCCAAAATCTTACGCCAAGATCGAAGATTTAAAATTTTTTCCCACTCAAAAAATAATCCTTCTGTGCGCGATTCACCTTGGGACCTCCATCGAGCTAATGTTGATTGGGCTTGGGTTACACAGTGAGGATTTTGTTTGACATGGTTCACTGCCGCTTCGTGCAGGGCCATGCTCTGCAAATCCTGTATCTGATGCAAATCGTCTAGCACTTTGACCTTGACTTGCACGGTATGGGCGGCACGTCGGGTGCGTCCCGCCGCAGTGTCGCCAGGGGCAGTTTGCATGGCATCGCTTGCCAGCAGGGCCATGTCACCAGCCACGCCCAAGCGTGACATAACTCGCAGGTAATTGCCCATGGAGGGCGATGGGTCACCAGACTCGATCGAGCGCAAGGTATTGCGCGTGATGCCCAATTCAGCGGCCAAGCTGGTCGAACTGATGCCGTGCGACATGCGGAGTTGACGCAGGCGATCCCCCAGTTGCAAAAGCAATTGGCGCTCTAGGATGGTTTTCAGATCGACTGGCTTCATTTGGTCAATATTTTAACCAAAATATATTCCGTTGGTTAAAATATTCACCATTTTATCGGGGTCAGCCCCCAATGGATGCGGGCGCAATGACAGCGACGGCGGTTTACTCTAGTTTGATGCCAGCCGCTTTGACCACCGCCTCGTATCGGGCCAGGTCATTGCGAATCTGATCGCCAAATTGCTGGGCGCTGCCCGGTGTGGCGGCGATACCCATGCCATTGAGTTTATCGCGCACCTCCGGATCGCTGAGCACAGCCTGTAATTCGGTGTGCAAACGATCCACGATGGCTTTGGGCAATCGTGCCGGGCCCAAGATGCCGACCCAAGAACTGATGTCGAAATCAGAGACCCCGTTTTCCATAAAAGTCGCCACATCGGGCAATGAAGAAGAACGCTTGGCACTACTGACGGCCACTGGGTGCAAACGCCCCGCCTTGACATGGGGAATGGCCCCAGCCACTGCGGTGTAAACCAAGGGAATATTGCCCCCCAATACATCGGTCATCGCTTGGCCACCCCCTTTATAGGGAATGTGGGTCAACTTGGCCCCAGTGCGCTGCTTGAGTAATTCGCCAGCGATGTGGGGCGTGCCACCGGTACCCGATGTACCGTAGGCGTAGCCATTGGTATCGGCCTTGGACAACTCGATCAATTCTTTCAAGGTCTTGGCCTTGAACTGCGGATGAGCCACCAAAATGAGCGTGGCATCGCCAATCTTGCCTATCGGTGCGAGGTCTTTGACCGGATCAAAGCCGACTTTGGTGAATACATGGGGGTTGATCACCAAGGTGCCATCAAAACCGAGCAAAAGGGTGTAACCGTCTGGCTCGGCATGAGCCACCATCTGGGTGCCAATATTGCCAGATGCCCCCGGTCGATTGTCGACCACCACCTGCTGGCCCAAACGCTTACCCAATTGTTCGGCCACCAGGCGGCCACTGGTGTCGGTCACTCCACCAGGGGTAAAGGGGACAATCAGGCGTATGGGTTTGCTGGGCCAGGTCTGCGCCTGCGAAACTGGGGCGAAACCCAGTAGGCCGGCGGCCAGCAAGCCGCCCAAAAACCCGCGTCGGGACAGGACGCTCAGTGCTTTAAATTTTGACATGACGACTCCAAAACTCAGGGTACAAACGAGAGTGCCCATGCTGGGCGACTGATTGATAATCATCGCATGAAGCAAAGCACCATGAAACAAGGGTTTTCGGTCAAACCTGTCGCGCAACGCCGCGCCGAATTGGCCGACAAGGTCCGGCGTCGCCAGTGGGTGTTGGCCCCGGGTGTATTCGAAATGATTTCAGCCAAAATGGCCGATGGTCTGGGCTTCGATGCCTTGTACATGACGGGTTATGGCAGCGTGGCTTCTTATCTGGGCTTGCCCGACGCTGGCTTGGCCAGCTATACCGACATGGTGCAGCGCGTGACGCAGTTTGCCACCATTACCCAAACCCCCTTGATTTGCGACGGTGACACCGGTTACGGCGGGTTGCTCAATGTGATGCATACCGTGCGGGGCTACGAGCGTGCGGGCGCCTGCGCCATTCAGCTGGAGGACCAGGAATTTCCCAAAAAATGTGGGCATATGCTGGGCCGCCGTGTCATCGCGGCCGAGGACATGGTGGCCAAGATTCGGGTCGCGGTCGAGACCCGTGAGGACCCGAATTTTTTGATCATTGCACGTACCGATGCGCGCACTACCCTGGGTTTGGACGAAGCGCTGCGGCGTGGCGAGTTGTATGCCCAGGCCGGGGCCGATGTATTGTTCATCGAAAGTCCCGAGTCGGAAGAAGAAATGCGTCGCATTTGCCGCCGCTTTGATTTGCCCTGCCTGGCCAATATGGTCGAAGGCGGTCGCACTCCGGTGATGAGCCGAGAACGACTCCAAGAGATCGGCTACCAGGTGGCCATATTTCCAGTGACCTCGATGTTGGCCGCAGCCCAATCATTTGCTCAGGTCTATGAACAATTCAAGGCACAAGGTTCTTCCAAGGGTCTGGCCACACCCCTGCACGACTTTCAAGGTTTTTCGCAGATGATGGGCTTCGATTGGGTGGCCCAATTCGATCGCGATCATGCCTGATGTATCCACCCGAGCGAGGAGCAATCCCATGCAAACCCTATGCAAAATCACGCGCCAACTCAAGGCCCATTGGAATCGACTGGCCTTGATTTTTTGTTGCGGCTCTGGCCTGGCTCTGGCACAGTCTGCCGGCGATGCCGAATCCCTGCGCCGGTTCAAGTTGTTGCCCCCCGATCAACTGAGTCCGGCGCAGAAAAAACTGGCCGACAGCATCCGCTCTGGCCCCCGGGCTGCCGTGCCAGGTTCGGCGGCCAACCAGGCGGCTTTGGGCAGCCCCTTCAATGTGTTTCTGCGAAGTCCCGAAGTCGGCGAACATCTGCAGCAGGTGGGCTCTTACATCCGCTTCAAAAGCACTTTGGGTTTCAAGCTCAACGAGTTTGCCATCTTGATTACTGCACGCCACTGGGGGGCTCAATACGAGTGGTTCGCGCACCACCGCCTGGCTTTGCAAGCGGGCCTGGATCCGAAAATCGCTGAAGAGGTCGCTCAAAATCGTCGCCCACAGGGCATGAGCCCTGAAGAGCAGGCGATTTATGATTTTTCAATCGAGCTTCATCGCGATAAAAAAGTCAGTGATGCCAGCTTTCAAGCGGTGCTCGATCGGTTTGGCGAACAAGGCGTGATGGACCTGATCGCTGTCAACGGTTACTACACCTTGATCGCCATGGTGCTCAACGTCGATCGCACCCCCCTGCCCGGAGGCGCCCCTTTACCCTTGAAGTGACGAAGCGTCAGGCACACGCCCGCTTCAATCGGGGGTAGACGCCCAACGCGTTATCGGCATAAATGTTTTGGCGCGACGCGGCATCAGCGCTCGGTGAGGCGTCGATGTAGCGTCGTGTATGGTCAAAATGATGCCCGGTGCGTGGGTCGACACCATTGACCGCACCAAAGGTCTCGGATGCAAACAAGATGTTGCGACTGGGCAATACGGACAGCAGCAAATCGATGCCTGGCTGGTGATACACACAAGTGTCAAAAAACACATTGTTCAGCACCTTGTCCTCCAGTGGGGGCAAGCCCATGTCTTGCGCCAATCCCCGGTAGCGACCCCAGTGGTAAGGCACCGCCCCCCCACCGTGGGGCAGGATGAATTTCAGCCCTGGAAAGTCTTTGAAAATATCGGAGGTCAAAAATTGCACAAATGCCGTGGTGTCCCCATTGATGTAATGGGTTGCTACCGCATTGAAATGGGGGTTGCATGAGCCACTGACGTGGATCATGGCCGGCACTTGCCAAGCCACCAATTTTTCATACAAGGGATACCACCAATCTTTGTCCCACAAAGGGGGGTCGCTCCAGCGCCCACCCGTCGGATCAGGATTGAGATTAAAGCCCACAAACCCCAACTCTTCGATGCCACGCTGCAACTCATCAAACACCGCCTGGCGGGGCGCCACACCCGCGGCCTGGGGCAATTGCCCGACACCCACAAAGTGTTGCGGGAACATTCGACACACGCGGGCCACGAGGTCGTTGCTGAAACGGGCCCAAACCACATTGGTGGCTTCATTGCCCTGATGATGATCCATGCCGACCGCTCTTGGAGAAAACAAGGTCAGGTCCACTCCGCGCTCTTTCATGCGCGCGAGTTGATGGGGCTCGATGCCAGCTCGAATTTCGTCGTCGCTGACAGCTGGGGTTTCGGTCAATACGCTGCCATCGCGCTGGAATTGGGCAACTTGGCGTTGGCGAAATTCTGCGACTTGAGGGGGCGTCGTGGTGAAATGGCCGTGGATGTCGATGATCATGGGCACTCAACTCGAAAAATCGACCTTCACTTTGGCCAGAAAATCTTTCATGTAAACCGACTCAGCGGCCAGTTTGTTGGCAAACTCCTGCCGTGAACCGCTCAAGGGCTCCAGGCCGTTGGCACGCAATTTGGTCACGATGGCGTTGTTTTCCAACTGTCGGCGCATGGCTTGATGCAACTCCTGGGCCACCGTGGGCGATGTACCGGGCGGAGCAAATATGCCATTGCCCGTGGGCACCGACTCGCCCTTGAGCACTTGCGCCAAAGAAGGCAAGCCTGGCAAACTGGGAATGGGGGTCGCTGGCACGGTGGCGATCCAGTTCAGTTTGCCGGCCGTGACCATTGGCGTTCCCACCGGCAAGGTGGTGATCACCGCATCCAGATGCCCACCGGCAGCGTCGGCCATCATCGGCGGCCCACCCTTGTAGGGGACCAAAGTCATATTGAGTTCGGCATTTTTTTGCAACAACAAAACGGCCAAATGGTGCGGGGCGCCGATACCGGCAATGCCGATGCGGAAATCGGGGCCTTTATCGCGGGCCTGGCGCATGAATTGATCTAGGTTCTTGATGCCCGTCGGCGTGGTCACAGCCAGCATCAAAATCATATCGGCCAAGCCGATGATGGGCACCAGATCGCGCAGGGGGTCGGCACCCTTGAGGGCCAATTGGGACACATGCGGGTTCATGGTGATTTGCAAGTTGCCGAACATGCCCAGAGTGCCCGATTCGGGGGTGGCTTTAAGCACCGCATCGACCGCGATATTGCCTGCTGCACCCGGGCGGTTTTCGACCACCACATTGGCGCCCAAGGCAGCCCCGAGGCCGTCGGTGGTGGTTCGGGTGATGAAGTCGGCCACCCCGCCCACTGGGTAGCCCACCATGAATTTGAGGGTGCGGCCATTAAAGTTTTGGGCACCCAACCAGGGGGCATACGCAGCCCCAGTCAAGGCGGCCAGGCGGCTGAGCGCTGTTCTTCTGCGCATGGATGACTCCCGATTGTGATTTGGAACAAACATGTTAATCTGGCGTCAAGGCGAGCGCAAATCGCCCTTGCGACAGACCACAGAGGGATAGGAGTCACGCATGATCGATTTAGTCAATCGGTTTTATCCGGCCAGGTACACGGCATTTTTGCTGGTCTTGCTTTTGTTTGTAGTCAATAGCCTTTGGTTGTTATTGACCGGACAGGGAGGCCTGTCTTGGTTGGTCTGGGCTGTTTTATTGGGTGTGGGCGTGGCCGATGTGAGGCAAAACCACCATGCCATCTTGCGCAATTACCCCATCATTGGCCATCTGCGGTTTTTATTGGAGTACATCCGGCCCGAAATTCGCCAGTACTTCATCGAAAGCGAGACCGAGTCAGCCCCCTTTTCCAGAGCCCAGCGTTCACTGGTGTATGCACGTGCCAAAGGTCAATCCGACAAACGACCTTTTGGCACCCAAAAAGACGTCCAAAGCTCGGGCTATGAGTGGCTGACCCACTCGATGAGCCCGACCGAAATCGCCAGCGCCGACTTCCGGGTGCGGGTGGGTACGGCGCATTGCACCCAACCCTATGACATCAGTCTCTTCAATGTCTCTGCGATGAGCTTTGGCGCCCTCAGTGCCAATGCCGTTTTGGCGCTCAACAAAGGGGCGCAGTTGGGTGGCTTTGCCCACGACACCGGGGAAGGGTCGATCTCGCGGCATCACCGTGTCCACGGCGGTGATTTGATCTGGGAAATAGGCTCCGGCTATTTTGGTTGTCGCCATGACGATGGCACGTTCAGCGAAGAGCGCTTTGCGGCCCAAGCGGTCGATGCGCAAGTCAAAATGATCGAGGTCAAACTCAGCCAAGGCGCTAAACCAGGACATGGCGGGGTTTTGTTGGGGCCCAAAGTCACCCCCGAAATCGCTGAAGCCCGTGGGGTGCCCGTGGGCGTGGATTGTGTCTCGCCTTCGGCGCACAGCAGCTTTGACAGCCCCGAGGGATTGATGCGTTTTGTGCAGCGCTTGCGCGAGTTGTCGGGCGGCAAACCGACTGGCTTTAAATTGTGCGTGGGTCATCCCTGGGAGTGGTTTGCCGTTGCCAAAGCCATGCAAAGCACGCAAATTGTTCCCGACTTCATCGTGGTCGACGGCTCCGAAGGCGGCACTGGCGCAGCGCCCCTGGAGTTTTCAGACCACATGGGCATGCCCATGGTCGAGGGATTGCGCCTGGTTCACAACACCTTGCTGGGCCTGAATCTTCGCGACCAGATCAAGTTGGGCGCGAGCGGCAAGATCGTGAGCGCGTTTGACATCATCCGCGCCATGGCCATGGGCGCTGACTGGTGCAACAGCGCGCGCGGCTTCATGTTTGCCTTGGGTTGCATTCAAGCCCAAAACTGCCATACCGGCCATTGCCCAACCGGTGTGACCACGCAAGACCCGGTGCGTCAAAAAGCACTGGTCGTGACCGACAAGGCCGAACGGGTGAAAAATTTCCATCATCACACGCTGGACGCCTTGAAAGAGCTGCTGGAAGCCACTGGGGTACATGCCCCGCATCAGGTGAGCTTGCGTCACATCATGCGCCGCATCAGTGCGACCGAGTGCCGCCCACTGTCCGACCTCTACCCGATGGTGGTTGCGGGCAGCTTGCTCGACGCGCGGCCGCTGGATTTGGCACAGGGCGGGCTCATTTTTGAGCGCCACTGGTCGTCGGCCAACCCGCGCAGCTGGACCCCCTCACATTCGTGACGCATCAGCGCTTGGCGTCAATCAGAACAAAGCAGATGCGCACCATTTGGTCCGAACGATTGGCCCACGCGTGGTTGGTGCCACGCTGAATCAGCACATCGCCAGCTTTCATCAGCGTTTCGCCCTCGTCCATCAAGGCATAGATTTCGCCCTGCAGCACCAGGGCGTAATCGACGGTCAGTGTTTTGTGCATGCCGGGGTGAACCCCCTGACGCGCGTCATGATGTGCATCGGCAAACATGCCCTTGAACATGGCGCTGATCTGGCGCTGGCGCTCAACGGGGTCTTTGGACTCGGGGGGAATGTCGATGATGCGCAAAATCGTTCCCCCCTGACCTGGCGGCAAAATGCCCTGGTGCTGGGCAATGCTGTCGGGGGCGTCGACTTGCGCCGGAGCTTCGGTGGTGCGCCAGACATTGACCGAGCGGTAACGCGGCCGCTCGGGCACGGTGCGAATACTGGTGCAAGGGCCGTCCTCGACGATACAAGAGCGGCCCTGTGCGTCATGGCCGGTCACGATGCGGCGGATGGGGGGCAATTCAGATGGACTCATGCGTGCTCCTAATTCGTTGCATGGCAGTGTAATCCCTGCCTTGACACCCCTGGCGTCCCAACAGATGATGCTCTAACCCCATTCCTCGGCCTAGGCCGATACCATGAATTTGGAGCCCAAAATGACAACGACACATCGGCCACGCCAATTCTTATGCGCCTCACTGCTGGCTCTGGGCCTGATGGCTGGCTGTGCCACAACACCCAGCGCTTCGGGCTGGACGCCCCTGTATGACAAGGGCAGCAATCTGAACGACTGGACCTTGGTGGGGGACGCCAATTGGCGCATTCAGGAAGATGCCATCATTGCCGACTACCTGCGCAGCAAAACGCCCAGTTACCTGGTGTCCAAAGCCACTTACACCGACTATGAGATCAGGGCCGAATTCTGGGTCGACAGTCAGACCAACAGTGGCATTTTCATACGCTGCCAAGACCCCACCAAAATCGGCGCTGACAACTGCTATGAGGTCAATATTTGGGATACCCGTCCCGACCCGAGTTATGGCACCGGTGCCATCGTCGATGTGGCCAAAGTCTCGCCCATGCCCCGCGCTGGCGGGCAATGGAATGTGATGGAAATCACGGCCAAGGGCGATGCACTGACCGTGAAACTCAACGGTGTCGTGACGGTCAACGCTCGCAACGGCAAATTCTCCAAAGGCCATATTGCCTTGCAGTACGGCTCGGGCGTGGTCAAGTTCCGTCAGGTTTTGATCAAGTCACTTTGATCGCTCGCTGGCCCGCATTCAATCGAGCTTGATGCGGGCGTCGTCGATGATGCGACTGTAACGTTCATATTCTTGTTGAATGTGGACGCTCAAGGCCTTGGGCCCCATGAATTGCGGATACAAGCCCGCCGCCATCAGTTTTTGACGGACTTCGGCATCGCTGAGGGTGGTCTGTAAATCATCGGCGATTTTTTGTACGACCTCAGTGGGTGTGCCCGCAGGCGCGGCCAGCGCAAACCAAGCCACAGCCTCATAATCTTTAAAACCCTGCTCGATCACCGTGGGGACCTGGGGCAATGCGTCCAGACGTTCACGGGTGGTCACGGCCAATGGTTTCAATTTGCCCGCATCGAGCAAGCCCGCCACCTCATTGAGGTTGGTCAAAACCATGGTCACATGTCCGCCCGAGACTGCATTGGCCGCCAGAGCGCCGCCCGTGAAAGCCGCATAGGTGAAATCGGTGCCTGTGATGCGCTTGAAAGCCTCGCCGGCAATGTGCTGAGTCGTGGCCGGCCCCACGGTGGAATAGGACAAGGTGCCAGGACGGGATTTGGCATCGCGCAATAGATCAGCCAAGGTTTTATAAGGG
>CAYMJT010000089.1:0-9710 GCA_964390775.1 uncultured Bordetella sp.
CCTGGGCCGCGCGTTTGTGCTGCGAGGCCACCACACCGGCTGGGGTGGCGATCACGGTTTTGTGAACCTTCTGTGAGTCTGAAATATTGTCCATATGCGTTTTGTTCAGCTGTGGGCATTATGCGCGACCGACCCAAGTTATGCAGAGTATCCTTAGGTCATGTTGCTTTTTCCAAGAAGTCTGAAGTAGAGACTTCAAGCCACTGCACTCAACCACTGCTTGGGTGTGTCATTCAAACTTCACGCCCGCTTCCTGTATCACTTGCCGCCACTTCTGAGCGTCTTGCTTCATCAGCGACTGTAATTCTTGCGCTTGGCCACTGGCGGGCTCCGCGCCCAGTGCAATCAATTTGGTTTGCACATCGCTTTGTTGCATGGCCCATTCAAGGGCTTTGCTCCATTTTTGCAAAACATCCGATGGGACTGCCGACGGCGCGACAAAGCCGAACCAAGTCAGCCCCTCGAAACCCGGCAAACCCGATTCGGCCACAGTCGGCAATTCGGGGGCCAGCGGCGATCGCCGAAGCCCACTGATCGCCAAGGCCCTGATCTTTCCTGCTTTGGCCTGCGGCAGGGTCCAAGTGATTGAATCAAATTGGTAAGCAATGGCCCCAGAGACCATGTCGGACAAGGCTTGCACACCGGTCTTGTAGGGCACATGGGTGGCCTGAATCCCAGCGGCCTTGTTAAAGGCCTCTGACACCAGATGAGTGATGGTCCCGTTGCCACTGCTGGCAAAGCTCAACTGCCCAGGCTTGCTTCGAGCCAGCTCGATCAAGGCTTTGACCGTAGTCACACCCAAGCTGGGGCTGACCACCAATACATTGGGGGCCTTGGCCACCAGGCCCAAAGCCACAAAATCACGCTGCGCGTCGTATGGCAACTGGGCATTGGCCACCGGCAAGATGGCGTGCGTGCTGGTCGTCGCCATCAGGACCGTATAACCGTCGGCAGGCGATTTGGCCACCGCGTCACTGGCGATGGCACCTCCCGCCCCAGGGCGGTTCTCGATCAAAACCGATTGGCCGAGTGACTCCCCCACCTTTTGTCCGACCAAACGGGCCATCACGTCCGTCGACCCCCCTGCTGCGAAGGGAACGACGATTTTGATGGGTTTATGGGGGAAAGCCGATTGCGCCCACAGCGGTGCAGTCATGGCCAGCACAGCCAGCGTCAAAGTGCCTTGAAAGAAAACGCGCCACGACATCTTCAAATACTCCTTACATGGATTGGATTCAGGCATTTTTCACGACATGGCCCCAACGCTGAACCTCGCGTTCAATGCACAGGCCAAAACCCCTTGACCCCATTCACAATGGGTTATACCCCCTAGCCACTGGCGATTCAAGCTTGGTTTCTACACTGGGTGCAGGCAACCGATGGCCCTTGGCAAGGCGGAGCCGAAGTTGCTTTGGGTGCCGTCGGGCCAGAGACAGAGACCCCTGAAGGCAAGTCGGAAATGGGTTTAATCCATCCCTGTCATACTGATCAGATTAACCCTGCCCCCAGGAGGCTGCTCATGCCCAATATGTACAAATTAATTACCCTGGCCGAAAAAGGCATCCTGGTCCTGATTGCCCTATTCACCGTCTACAGCGTTTGCTCCGAAATGTATGTGGTGCTCTCCACCGGCAAAATCACCCTGACCGATTTGCTGCTCATGTTCATCTATGCCGAGGTCTTGGGCATGGTGGCAGCCTTTTATAAATACAACAAAATTCCGATCACTATTCCCATTTTCATTGCCATCACGGCCTTGTGTCGCCTGATTATTTTGCAAGGCAAGGGCATCAGCACCATCGACCTCATTTATGAAAGCGGCGCTGTACTTTTATTGGCTGTTGCCGCATTGATCATGAAACTCGAAATCAGAGGCTTGGGTTTGGAGTCTGAACCCATGCCAAGCGCCGATCGATCAGAGTACAAATAAAAGACCCATCAGTCGGTTTTTGGTTTGCGCTCGAGTTCCGAGCGGATGGGCTTTGTCGCCAAGGGAACACGCACTTGGCCCGAGGTGCGTGATATTCTCAAGCGCTACAGACACCATGTCTCCGCATCGCCACGCCCATGAAGATCGAAGCTGCCGTCAACTTGGAAGATTTGCGCCAGATGGCGCGTCGTAAGCTGCCCCGTATCGCATTTGACTTCATCGACGGTGGTGCCGACGACGAGTTATGTTTGACCCGCAACCGGCAGGCTTTCGAGCGCTACCGTTTGTTACCGCGCTATTTGCGCGATGTCAGCCAACTCGACACCCGTGTCACCCTGTTCGGTCGCACTTATGCGGCCCCGATGGGCATCTCGCCGACGGGTCTAGCGGGTTTATTTCGTCCCAACGCCGACCTGATGTTGGCCTCGGCGGCGCGTCAGGCCAATGTGCCTTTTTTGTTGTCCAGCGCCGCCAATGCCTCGATGGAAGATGTCATGGCGGTGGCCCCCGAGCATGTCTGGTTTCAAATGTATTGCACGCGCGATGAGCGCATCAACAATGACCTGGTGTTGCGGGCCCGTCGTGCGGGCGTCAGCGTGCTGGTGATCTCGGTCGACGTCCCTGTCAACTCCAATCGCGAGCGCAACAAGCGCAATGGTTTTTCCCGGCCTTTTCGAATGACCCCTGGCATTGCGCTCGATGCCCTGGGGCATCCGCTGTGGGTCTTGCGATACTTGCGCTCGGGTGGCATTCCCATGATGCGCAATTGGATGCCCTATGCCCCGCAGGGCGCCAGCGCCTCCGAGGTTGCCGATCTGTACGGCACGCTGACCCCGGCGCCCATGATCACTTGGGAGCACATCGAACGCATCCGCAAAGACTGGCCCGGCCCCCTGGTCATCAAGGGCCTATTGCATCCCGGCGACGTTCGCCTGGCCCAGCAGCACGGTGCCGACGGCGTGGTGATCTCGAATCACGGGGGGCGCCAACTTGACACCGCGCCATCTCCTCTGGAAGTCTTACCGGTCATTCGGGCCGCCGTTGGGGAAGGGTTCCCGCTCATTTTGGACAGCGGTGTGCGCCGAGGCTCTGATTTGGTGATCGCCCGCTGTTTGGGGGCCGATTCGACCATTTCTGGGCGACCCACCCTGTTTGGCGTCGCCGCCGCTGGCGAGCCGGGGGCCGCCCGAGCCTTGCAGTTGCTGCGTCACGAACTCGAGACCATCATGCGTCAAATCGGATGCGCCCAATGGGCTGACCTTGGCCGCGACCATTTGTGGTCTAGCCACATCGATACACCCCCTGATGCCGCCCGTTGACTCAGGTAAACCCGTCTCGGCAAAGTCGCCAGAAACTGTTAATCTCGACCTGTTTGCAAGGCTTGTATTCAGGAGTATTTCATGTCCCGTGTTTCGACCACGCCCCTGCATCCCAACGGTTTTGTCGTTCAAGTGCATGCCAATGTCATGGACATCCTTGACGACGCTTCTGCCATGGCCGAACTCAAAAAATTATGGACGCGCTCACCCGTCATGATTTTTCGCCGCCAGTCTCTGGACGAACCCGATCTGGTGCGCTTCACCGAATATTTTGGCCGCTGTGAGACCAGTGGCCGCAAAGACATCCAGTCACCCTATCACGAACAAATCATCTACTTCAGTACCCTGAAATACAACGATGGCCGTTTCGTGGGAGGCTTCGCTGGCGGTGAAGACGTTGACTGGCACTCCGACCAAACCTTCCAGGTCCGACCCGCCACAGGGGCCATCTTGTATGGCACCGAAGTCCCCCGTGATGGTGGAGACATTTACTGGGCCGATCAATACGGTGCCTGGGATTTGCTGCCTGATGATGTCAAAACCCTGATTGAGGGTCGCACGGGTTTGTATCGCTACGCCAAGCGCTACGCCATGTTGAACGCCACCGAGTTGCGCGACAAGGAAAAAGCCAACGCCATGCTCAGCTTGCCCGATGCTCGCCATCCGGTGGTGTTGACCCATCCCCAAACGGGCCGTAAAGCGCTGTACGCTGATCAAACCACTTTGGTCGAAATCGAAGGCCTGACTGCCGAGCAAAATGCGCGCGTCTTGCCTTTGCTCTTCGCCACCGGAGGAGAGCCGTCCTTGGTCTATCGCCACAAGGTGCACAACGGTGATCTGATGATGTGGGACAACGGTTGCTTGCTGCACCGTCGTGATGTCATGCGCATCGATCAACCCCGGCTCATGAAGCGCACCACCTTCCGCGTTTCGCCCACCGAGCATTGCGTCCCCCACGCCTGAGACCTGTTCATGACCAATCCGACCGTCTACCTTCGCGTCAATCGCGTCGACGCCAGCATTTGTGCCCAAGCCCATGAAGTCACTGTGGCCGATCTGCACGAAAGCACCAGTCACCTGGCCTATAACGGGCTGATGTCGCCGCGCATGCGACGCATCACGCCGGGCGCCAAAGTCGCTGGTCCTGCCGTTACAGCCTGGTGTCAGCCCGGCGACAACCTCATGATGCACCGCGCTCTGCGCTTGGCCAACCCGGGTGACGTGCTGGTGGTGCATTGCCAAGGCGAAACCTCGGCCGCGCAGTGGGGCGATGTCGCCACCACCTACGCCATGGCCAAAGGACTGGCGGGTGTGGTGGTGCAGGGGTGCGTGCGTGACACCGATGCCGTCACTGGATGGGGGTTCCCGGTCTGGGCGACCACCATCTGGCCGATTCATGCCGACAAGGGCAAAGGCGGTGGTGTGAACATTCCCATCTCTTGTGCCGACGTTTGGGTCCGACCAGGTGACTTGGTGGTGGCCGATGGTGACGGTGTCGTTGTCATTCCGCGCGCTGAGGCGGCAGGGGTTGTGAACGCCGCGCTGGCCAAAATGCGGCGTGAGGCCGATATCCAAGAGGCCATCCGGGGTGGTGCCACAGCCTGGGACCTCAGTGGTGCCGCCAAGTCTTACGAAAGCATGGGTGTGGTCGAGCATGACAAAGCTTTTGACGATTGACGACCTCATGACCTCAAGCACCCAAGCAGCGTTGGCATCCTCCAAAGGCATGAGGAATCCCGCATGACCCGCGTTTGCATGGTGGGCACTGGTGCCGTGGGCAGTTATGTCGGCGCCCACATGACCCACGCCGGCGTTGATGTCACCTTGATTGACGCCTGGGCCGATCATGTTCAAGCGATGCGCGAACACGGCTTGTCGGTGACAGGCATGAACGGGGCTGGCTCGGTTCAAACCCCGGTGCGTGCTTTGAACATCTGCGATGTGTCGCAGCTGGTGCGCGAGGATCCTTTCGATATCATCTTTATTTCTGTCAAGTCCTACGACACCAAGTGGGCCACCCAACTGATTGCCCCCTTTGCTGCCCCCACCGCCTGTTTTGTGTCTTTGCAAAACGGCATCAACGAAGAAGCCATAGCATCTGTCGTGGGCTGGCAGCGGGTATTGGGTTGTTCAGTCAGCGCATTGGCCGCCGACCTCGTCGCACCGGGCCAAGTTGTTCGCAATTCCCCTTTGGGCGATGAAGTCAAATGGGGCCTGCGCGTGGGCGAGGTGAACGGGCAAATCACGTCCCGTGCCGAAGTCGTATCTCGACTGCTTTCGCACAGCGACACTTGCAAAGTCACCACCAATTTGTGGGGGGAGCGCTGGTCCAAACT
This sequence comes from uncultured Bordetella sp., assembly GCA_964390775.1. Classification (GTDB taxonomy): domain Bacteria; phylum Pseudomonadota; class Gammaproteobacteria; order Burkholderiales; family Burkholderiaceae_C; genus Limnohabitans. The sequence continues at coordinate 5,586 of CAYMJT010000089.1, forward strand.
GACCATCAACGCCATGCGCAATGGCGTTTGCGCCCTGACTGGCTTTACGGGCCGAGAGCGCGACAACCACGACGTGGCCCGTCAACTCTCCATCAGCCTGGGCAGCTCTTCGGTGCGGGTGGGGCGAGCCCTGGGCCTCACACTTGAACCCGTGGGTGGGCTGGATCTCGACCTTTTGGCCCGCGCTGAAAACGACGCCTCGGCCCTCGCGGCCATCACCCAAATGATTCTCGAGGTTGCCCAGGCCCGCAGCGGCGCCCAGCGTCCCTCGATGGCGCAAGACGTGCGCAAAGGCCGTCGCACCGAAATCGACGACATCAACGGCTTGGTGGCGCGCCGTGGCTCCGAAGTCGGCATCGATGTGAGCCTCCACCTGCGCTTGACCCAGGTGATGAAGCGAGTCGAGCGTGGCGAACTAAGCCCTGGCCCCGAACTGCTGCAGCATGTGGTTGGCTCGACCGTACAAGCATGAGTGAGGCCAACAAGGTGTCCAAGGTTTTTCGAGTCGGCAATGCCTCCGGGTTCTCGGGCGATCGGGTCGATGCCGCCGCCCCCGTGGTCGATACCCTGATCGAATGGGGCGGGCCGAGCGCGCTTTTTTTCGAGACCCTGGGTGAGCGCACTGTCGCCTTGGCCCAGCTTGAGAAACGCAAAAATCCTGAGCGCGGCTACGAGCCCATGCTCGAGCGACTGCTCGAGCCGATTTTGGTCAAATGTCTGCAACACGGCATCCCCATCATTGGTAATTTTGGTGCCGCCAACCCACCGGCAGCGGCTCGCCTGATCGCCCAATTGGCGGCACGACTTGGCCACCCCCAGGCGCGCATCGCCGTTGTGCATGGCGACGACGTTCAGGGTTTAGACCTGAACGCTCACCCAGTTTACGAAGCCGACGCGGGCCTCGAAATGGGGGCCGGCGAGCTGATTGCTGCCAACGCCTATCTCAATGCACAGCCCATTGTGCTAGCCCTGCGGGCCGGCGCCCAAGTGGTGGTGACGGGGCGCACGGGTGATCCTTCGCTGACCCTGGCCCCCTTGATTCACCACTTCAATTGGTCACTCACCGATTGGCAACGTTTGGCGGTTGGCGCAACCGCGGGCCACTTGCTCGAGTGCGGGGCCCAAATCACTGGCGGTTATTTTTATGACCCCGGCTATAAAGACATTCCCGATCCGGCCCAAATCGGCTTCCCCATTGCCGAGGTGCATGAAGACGGCAGCCTGTTCATCACCAAGGCACTGCGCACCGGGGGCCTGGTCACCCCCGAGACCGTTAAAGAACAACTCCTGTATGAAATTCACGACCCGGCCAACTACATCACCCCCGATGTGATCCTGGATTTCACCCAAATCACGATCGAGTCTGCTGGAGAGAACCGTGTGCGGGTGTTAGGAATTCAGGGCAAACCAGCCCCCCAGACCGTGAAAGTCACCGTCTGTTTCGAAGGGGGGTGGTTGGGAGAAGGTGAAATATCTTATGCGGGGCACAATGCCGTGGCCCGAGCCCGCAAGGCGGCCGAGGTATTACGCCAGCGTGTGGCCATGCGCCAATTGCCCGTGCAACTGCGCATCGACCTGATTGGGGTGGCCAGTGTGCACGACAGCGACGATGGCCATTTGTGGCAAAGCTCCGACGCCATGCCGCACGATGTGCGCGTGCGCCTTGCAGCGTCTGCGGCCATGCACGACGATGCCGATCAGGCCGCGCGCGAAGTTCTGGCCTTGTATTGCTGTGGACCAGCTGGCGGCGGCGGGGTGCGCATACGCACCACACAGCGCATACGCACTCAGTCCTACCTGATAGACCCAGGTCTTTTGAGCATGGGCTTTTCTTTTTTGCCTACACCGCAGGTGAGCACATGAGCGCAAGCCAGACCGACACCCTGCTCAGTGTCCCTTTGCACAGTGTCGCCCACGCCCGGGCCGGCGACAAAGGCAACCGGCTCAATGTATGCCTGATGCCGTATAACCCCCATGCCTTTGCGTCGCTGGCTCAGCAACTCAGTCCCGAGGTGGTGATGCAAGCCTATGCTCATCGCGGAGCCAAGGCCGTGCGCCGCTATGACTTGCCGCTGTTGTCCGCATTCAACTTTGTCATCGACCATGTGCTGGAAGGGGGCGTCAACGGCAGCCTCAATCTGGACGGTCACGGCAAAAGCAATTCTTTTATCCTGCTGGGCCTCACCGTTCAGGTCAGGCCCGAATGGGTCAGACCCCATTCTTCCTTGCCTTTTTAAACGGAGACTTTCATGAACATCCAACCTCGTCGCCTATGGATCACGGGATTCCTGCTCGGATTTGCCGTTGGTCTGCCTGGTTTGGCTCATGCACAAGCCAACTGGCCCAACAAGCCCGTGCGCGTCATCGTGCCGGCCCCACCGGGCAGTGCGCCCGATGGCCAGGTTCGGCTGATCGCCAATAAGCTCAGCGAGCTCTGGCAACAAAACGTGGTGGTCGAAAACGTGGTCGGCGCGGCAGGCAATATCGGCGCCGATCGGGTGGCCAAAGCCCCCGCCGATGGTTACACCTTGCTCTACAACACCATCGGCCCGATTGCCGTCAACGTCACGCTCATGGCTGGCAAGCTGCCCTATGACCCCTTGAAAGACCTGGCCCCGGTGAGTCTGGTCACCAAGACCCCTAACTTTCTGACCGTGCCGCCTTCCTCGCCCTTCAAATCGGTGGCCGATATCTTGGCCTTTGCCCGCGCCAACCCGCAAAAAATCCGCTACGGCACGCCGGGGCCTGGCACCACCCAGCACCTGATGGGCGAATCGCTCAATCTGGCTGAAAACATCAGCATGGTCAGCATCCCTTACAAGTCCAGCGCTCAAATGACCACTGACGGTTTGTCGGGCCAGTTTGAAATCCTCATTCACAATGCGCCAGTGTTGTTGCCCTTCATTCAGGCGGGTACGCTGCGCGCTTTGGCCATCACCAGTCGCGAGCGCTCACCGCGTATGCCCAACGTACCCACCATGATTGAAGCCGGTGTGAAAGACTTTGAAATCACCGCCTGGTTTGGCTTCATGGCCCCGGGGGCCACGCCCAAGGCGATCATCGACAAGGTCTCGCGCGATGTCAAAACCGTGCTCAGAAACCCCGAGGTCAACAAGCAGATCAGCGACTCAGTGGCCGAAGTGATCGGTAGCACTCCCGAGGAATACGACACCTTTATTCGTTCCGAAATCAAGAAATGGGCCGAGGTGATCGTCAAGGCCAAGATCAAAGATGACTGACCTCCTATGAAACTGTTTTTTTCCCCCACCTCGCCCTATGTGCGCAAGTGTCTAGTCACCGCTACCGAAGTGGGTGTGATTGAACGCATCTCGTTTCAGGTGGGCAGTGCCCATCCCGTCAAACGCGACGCCAACATCTTGGCCCACAACCCTTTGGGCAAAGTGCCCACCCTGGTCACTGACGACGGCTTATGTCTTTACGACAGCCGGGTCATCTGCGAATACCTCAACCATTTGGGGGGTGGTTCCTTGCTGCCCCAATCGGGCCCCTTGCGCTGGCAAGCCATGTCGTTGCAGTCGCTGGGCGACGGTATTTTGGACGCGGCCTTGCTGATTCGCTATGAATCAACCGCGCGCCCCGAGGCCTTGCGCTGGTCCGATTGGATTGACGGCAAACTCGATGCCATGCACACCTCTTTGGCGCATTTGAATGAGACGCCCGCTTATTTTGAGCCAGCCTTTCATTTGGGACTGCTCACCGTGGGTTGTGCCTTGTGGTATCTGGACTTGCGCTTCCCCGATCTGGAGTGGCGCTCCAAATATCCAGCGCTGGCCCAGGCCAGTTCGTCGCTCATGGCCAGACCTTCCATGCAAAGAAGTTGGGCAGCTCAACCTTAAGGAATGAAGATGAAGATGTTCAAATGGCTCGCTGGTGCATGTGTTCTTGCTGTGTCTGGGCTGACTTACGCGCAAGCCGACTACCCTAACAAACCCGTCAAACTGGTCGTCGGTTATGCCACCGGTGGACCCACCGACGTGATCGCCCGCCTGGTGGCCCAGGACATGGCTGCTGCCTTGGGGCAAGCCGTGGTGATTGAAAACCGCGTGGGGGCTAACGGCAATATCGCCACCGAGAGTGTGGCCGCAGCCCCGGCCGATGGCTACA
>CAYMJT010000090.1:0-9690 GCA_964390775.1 uncultured Bordetella sp.
CCGAGAGTGGCGGCCTGCCAGCCGTCATGAGCCGGGCTCGGCGGGCGGGGGCGGGCGCTTTGACCTCGATCACTTTGACGACGAAATCCTGCGCGGGTATGCCCAAGAGGCGGTGCAATCGGCCCTGAATAATTTGCAGGCTCGGCCTGCACCAGCTGGCGAAATGCCGGTTGTCCTCGGCCCAGGCTGGCCCGGCATTTTGTTGCACGAGGCGGTTGGGCATGGTCTGGAGGGCGACTTCAACCGCAAAGGCTCCAGCGCCTTTGCCGGCCGCATTGGTCAGCGGGTGGCCGCCAAAGGGGTCACAGTGCTCGATGATGGCACCATCGACCAACGACGTGGTTCGCTCAATATTGACGACGAAGGCCATGCCAGTCAGTCCAATGTGTTGATCGAAGACGGCATTTTGCGGGCCTATATTCAGGACTCGCTCAACGCCCGACTGATGGGGGTACCCGTGACCGGCAATGGCCGCCGCGAAAGCTATGCCCACCTGCCCATGCCGCGCATGACCAACACCTATATGCTCGGCGGCGACACCGATCCGGCAGAAATCATCGCCAGCCTCGATCGCGGTCTTTATGCGACCCAATTTGGCGGTGGCCAGGTCGATATCACCTCGGGGAAGTTTGTATTTTCAACCAGCCAGGCCTGGTGGGTCGAGAAAGGCCGCTTGAAGTACCCCGTCAAGGGCGCCACCATTGTGGGCAATGGCCCCGATGCCCTGACCCGAGTCAGCATGATCGGCAACGACATGGCCTTGGACGCTGGCATAGGCACGTGCGGCAAGGAAGGACAAAGCGTGCCGGTGGGGGTCGGCCAGCCGACTTTGCGCATCGAAGGACTGACGGTGGGAGGCACCGCCTGAAGTCTGGCAAACTGTGCTATATTCAAATCCATGAAACAACTTGGCTTTTACTTTGCTTTTTACTTTCTCACGCCTGTCGGCGGTCGAGAGGTCTAAGCGCAAAGTGCTTGCCCCCCAACGAACCGCCGGCCTCCGGCGGTTTTTTTTTGACCCTGACACTACAAGGACTCCCAATGAAAACAGCACAACTGGACTCTGTGGAACGCACCAGTCAAACCGATGACCAGCGCATCGTCGGCCTGACCACCTTGCCACCGCCCGAGCACCTGATTCGCTTTTTTCCGATTCAGGGCACGGCCGTCGAGTCCCTGGTCACGCAGACCCGACTCTCTATCCAGTCGATCTTGCACGGCAAGGACGACCGCCTGCTGGTGGTCATCGGTCCTTGTTCAATTCATGACCCTGCCGCCGCCATCGACTATGGCCGGCGCTTGAAAGAACAGCGTGAGCGTTTCAAAGACACCTTAGAGATTGTGATGCGGGTCTATTTTGAAAAGCCGCGCACGACGGTGGGTTGGAAGGGCCTGATCAACGACCCCTACCTCGATGGCAGTTTTCGCATTGACGAAGGTTTGCGCATGGCGCGTCAGTTGCTCATTGAGATCAACCGACTGGGCTTGCCCGCTGGCAGTGAGTTTCTCGACGTCATCAGCCCGCAGTACATTGGCGACCTGATTTCGTGGGGCGCGATTGGGGCTCGCACGACCGAGAGCCAGGTCCATCGCGAGTTGGCCTCAGGTCTGTCGGCCCCCATAGGCTTTAAAAACGGTACCGACGGCAACATCAAAATCGCCACCGACGCCATTCAGGCTGCGGCCCGTGGTCACCACTTCCTGTCGGTGCACAAAAATGGGCTAGTGGCCATCGTCCAGACCCAGGGCAACCCCGACTGCCATGTCATTTTGCGCGGTGGCAAAAAGCCCAACTACGATCAAGACAGCGTGCGCGCCGCGTGCGAAGACCTGAAAGCCGCTGGCTTGTCGCAGCGCCTGATGGTTGATTTCAGCCATGCCAACAGCAGCAAACAGCACGAAAAGCAATTGGAGGTGGCGCACGACATCGCGGCCCAGATCCATGGGGGGTCGCGCAGGGTGTTTGGCGTCATGATCGAGAGCCATTTGCAAGCTGGCGCGCAAAAATTCAATCCGGGCCAAGATCCGATCGATCGGCTGACCTATGGCCAGAGCATCACCGACGCATGCCTGGGTTGGGATGACTCGGTCAAAGCCTTGGAAGTTTTGTCCAAGGCGGTCAAAGCACGGCGCGGCTGATCAGTTGTCTGGTTCGAGGGCATGCAGCAGTTTGTCGTGGATGCCGCCAAAGCCACCGTTGCTCATGCACAGCACATGGTCGCCAGCGTGCGCCCAGGCGGCGACCTCGCGCACGGTGTCCTCGATGTTGGCGCACACACGAGCCCGTGGCCCCATGCTCGCCAGCGCCTCAGTGGCGCTCCAGTCCAGGCCACCGCTGTGACAAATCGCTAGATCAACTTGTTCCAGGCTCCAGGGCAGTTGCGACTTCATGGTGCCCAGCTTCATGGTGTTGGAGCGGGGTTCAAACACTGCAATGATGCGCGCGCTACCGACCTGGCGGCGCAGGCCATCGACCGTGGTTCGGATGGCGGTCGGGTGGTGTGCGAAATCATCGTAGACGGTCACACCCCCAGCCACCCCTTTTTTCTCGAGTCGACGTCGCACTTGGGCGAACTCGGTCAAGGCACCAGCGGCCTGCGTCATGGGCACCCCCAGATGATCGGCTGCCAGCAAGGCTGCCAAAGCATTGAGTTGGTTGTGCACGCCCGCCACAGACCAGGCGATGCGCGCCACTTCGCGGCCCTGATGTAATACCGCGAAGTCTTCTGGCGGGCCCTCGATGCGCCAGTCGCCCTGATTCAGCCCAAAGCCCAGCGCCTGAGACCAACAACCCATTTGCAACACCCGCTGCAAACTGGCCTCGTCGGCATTGAAAACCACCCGGCCTTGTCCAGGGATGGTTCGCACCAGGTGGTGGAATTGACGCTCAATGGCCGCCAGATCGTCAAAGATGTCGGCATGGTCAAATTCGAGGTTGTTCAAGATGGCTGTGCGCGGGTGGTAATGGACGAATTTGCTGCGCTTGTCAAAGAATGCGGTGTCGTACTCATCGGCCTCAATGACAAAGGGTGCGTTGGCCTGATGGGCGGCTGCCCCCAAGCGGGCCGAAGTACCGAAATTCAGGGGTACCCCGCCGACCAGAAAGCCGGGCTGACGACCGCAGGCCTCTAGCACCCAGGCCAGCATCGAGGTGGTGGTGGTCTTGCCGTGGGTGCCAGCCACCGCCAACACATGACAGCTTTGCTTGGGGCGACGCAAGATATGCTCGCCCAGCCACTGCGGGCCACTCGCATAAGGGGCGGCTTCTTCCAAAATCGCTTCCATCAGTGGATAACGCGCATCGCCCTGGGCGTTGCGAGCGCGCGAGACCACATTGCCGACCACAAAGCAGTCGGGTTTGAGTTTCATCTGATCGGCGTCGTAGCCTTCGATCAGCTCGATGCCCAAATCGCGCAACTGCTCGCTCATCGGGGGGTAAACGCCGGCGTCGCAACCGGTCACGCGATGGCCGGCTTCGCGCGCCAATGCCGCCACTCCGCCCATGAAAGTACCGCAGATGCCCAAGATGTGAATATGCATGAAGTTGGATTCTAGTGACCTGGGGTGCGGTGCCCCGCTAAGATCGGGGCATGAACGACGATGCAGACGAAATCGCCGCCGCCGCCGCCCGTTGGGTCGTCGAGGAAGGCATGGCCTATGGGCCCGCCAAAAGACGGGCGGCACGAGATCTGGGCTTGAGTCCCCGCTGCGCCATGCCCAGCAATGCGCAGGTCGAAGACAGTGTGCGTGAGTATCTGGCGCTATTTGCCGCCGAAACCCAACCCGCCGAATTGCGCGCCTTGCGCGAATTGGCTGCCCTGTGGATGCAGAGGCTGGCCGCTTATCGTCCCCATTTGAGCGGCGCAGTCTGGCGCGGCACCGCCACCCGGCTGAGCGACATCCACTTGCAATTGTTCTGTGATGACCCCAAGTCGGCCGAAATAGACCTGATCAATCAAGGGCTTGATTACCAGGTCGGATCGACCTCGGGCTTTGGCGGAGAATCGGTGGATGTATTGAGTCTGAGCGTGTCTTGCCCGGCCCTGAAGGAAACCATCGGCCTGCACTTGACCGTGCTTGACCACGATGATTTGCGGGGGGCTTTATTGCCCGATGCGGATGGTATGACGCAAAGAGGCGATTTGAAGGCTTTGATGAATTTGTTGAAAAATGACGAAAAATAACAAAAATATAACAACCGATATGCCGATCTTGTCGACAGATAGGCGATCGCTCGTTCTTTTGACAGGTCTGGTCGCCTTGTTGTCTGGGGCTGGTTTATCGCATTGGCTCAAGCAACGCGAGCGACTCTCGGTCGAAGCCGAATCGGCTTTGTGGCAAGAGAATTTCGAGTTGATGGATGGCTCAACCCTGGCCATGGCCACGCTGCGAGATAAGCCTTTGGTCATCAATTTTTGGGCCACCTGGTGCCCGCCCTGTGTGGAAGAAATGCCTTTACTTGACGCTTTCTTTCGTCAAAATGAGTCTAAAGGCTGGCAAATGTTGGGAATTGCCATTGATCAGCCGTCGCAAATCAAGCGCTTCCTCGAGCAGCGCCCGGTCACTTATCCGATTGCTTTGGGGGGCTTGAGCGGGACCCAGTTGGGTGAGGCACTGGGCAACGCCCAAGGCGCATTGCCTTTTACGGTGGTTTTGGCCGCCGATGGGCGCTTGATCATGAAGAAATTGGGCAAATTATCAGCAAATGAGATCGAAAAGTGGGCGGTTTGACGTCTTTTTGATGTAAATTAGGCCCATGGACCTCAGAAAACTCAAAACCTTGATTGATCTGGTCTCGGAGTCGAATGTCTCCGAGCTTGAAATCACCGAAGCCGAAGGCAAGGTGCGCATCGTCAAATCGAGCCAGCCGACCCACGTCATGGTGGCGGCCCCTTCGAACACTGCCCTGGCCAGTGCGCCCGCGGTTGCTGCCCCTGCGCCAGCTTCCAGTCCGGCCCCGGCCGCCGAAGTCGCCTCTGAGCCTGCCCTCGCCGGGCATCAGGTCAAGTCGCCCATGGTCGGTACCTTTTATCGGGCCGCCAGTCCGGGGGCCAAGGCGTTTGTTGAAGTCGGCACCGTGGTCAAACAGGGTGATCCGGTTTGCATCATTGAGGCCATGAAAATTCTCAACGAGATCGAAGCCGATCAAAGTGGCACCATCACCCAGATCTTGGCCGAGAACGGTCAGGCGGTGGAATACGGCCAGCCCTTGTTCGTGATCGAGTGAGCAGGCCGTTCTCATGTTTAAAAAGATCCTGATTGCCAACCGGGGCGAGATTGCCCTGCGCATCCAGCGCGCCTGCCGTGAGTTGGGTATCAAGGCGGTGGTGGTTTACTCCGAGGCCGACCGCGAGGCCAAGTATGTGAAACTGGCTGAAGAGGCGGTTTGCATCGGCCCCGCCCCCTCGACGCAAAGTTATCTGAACATGCCTGCCATCATTTCGGCGGCCGAAGTCACCGACGCCGAGGCCATCCACCCGGGCTATGGTTTTTTGAGCGAAAACGCCGATTTTGCCGAACGGGTCGAAAAAAGCGGCTTCCAGTTCATAGGCCCCACGCCCGAGTCGATTCGTATCATGGGCGATAAGGTTTCAGCCAAACAGGCCATGATCAAGGCGGGTGTGCCCTGTGTGCCCGGGTCCGAGGGTGCATTGCCCGATGATCCGGCCGCCATTCGGCGCATCGCCAAGCAGATCGGGTATCCGGTGATCATCAAAGCGGCGGGCGGTGGCGGCGGGCGCGGCATGCGTGTGGTCCACACCGAGGCTGCGCTGGTGCATGCGGTCCAGACCACCCAAGCCGAAGCCCAGGCGGCGTTTGGCAATCCGCAGGTTTATATGGAGAAATTCCTGCAAAACCCGCGTCACATTGAAATTCAGGTGCTGGCCGATCAACACCGCAATGTGGTGTACTTGGGTGAGCGGGATTGCTCGATGCAGAGGCGGCATCAAAAAGTGATTGAAGAGGCTCCGGCCCCCCACATCTCACGCAAGCTGATCGAGAAAATCGGCGAACGCTGCGCCGCAGCCTGCAAGCGCATCGGTTACCGGGGTGCAGGCACATTTGAGTTTTTGTACGAAAACGGCGAGTTCTATTTCATTGAAATGAATACCCGTGTGCAGGTCGAGCACCCGGTCACCGAGTGCGTCACCGGGGTGGACATCGTCAAAACCCAAATTTTGGTCGCTGGCGGCGAGAAACTGCCCTTTACCCAAAAACAGATCCAAGTTCAAGGTCACGCCATCGAATGTCGCATCAACGCTGAAGACCCGTTCAAATTCACCCCTTCGCCTGGGCGCATCACCATGTGGCACCCGCCGGGTGGCCCGGGGGTGCGAGTTGACTCGCATGTCTACACCAATTACTTTGTACCGCCCAACTACGACTCGATGATCGGCAAAATCATTGTTTTTGGCGATACCCGCGAGCAGGCTCTGGCCCGCATGCGCACTGCCCTGGGTGAAATGGTGGTCGAAGGCATACTGACCAACATCCCCTTGCACCGCGAGTTGATGGTCGACGCCAAGTTCATGGAGGGCGGCACCAACATCCACTACCTCGAGCAGTGGATGGCAGCTCGCAAGCGTTGATGTTTGAGTTGCACCTGCTGGTACCCGAGCCGCGCGTCGAGTGGGTCAGTGAAGCCCTCGAAGCGCTCGATGCCCTGAGCGTGTCGGTAGAAGATGCCGACGCTCATACCGACGCCGAGCGCGCCCTGTTTGGCGAGCCCGGCATGCCACCCCCGCGTGAGGGTTGGTCGCGCTCCACGGTAACGGCTTTGTTTGGCCATGAAGCGCAGGCGCGTGAGGCGGCTGAGTTGCTGGCCTTGCAGGACGATTTTCATGACTGTGCGGTTCTGGCCCTGCGGCCCTTGGCCGAGCAAGATTGGGTGCGCTTGACGCAGTCGCAGTTTGCACCCGTTGATATCACGCCCGATTTCTGGATAGTGCCTACTTGGCATGAGGTACCAACTCAGGCTCGGCGTGTCATTCGCCTCGACCCTGGCTTGGCCTTTGGCACAGGTACCCACCCCACCACGCGTATGTGTTTACGCTGGGTTGCCACTCATCCCTGGGCCGGTCAGCGCGTGCTGGACTATGGTTGCGGTTCGGGTATTTTGGCCATTGCTGCGGCCTTGCATGGCGCGACCGAGGTCGATGCCGTCGACATTGACCCCGATGCGGTGCGCGCCACTTTGGATAATGCCAAAGCCAATGGTGTGCGTTTACACGCCGGCTTGCCCGATTTGGCCAGCGATACCTACGATGTGGTGCTGGCCAATATTTTGGCCACGCCTCTCAAGGTACTGGCACCTTTGCTGTGCAAACAAGTCAAATCTGGCGGTCATCTGGTGCTGGCGGGCATTTTGTCGCGACAGGCTGACGAATTGCGCGCCGCTTATGCCCCGCTGTGCGATTTGCGGGTGGTCGATGAGCAAGAGGGCTGGGTTTGCATGAGCGCGCACTGGGTGACATGAAGCTGCAGTCCCGTTGCCCACATTGCCACCAGATTGAGCCCATGGGTGTGGACATTGACACCCAGGCTTCGCACGAATGTCCCAGTTGTGGACTGCGCTATGTGCCGCTGCGGCATTTGTTTGTGGCCGATGATTTGACCCAGGTGAGTATCGCCGTGCGCGACGATCCGGTGCCACCGCCGCCCAAGGGTCGCGCGGTTCCCGAGCCCATGAGTGCCGAAGAACTGGCGGCTTCTTTGGCCAAGGTGGCCGCATTGGCTCAACAGCGGCAGCGCCGCTGGCGGTTTGCCGCCCTGACGCTGGCCCTGCTGTTGGCGGTGCAAATCGCTTTGCATCATCGCCATTTGTGGGCTGCCCGTTACCCTTGGCTGGCCCCGGTCCTGAGCGTTTTGTGCCAGCCGCTGCGTTGTCGCATCCAAGCCCCTGAGGTGTTGTCGGCGGTCAGTGTGGTCTCCAGCGGTTTTGATCAGCTTGAGAACGGTGACTTTGTGTTGGGCTTGCACCTGCGCCACGACCTTGCGCACCCGGTCGCCACACCCGCCATCGAGCTGACGCTGACCGACGCCCAAGAGCGCGCGGTCTTGCGCAAGGTGCTGTTGCCCGAGAACATCGGCTTGGCCACAGCGCTGGCCCCCGGCAATGGTCTGGAAACCGAAACCCGATTTGAATTGGACCCTGAACTGCATGGCCACGTCAGTGGTTTTCGGGTCGAACTTTTTTACCCCTGAAAGACACCATGTCCACCCTCATTTGCGGCTCTTTGGCCTTTGACACCATCATGGATTTTGAAGGTCGATTCGCCGAACAAATCCTGCCCGCTCAGCTGCACATATTGAATGTGTCTTTTTTAGTGCCCAGTTTGCGCCGCGACTTTGGCGGCTGCGCCGGCAATATCGCCTACAGTCTGCGACAGTTGGGGGGCACCCCATTGCCCATGGCCACTTTGGGGCGTGACGGCCAAGATTATTTGACGCGCTTGCAGAGCCTGGGTATTTCGACCGAGTTTGTGCGCACCATCGAGTCCGAGTACACCGCACAGGCCATGATCATGACCGATCGGGACAACAACCAGATCACCGCCTTTCACCCCGGTGCCATGGCCCAGGCCCATCGCACTGCGGTGCAAGCGCGCAGTGACATTCGACTGGGCATCATTTCTCCTGACGGTCGGGATGCCATGCAGCAGCACGCCGAGCAGATGCATGCGGCGGGCATTCCCTTTGTGTTTGACCCTGGACAAGGCTTGCCCATGTTCGATGGCCCCACCCTGGCACACCTGATCGGCCTGAGCAGCTGGGTGACTGTGAACGACTACGAAGGCAAGATGTTGTGTGAGCGCACGGCTTGGTCAGAGGCCGACCTATCGCGCCGCGTACGAGGGCTGATCGTGACATTGGGCGCACAGGGTTGCGACATCTGGGTCGATGGGCAAAAAACCCATGTGCCAGCTGTGCCCGCGACGCAGGTGGTCGATCCCACCGGCTGCGGTGATGCCTGGCGCGGGGCATTGCTGTACGGCTTGGAACAAGGGTGGGATTTGGTGCGCTGCGCCGAATTGGGCAACCGAATCGGCGCTTTGAAAATTGCCCAGCGCGGGCCGCAAAACTATCAACTGACGTGAAAAAGCCCGTGGGCCAAAGGCGCACGGGCTTTAAGTTTGCCTGAAAAGCTCAGGGCTTGCTGGCCGTTGGAAAGGGCCAAGCTGCCTGCGGGTTCAGAGTGGTCTGAGCCGCAGGCGCAGCATGCGCTTTCGCGGCCGGCTTTTTAGCCGCTTTTTTCGCCGGCTTTTTCTTCGCGGCCGGTTTTTTCGCAGCGGCTTTTTTCGCCGGCTTTTTCTTCGCAGCGGCTTTCTTCTTCGCTGCTGGCTTCTTAGCGGCGTGCTTCTTCGCTGCCGGCTTTTTGGCCGCAGGCTTCTTCGCTGCTACTTTCTTGGCTGCGGGCTTTTTAGCTGCGGCCTTCTTGGGAGCAGCTTTTTTCGCTGCTGGCTTCTTGGCAGCGGGCTTCTTAGCCGCTACTTTCTTCTTGGCGGCGGGCTTTTTGGCCGCAACCTTCTTGTGGGCCGCTTTCTTGGCGGCCGGTTTTTTTGCAGTTGCCATGATTTACTCCTTTAGAGAGGATCGTTGGTGAAAAACACTCGCCGCCCAAAGGCAACAAGCGATTCAGGGAGTTGGACCCGGGTCCAACTCCCTGAACGGGGTGCGTCCACCACTGGC
>CAYMJT010000091.1:0-9505 GCA_964390775.1 uncultured Bordetella sp.
CCAGGGGCCAGATGCTGACGGCGCCTTTGGGCGCCGTTTCCTTTTTTTTATGCACTCATATGAGTCTCAAGTCTAGGCCTCTGGCTCCCAAGTGATGCAGAGCTTGCCTAGCCTCGAAACACTTCGGTCAGCTTTTTGGCTGTCAGCACACGTGTGGCCCAATATTGCAATTGCTCGGGCGTAGCCTTGTCCAGACGCTTTCGTGCATTGGCCCCCAGATCGCCAAAGCGTAGGGTCAGTATTTGTTCCAATAGCAGTGCTTGGCCTTTTAGGAGGCCTTCCTCGCGGCCAAGCTCAAGGCCTGCGATACGCCCCTGCTTGTAAAAATCCCTCTCCCACTGCACCATGCGCTGCGCGAGATTCATTTTTAATTCCTTCCAGGTGAGTTTGTCGTGGGTCATCAGGGCGATGGAACTGTTCTCGCCCACCATGTGTCCGATGCACAGTGCGAATTGATCTCGCAGGTTGTCGTCATCGGGTAATTTCTGATCCAGCAGCTGCAATAACTGCGGCAACTCTGCTGGCTTGAGAGACCGCTCGAACCGCATGAGCATGGTCACCAGATTATCCAGATCGTTGATATTGTCTGGCACATCGCGGTGGATGTCCAGCAGCAGATGGCGGTGTTGCAACATCGCCATTCTGAGCAATCCGCGCTTGGGCTTCCAGATCCGGTCGTGCAGTCGCGTCGAGCCATGCCAGGGTCGTTCGCCATGGTAGAGCACCAGGCAAACCACGGGGGGCCAAGTGTTTTGATCGGCTGCAATGACTCCCAGGCTAAGCAAGGCCTCATAGGACAGGGCGCTGTAGACGCAGGTGCGCAGGGGCATGTGCAGTTGCGGGGTGCGTTGGAACTCGATCAAAAAACAAAGGGGCTGGCCCGAATGTGTTTTGACCATCCAGGCACTATCGAGGTGGCGCTTGCTCAAAGCGCGGGTGATGAGTTCGCTGGGCAGTGGGGTCAGCGTGTGGAAGTCTATGGTATCGAGCACCGGGTCAGGGCAGAAACACCGGATGAGGTGCTGCACCATGAGCGGTGAACGAAACAGCGATTTGTAGCTGGCGTCGTGGCGATGATGACCTGACATTTGAGGGCCTTTGCAAGAGTCCTTTATTTCACCGCAAAAATCCCCTCTTTCAGGCTCAAAAATTGTGATGTATGCACATAGAAATGAGGGGCCAGGGGGGAGGGTGGCTAATGACTACAATCACAGCATGAACGACACCCATCACGACAAAGCAGGCGAAGAGCCCGCGCGCAAGCCCAGCAAGGGCATCTATGTGCTGCCCAATCTATTTACTCTGGCCGCGCTGTTTGGCGGCTTTTATGCCATCGTGATGGCCATGAACGAGCGTTTCGATCTGGCCGCCATCGGTGTTTTTTGTGCCATGGTGCTCGACAGCCTCGACGGTCGGGTGGCGCGCATGACCAACACCCAAAGCGCTTTTGGCGAACAAATGGACTCTTTGTCCGACATGGTGTCGTTTGGTGCTGCCCCCGCGCTCATTGCCTACGAGTGGGCCCTGCGGCCGCTGGGGCGTTGGGGCTGGATTGCGGCCTTTGTCTATTGCGCTTGTGCCGCCTTGCGCCTGGCGCGTTTTAACGTCAACACCGCCGTGGTCGACAAGCGTTATTTCCAGGGCTTGCCATCGCCCGCGGCCGCCGCATTGGTGATGGGCCTGGTCTGGCTCATGACCGACCTCGAGGTGCCGCCCAACGATGTGCGCTGGTTTGTGTTTGGACTGTGCCTGGCCAGTGGCCTGACCATGGTGACCAATGTGCCGTTTTACAGCTTCAAGGATTTTTCCATGAAGAAAAGCGTGCCTTTTACGGTCATCGTGGCCATCGCGCTGACGATTGCCGTCATCAACATCCACCCGCCCGTGGTTCTGTTTGCCTTGTTCGTGATCTATGGCCTGAGCGGCTACGCCATTTATATCTGGCGCCGTACCCAGGGCTTGCAAACCAGCGTCATCAGCACCTCGACCGACGAGCCCGACGAAGAGGGGTTGCACAAATGACACAGTCTGCACACGTGGTCCGGAATTGTGCTAAATTACGCCCATGAACTTCTCGCTGGCTCTACTACTGCTGTCCCGACACGGGCTGATGTAGTCGCACGCGCGAACCACTCCAAAAGCCCGTTTGCAATCGCAACGGGCTTTTTTGTTTTTTGACCTCAACCCGTCCCAAAAGGGAACCGATCACGGAGATCACCATGGCCGACAAGCTGATCATTTTTGACACCACTTTGCGTGATGGCGAGCAATCGCCCGGCGCTTCCATGACCAAGGATGAAAAACTGCGCATTGCGCGCCAGCTCGAGCGACTGCGCGTGGACGTGATCGAGGCTGGTTTTGCGGCCAGTTCGAACGGGGATTTTGAGGCCGTGCAAAGCATCGCCAACGCGATCAAGGACTCGACGGTGTGTTCGCTCTCGCGCGCCAACGACCGCGATATCGCCCGTGCCGCCGAAGCCCTCAAAGGGGCCCATCGGGCCCGCATTCACACCTTCATTGCCACCTCGCCCCTGCACATGGAGAAAAAGCTGCGCATGACGCCCGAGCAGGTGCTCGAGCAGGCCCGCCAAGCGGTGCGTTTTGCCCGCAATTTGTGCGCCGACGTGGAGTTCAGTGCCGAAGACGGCTATCGCAGCGAACTGCCTTTCCTGGCCCGTGTGGTCGAAGCCGTCATCGCCGAGGGGGCGACCACGATCAACATTCCCGACACCGTGGGTTATGCCATTCCAGAGCTCTATGGCGAGTACATCCGCCAGCTGCGCGAAATGGTCCCCAACAGCGACAAGGCCGTCTGGTCAGTCCATTGCCACAACGACCTGGGCATGGCGGTAGCCAACTCCCTGGCGGGGGTCAAGATCGGTGGGGCGCGTCAGATCGAGTGCACCATCAATGGTTTGGGCGAACGCGCGGGCAACTGCTCGCTCGAGGAGGTGGTGATGGCGGTCAAGACCCGCCGCGATTACTTTGGCATCGACGTGGGTATTGACGCTCAACACATCGTCGCGGCCAGTCGCATGGTGAGTCAGACCACGGGCTTTGTGGTGCAGCCCAACAAGGCGGTGGTGGGAGCCAATGCGTTTGCCCACGCCTCGGGCATCCACCAAGACGGGGTGCTCAAAGCGCGTGACACCTACGAGATCATGCGTGCCGAAGACGTGGGCTGGAGTGCCAACAAAATCGTGCTGGGCAAGTTGTCAGGGCGCAATGCTTTCAAACAGCGCTTGATCGACCTCGGGGTCGAGATGCAGTCGGAAGCCGACATCAACAGTGCCTTTGCCAAGTTCAAAGAATTGGCCGATCGCAAGAGCGAAATCTTTGATGAAGACATCTTGGCCCTGGTCAGCGAAGAGAGTGTCACCCATGAACACGAGCAATACGGCTTCATTTCGCTCAATCAGCGCAGTGAAACCGGCGAAAAACCGCACGCCACCATTGTCTTCACGGTCAATGGACAAGAGGTGAAAAGCTCTTCAGACGGCAATGGGCCGGTCGATGCTTCGCTCAAGGCGATTGAGAGTCATGTTCACAGCGGCGCTGAAATGGTGCTTTATTCGGTCAATGCCATCAGTGGTTCAACCGAAAGCCAGGGCGAGGTCACGGTGCGCCTGCAAAACAGCGGTCGGGTGGTCAACGGCGTGGGGGCCGACCCGGACATCATCGTCGCTTCTGCCAAAGCGTATCTGAGCGCCCTGAACAAGTTGCACAGCAAGTCAGAGCGCGTCGCGGCTCAGGGTTAACACCTGAAGAAAATCACGCAAGTCTATGTTCTTGCGTGATTTTTCTTCCCTTGCTATACTGGGCCGATGGTTCACCATTACCGCGCAGGTTACGCCTTGAAACGACTCATCGGTCTTTATTGCTCTTTGGCCCTGATGGCTGTGCTGCCTCCTGCAGTGCAAGCCCAGCCCGAACAGACCCGGGGCAAGTCCAGCGTCAACGCTGCGAGTAAACAAAAGCACAAAATCCCTCAACCCATCCGCAAGGTGGCGGCCAAAACCCTGCAGGCCCCGATCAAGGCGCGAAAAGTCTCTGCCGAGGTGGCGCCCAGGCCTTCTTATGGCCAGCTGGCGGGTTTGCATGCCGTCAGCGACGAGTTGGCTCTGAAGTCCAGCGTGGCCTATGTGGTCGATCAGGACACGCAAGAAGTCCTATTCAGCAAGAATGACCATGCGGTGTTGCCGATTGCCTCGATCACCAAGTTGATGACCGGCTTGATCGTGAGTGAAGCCCAGCTCGATCTGGATGAACCCCTGACCATCACGCAAGACGATGTGGACACTGAAAAGGGCAGTTCCTCGCGCCTGAAAGTGGGGGCGACCCTTAGCCGGGGTGAAATGTTGCATCTGGCCTTGATGTCATCCGAGAACCGTGCGGCCCACGCCCTTGGGCGTACCTACCCGGGGGGGATGTCGGCCTTCGTCAGCCTGATGAACGCCAAGGCCGTGCAGTTGGGCATGAATGACACGCGCTACGTTGAGCCCACGGGCTTGTCGAGCAAGAATCAATCGAGTGCTCGTGATCTGGCTGTGTTGGTGGCCAACGCCTACAACGACCCTTTGCTGCGACAACTGTCCACCTCGCCCAGTCATGTGGTCGAGGTGGGTCGTCAAACCCTGCAATACCGATCTACCAATCGACTGATCAACAGCCCACAGTGGGACATTGGCTTGCAAAAGACCGGCTACATCTCGGAGGCGGGGCAATGTCTGGTCATGCAGGCTCGCATCGCTGGACGCAAGTTGATCATGGTGTTTCTGGACTCGGCCGGTAAATTAAGCCGGGTCGCCGATGCCGAGCGTGTGCGCCGCTGGATCGAGGCCCATCACGCTTTGGGGCAGACTCCCTTGGCCAGCGGTCCCAGAACCTAGGGACGCTGTGCAACACTCGATTGATGCAGTTCTTCCCTAAGCCCAAACGGGCGCGTTAACTGACCTGGTAGCCCAGAGCTTGTGAAATTTCGCTGGCCGTGGCTTGCAGCCGGGGCAGCCAAGCATCGTCCAAGCGATCGGCGGGGGCCGAGATAGATAGACCGGCGATCAGGCGCTTTTGATCGTCGTAGATGCCAGCGGCCATGCAGCGCACCCCCAACTCCAATTCTTCGTTGTCGCGTGCGGTGTGTTGCTGGCGTACCCGGGTCAATTCGCGCTCCAAAAGATTCAACTGGGTGATGCTGTTTCGGGTGTTGCCCGACAGCCCGGTGCGGGTGGCGTAGGCGCGCAGGCGTGCGGGTTCTTCCAGGGCCAGAAACAATTTGCCCACCGAAGTCAGGTGCAGGGGGGCACGTCCCCCAATGGCTCGGACCACTTGCATGCCAGAGCGTTCGCTGTACGCGCGTTCTATGTAGACGATCTCGTCGCCCTGGCGCACACTCAAATTGACGGGTTGCTGGATTTGGCGGTGCAGTTCGCGCATGGGCAACAAAGCGGCGTCGCGAACATTCAGTCGGGCTTTGACCAAATTACCCAACTCGAGCAGGCGCATACCCAGCCGATAGCTGCCGGCTTCGGGTCGGTCGACAAATCGTCCCAGGGCCAAGTCGTTCAGAATGCGGTGCGCCGTCGAAGGGTGCAGACCGGTTTTTTCGCTGATTTCTTTCAGACTGACGGGTTCCTCGCGCGAGGCCAGCACATCGATCAGGCTAAACATGCGCTCGAGCACCTGGATGGCTGGGGCGGTGACGGATGAAGCTTCGTTTTTTCGCATGGCGATATCTTATCCCGACTCGCTCATGCCCCAATTTGCCAGCGCCCATCGACCAGAATTTGATGCGGTCGGAACAGGCTTTTGTAATTCATTTTTTGACTCTCCCGAATCCAGTAACCCAGGTACAGCCAGGGTAAGCCCAGGGTGCGAGCCTGCTCGATTTGCCACAGCACACCATAGGTGCCGTAGCTGGCCTGGTCATCCGGGTCATAAAAGGTGTAAACCGCAGACAGACCATCGTTGAGGACATCGAGGATAGAGACCATTTTCAAGACGCCAGGCCCGCCAGCTGGGTCAGGGGCTCGAAATTCGATCAAGCGCGAGTTGACCCGGCTTTGCAACAAAAACTGGGTGTATTGGTCGATGCTGTCCTGGTCCATGCCACCGCCCGAGTGGCGGCCAGTTTGATAGCGCAGGTACAGCTGATAATGCTCAGGGACGTAGCCCAGTTTCAGGATCCGGGTTTGCAACTTGCTGTGCTGGCGCCAACTGCGCCGTTGGCTGCGCTGCGGGACGAACTCGGCGACATTGACGCGCAGTGGCACGCAAGAACGACAGCCGTCGCAATAGGGGCGATAGGTGAACATGCCGCTGCGGCGAAAACCCATGGCGACCAATTCGGAGTAGGTGTCGTTGTGAATCAGGTGACTGGGCGTGGCGACTTGCGAGCGCGCCTGGCGTTGCGGCAAATAGCTGCAAGGGTAGGGCGCTGTGGCATAAAACTGCAAGGACTGCAGCGGCAGGTCGTTTAGATGCGTCACGGGGCGTCAAAGTGTGTTGTGGACCACAATATAGGCGAAAACGAGCGTGCAGGCGATGGCAGCGCCAACAGCGGTGTCATTTCAGCCAAGAATTCGCCCCGGCTCAGTGTCACCGCCCCGAAACTGCGCAAATGCGCGGTGTCTTGCTGGCAGTCGATCAGAGGCAGATCGTGGTGCCGGGCCCAGGCCACCAGCGCAGCCAATGCCAACTTCGATCCATTGGGTTGCAGCGTGAACATTGACTCGCCAAACACCATCCGACCCAAGATCACCGCATACAGTCCGCCCGCCAGCTGACCGTCAATATGGGTCGTGATGCACAGCGCATGACCTGCTTGGTGCAAGCGGGTGTAGGCCTCGATCATGTCGGGGCCGATCCAGGTGCCCGTTTGCCGGGCTCTGGGGACCTGGGCGCAGTGTTGCATGACTTGCTGGAAATGGCGGTCAAACTCGAATTCGATCCTTCGCTCGCGATGCAAACGCCGCCAGGTTTTGCGCAGGGCGTGGTGCATCTGAAATTGGCTCGGGCGCAAGACCATGCGGGGGTTGGTGCTGAACCACAAAATCGCCTGCCCCGGATTGAACCAGGGGAAGATGCCGCGCTGGTAGGCGGACAACAGACGCGGCAATGACAAATCGGCCCCCGCCGCCAACAAGCCCGGGGCGGGTGAGGAGGCAGGCCAAGCCTGAGCGACATCGGGAAATGGGTCGTCAATGCCCAAACATGGCAAGGGCGGTGGAGAACGCATGCTGGGGATTGTAGAATGCAGGTTTTCCCTAGGCGAAATTTTTCGCACATTCACACCCATGTCGAACTCAGCCCAAACACAGTTGGATTCGCCCATGCCTGGGGTGGCTCGCATCACCCTCAGCCGCCCCGATGCGCTCAATGCCTTGTCCTCGGACATGATGACCGAGTTGCAAGCGCGCTTAACTGAAGTGGCGGCTCAGCCTCAGTTCCGTGTGTTGGTGTTGGCGGCCCAGGGCAAAGCTTTTAGTGCTGGGCACGACTTGCGCGAAATGCGCGCCCAGCCCGATCTGGCGTTCTATCAAGAATTGTTCGCCCAGTGTTCTCGGATGATGTTGGCCATACAACATTTGCCGCTGCCAGTCATTGCGCAAATCAACGGCATTGCCACCGCAGCCGGTTGCCAGTTGGTGGCCATGTGCGATCTGGCCGTGGCCAGCGAGACTTCGCGTTTCGCCGTCTCTGGAATCAATTACGGCCTGTTTTGTTCCACCCCCAGCGTCGGCTTGTCACGCAATGTGGGCCGCAAAAAAGCCATGGAGATGCTGCTCACCGGGGACTTCATCGACGCCCCTGAAGCCGAGCGGCAAGGCTTGATCAACCGCTGTGTGCCGGCTGCCGAGCTCGATGCCACCGTGGCCGCCTTGTGCACCAAAATTGTGGCCAAACCGCCAGCCTCGGTGCGCATGGGCAAGGCCTTGTTTTATCAGCAACTCGAATTGGGCATCGCCGCCGCCTATCAGTTGGCCGGGCAGACCATGGCATGCAATATGATGGACGATGCCGCCCAAGAAGGATTTCAGGCCTTTATCGACAAACGCCCGCCCAATTGGGGCCAGCCGCAATGAGTCGGCGTCATGCAGGCATAGACTGGCTCAAGGTCATTTGCGCACAAATCATCGTTTGGCACCATGCGGCCACTTATGCGCCGCCCAATTTGCACTTGACACAATACTGGCCGCAACTGAGCGCGCTTTTGCTTGAACCAGGGCGCTGGGTGGTGCATGTGTTTCTGGTTCTGGGCGGCTACCTCAGTATGCAGGGCTTGCAAAAGTCCAGCGGCGCTTCGATATTCATGCTGGCCTGGCAACGCTATCGTCGTCTGATGCCTTTGTTTGTCACCGCTTTGGCCATGACGCTGTTTCTGGGTTGGTGGGTTCGCGGCCATTACGCCCCCGAATTCGTCTCCCCCTGGCCCAATTGGTTTGAACTCTGGGCCCATCTGGCTTTGACCTTCGATTGGTGGGGCGTGCCCGCCATCTCGGCCGGGGCCTGGTATGTGGCGATTGATTTCCAGTTGTATGTGTTGCTGGCCCTGGCCGTGCTGTGGTTTCGGCGCACAGGGACACCCGTCTTGGCCCATGGCCTGACCCTGTTCCTGGTTCTGGGTGTGATGCTCTCGACCCTGATTCTCAGCCGACAAGCGGCGCTGGACGCCTTTGCCCCCTATTTTTTAGGCTCGTATGGGCTGGGGTGTTTGGTGGCCTGGATTCAGCGTCGGCCTCTGGAGCGCCCCTTGCTGTGGCTGGTGTGGGCCGTTTTGGCGCTTGATCTGAGTGTGGATTGGCGCGACCGGCAAGCCTTGGCCTTGGCGACCGCCGCCTTTTTGTGGGTCTGGCCCGCCTTGCCAAGGTTGAGCAAATCACCCTTGTGGTTGGGCCGCGCCAACGATCTGAGCTATGCCCTGTTTGTAGGACATTTCAGCTTGCTCATCGGCCTGGGGGCCTGGTGGTCGGCGCACATCAGCAGCGGCCCAAAGGCTGCGCTGATGTATTTCTTGCTGGCCTCTGGCCTGGCCTGGTTATGGGCCTGGTCCTTGCAAACCTTGTTGGCGGGCTCATCCGCCTGGTTGTCGCGGCACCTTGACGCGCGGCCCCGGTGGGCATAAGAAATCAAAGTCGGCACCCTGGTCGGCTTGCAGAACCGACTGCAAGTACAGCTTTCGATAACCGCGCTCGGCACTGGGTGGCGTGATCGGGTTTTGGGCCTGGCGGCGGGCCAATTCTTCATCGCTGACCAGCCATTGCACCTCTCGCTTAGAGACCGATAAGCGGATTTGATCCCCAGTTTGCACCCAGGCCAGGGGACCCCCTAGAGCCGACTCGGGGGTGACGTGCAGCACGATGGTGCCAAATGCGGTGCCGCTCATGCGGCCATCGGAAATGCGCACCATGTCCTTGACACCAGCGCGGGCCAGTTTGCGCGGAATCGGCATGTAGCCCGCTTCAGGCATACCCGGGGCGCCTTTGGGGCCGATGTTTTTCAGTACCAA
>CAYMJT010000092.1:0-9502 GCA_964390775.1 uncultured Bordetella sp.
TCGGAGGAGATTCACCGCAATCTCATCCAAGGCACGCAGATTTTCGGCATGATTGCCGCATTCGCCCATCTGCTGGCCTACATCTACTCACCCTGGCTGAAGTAAAAGGAGACAAACCATGATCTACGGAAAAATGTGGTGTGTCGTCAAGCCGCAGGTAGGCATCCCCATCTTTTTGGGTGCTGTCGCCGTCGGTTCCTTTTGCGTTCACCTGGCCTTGGTGAGCAACACAACTTGGGTCAAAGCGTTCCTGAACGGAGCGGCCGGCAAGGCCGTCGCGACCCAGGCGTCCGAACCAGCCAAAAAGTGATTTTTGGCTGGCACCTGACCGGGTGGGCCAGCTGGCCTACCCGGTTTTTTGCCTGATTTTTCAACCATGCAAGACAGTCGCAAACTCAAGCACCTGTGGCTGAGTTGGGGCGTACGCCTCTTGCCTTTCACCGACGCCGTCAGCGCCGACTTGCCGCTGTCGAGGTTGTTGCGCTTGTCGTTGTTTCAAATTTCGGTGGGCATGGCCCTGGTCCTGCTGGTTGGTACGCTCAATCGCGTCATGATCGTCGAGCTGGGGGTGTCCACCAGCTTGGTGGCCATCATGGTCGCCATGCCCTTGTTATTTGCCCCATTTCGTGCCTTGGTCGGCTTTCGCTCCGACCACCACCGTTCGCAATTGGGATGGCGCAGGGTACCCTACATCTGGATGGGTACTTTGCTGCAATTCGGTGGCTTTTCCATCATGCCTTTTGCCCTCCTGGTCTTGGCCGGACTGGGACAGTCCCAACAAGCCCCCATCTGGGTGGGTCAAATGGCCAGCGCCATTGCCTTTCTCCTGGTCGGCGCGGGCTTGCACACCACCCAGACTGCCGGACTCGCCCTGGCTACTGATTTGACAGCCCCTGAAAAGCAGGCCAATGTGGTCGGCTTCATGTATGTCATGATGCTATTGGGCATGCTGGGCAGCGCATTGTTGTTTGGTGACTTGCTGACCGAATTTTCGCCAGGACGTTTGGTGCAAGTGGTGCAAGCCGCAGCCCTGATCACCCTGGTCCTCAACACCGTGGCCATGTGGAAGCAAGAGTCACGCTCTCGACTGCGTCGTCCTGGACAGGGCGAGGACCCCAGTTTTTTGCAAGCTTGGCAATTATTTACCCAAGACGCCGAAGCGGTGCGCAGGCTCTGGGTCGTGGCCTTGGGGACCTTGGCCTTCAGCATGGAGGACGTGCTGCTCGAGCCCTATGGCGGAGAAATATTACGTTTATCGGTGGCCAGCACCACCCAACTCACCGCCACCTTGGCATTTGGGGGGCTGGTGGGTTTTGCCAGTGCATCGCGTTGGCTGAGTCGGGGGGCGGACCCCTTTCGCATGGCGGCGCTGGGTTGCCTGGTGGGTCTGCCAGCGTTCGTCCTGATCATTTTGGCCGCGTCGCTGCCCGAGCCCTGGTGGTGTTTTAGCCTGGGCACGGGATTGATCGGCCTGGGCGCTGGATTGTTTGCCCACGGTACCCTGACCGCCACCATGAACCGAGCTCAGAGCAATCAGGCGGGTCTGGCCATGGGCGCCTGGGGCGCCGCCCAGGCCACCGCCGCCGGTTTGGCGATGGCGCTAGGGGGCATTTTGCGCGATCTGGTAGCCTCAATCTCTACTGCGTGGACAGGGTATTGCTTTGTCTATAGCATCGAATGGGTTCTGTTGCTGATCACCCTTTGGGCGATGCGACCATTGTTGCGGTCCAAGCACAACGCCGCTGACGCACCGATTTTTTAACGCAAGGAAGACAATATGGAAGTCAAACACGTCATCATCCTCATGTTCGTGGTCTTTCTCCTGTTCATGCTGGCCAACTGGTTCAACCGACGCCGCTGATCGACTGACCGCGCTTGACGTTCTCGCGCCGCTCCAATAACTCCAGCACCCAGGCCACGCGCTGGTTCATGCTGCGACTCGGAAAATAGCCGATGCTGGGTGCGCCCGCAGGGGCTTGGCGCATGCATTCTTCCACCATTGCTTGCACCGCGAGCAAATCGACGGGCCTCTCTTGGGCCAACCGAATCCAACCCGATTGGGTCCAAGCCATGAACAACAGCACCAATTTGCGCGAAGTGCTGACCACGGTACGAACATTCACCGAGTCCATGCCATTGCGGCGCAACTGATGCCCAATTTCGGCATAGATCAGACTGGCAGAACAAATCGCTGCACGACAGTCTGGCGGTAAGCTGGCCACTCCATGCAGCGCCTGGGCGTACAGACGGTCGGCCTCCAGCAGCACCTCTGACAACACGGTTTCGATGGCGCTGTTCCAGGCTGGTTGCGCCAGCCAGGCTTGAGTGTCCAGCCCACATTCGCGCAAGCGGCGCAGTGGCAAATAAATGCGCCCCAAGCGAGCATCCTCGCCCACATCGCGACTGATGTTGGTCAGTTGCATCGCCACACCCAGCTCACAAGCTCGCATCAAGGTGTCATGGTCGCGTGTGCCCATGATCCAGCACATCATGGCTCCCACGCTACCGGCGACTCGGGCGGCATAGTCGTGCAAATCAAAAATCGTCTCATAGCTTCGGCCTTGTGCGTCCCATTCGAATCCCTCGATCAACCACTCCAGCAGATGGCGTGGCAGGGCGGTTTGTTGTACCACCAGGCTCAGGGCTTGGTCTTCCACATGGGGCTCTGGACGACCCGCATAAATGGCATCCAATCGGCGCCGCAACTCACTCAGCGGCTCTTGTCCCGCTTGGGCGTGGTCGACCAAGTCATCGGCGACACGACAAAATGCATACAAGGCAATGGCATGGGGCCGTATCCGGTGTGGCAACAAACGACTGGCGGCGTAAAAGGTTTTCGAGCCGTCTTGCATCATGCGGATACACTCTTCCAGGTCTGCTGGCGGTAAGGAATTGCTCACTTCATACATGGGGAACCACCTTCTCCAATGCTTTGGCCGACATCAACACACCGGGCACGCCAGCCCCAGGGTGGGTGCCTGCCCCCACCATATAAAGACCCGGCACATCTTCGCTGCGGTTGTGGGGCCTGAACCAGGCACTTTGCAAGAGCAATGGCTCAAGACCAAAGCCAGCCCCCTTGTACGACCACAGTCGATCGTGAAAATCTTGCGGTGTCATCATCAATGAAGATCTGATTTGTCCCGACAAACCAGGCAACACCGTCTCCTCCAGGCGTTTCTCAATCGCATGCCGCATGATCTCCGCCTGTGTTCCCCAGTCTGTACCACTGTCCAGATGCGGCACTGGCGCCAGAGCGTAAAAGGTATCGCAA
The DNA here is from genome assembly GCA_964390775.1 of uncultured Bordetella sp. Lineage (GTDB taxonomy): Bacteria > Pseudomonadota > Gammaproteobacteria > Burkholderiales > Burkholderiaceae_C > Limnohabitans. The sequence continues at coordinate 3,275 of CAYMJT010000092.1, forward strand.
CCCGCTGGTGCCAAACTCGGGTCAGTGGCAGTGGGGCGATGTAGATACAAGCTGAAATCGTCGGCCAAAACATGCTTTTTAAAGATGTCTTGCAACAAACCTTTGTAACGCGGCCCCAGCACCAGCATGTGGTGGGGGACGTCCACGTATTGGCGTCGGGTGCCAAAGTACCATACCAGCAAGCCCATCGAGTATCGGCCTCGCTCGATACGCGCATCACTCCAGTGTCGTCGGTGTTGGGCATCGACCAGGTTTTTATAGGTCCATGCAGTATCGCCATTGCTCACCACAATGTCGGCCCGCTCTACGCGTCCATCGGCTAACTCGATGCCCTGGGCCCGACCGTTTTCTATGACGATGCGAGCCACCGGTGCGTTCATATGTAATCCCACCCTGCGCTCGCGCAATAGCCCAACCAATCCCGTCACAATCGAGCCCGTGCCCCCCATGGCCGAGTGTACCCCCCAGGTGCGTTCTAGCGCATTGATCAAGGCATAGGCCGCCGTGACAGAAAACGGGTTGCCACCAATCAGCAGCGGATGAAAACTCATGACGGTGCGCAAGTGCTCAGAGCTGAAATGGCGCGCTACTTGCGCGTATATGCTGCGCCAAGCCCCCATGCGCAAGAAATCAGGAATGGCTGCCAGCAAGTCGCTCAATCGATCAAAGGGCTTGTCGCCCATGCCTTCAAAGCCCAATTTTTTACATTTTTCGCACAAGCGCAAAAAACGCTCATATCCAGCCAAATCTTCAGGGGCAAACCGTGCCACTTCGGCCCGCATGTGTTCGGCATCGCCGTTGTAATCAAAGTGTGACCCATCGTCAAAGCGGATGCGATAAAAGGGATCCATGGCCACCAGCTGAACATCGTCTTCAAAGCGTCGGCCACACAGTTGCCACAGCTCCTTTAATAAAAAGGGGGCGGTGATGATGGTGGGACCGGCATCAAAGGTATGCCCGTCTTGGCGAAACACACTGGCGCGGCCACCGGGCTCTTCGAGCTTGTCATAGACCTGTACGTCATAGCCTTTGACACTCAATCGGATGGCTGCAGCCAAGCCGCCGAATCCGGCCCCAATCACCACGGCCTTTGGGCGTTGCTTCACATTCAATCCGATCACAGTTTGGCGGGCTTGGGCGCTGCCCCAGGTGAGTCACCCGTGGCCCATCCCCATAATTTCTCCATGGACCAGGGCAGCACCATCAACACGTGCTCCAAAATGGCCAGGCCCAACAGCGACGCCAGCAGCAGCCAACTGGCGCTGATGGTCTCCGGGGCATGCCACCCGGACCACAACAGCCAAACCCAGAACCCGCTCGCCGTCCCGACGCTGGCCAAATACCAAATCCCCGCCTTGGCACACCGAAAGTAAGTGGCCAAATAAGCCAGATGGGATGGCAGATATTGCTCGCCATGCAAGGGAATGCCGACAAATAAATTCAGCTTGGCACTCACTCGCATACACCACAGCAAGGCAAAGGTGCAAAGCGCTGTGTGGTTGGGCTGACCCCATTGCATCCAAACCAATACTGCAAAATTCAACAGCAACGCCAACTCATGCCACAGCACCACCGATACCGATTCACGCAACCGATGCCATCCGTGTGCGCCAGGACTCAAGGGCAGACGCCTAGGTCCACTCAGCCAACCCGTCAGAAATGCCAACTCATGCCAGCCCCACATCACAATGGTGCAGGCAAACCCCATATACGAATGGGCTGAATCAGAGGCTGACATGCTGACCGACACCCCCCAAAAGCTCAGGCCCATCAGCACGCTGAAGGCGGGCAGACACCAGCGTGCCAACCATCCGCCCTGGCGGTCCAGCCACAAAATCGCCCCTGTCCCTGACCACCAGCAAAAGATGGCAAAGGCAGCGGCCCAGATCGTCTCCATCACCATGTGGGTCGCATCCTCGCCTCTTCGAGCAACTTTTGCCGCTTCACTGGCAGCAAATACAAGCGACAGAAAGCCGCCAGCGCCCGCGCTCCATGCCAGGCCCGACCCAGCAGACCCAACACGCCGCTGCGCGATTTGGCGGCGTCAAATGCATCGGCGATTTCGACCAGCCGATTCATGCCATTTTTGAATTCGGGGTGATCAATGTCCAACGCGATGGGAAACACCTGCTGCGTGATTTCGTTCGTGATCCGAAATACCTCGTAGTCGTAGCTGGTTGCTTCCAGTCCCATGGCTTCATGCAAAAGGGGGCGGCGGTGATCTCGAACATACATCGTTGCATACACCGCCAGCAAAAAGAACCGAATCTTCAGCAGGTTCAAGCCTTGCAACAACTCGGGGTTGGCGCGCATGATCAAGGCAAACGATTCGCCATGCCGGAACTCGTCGTTGCACCAGCGTTCAAACCACCGAAAGATGGGGTGGAAACGTTTTTCCGGATGTCGCTCCAATTGCCGATAAATCGTGATGTAGCGTGCATAGCCAATTTTTTCTGACAGATAAGTGGCATAAATGATGTAAATGGGCTTGAAAAAAGTGTAAGGCTTGTCGCTTTTGAGTTTGCCCAATTCAATGCCCAGGTCAAAGTCGCGCAGAGACATATTGATGAAGCCCGCATGGCGAGACTCATCGCGCGCCATATAGGTCATCAATTGCTTGATATCGGGATTTTTTACATTCTTTCGGATCTCGTTGTAGAGCACGCATCCAGAAAATTCAGAAGTCAGCGAGCTGACAAAGAAGTCCAGCATTTCCTGGCGCAACTCAGGTGTCCAATTCGGCACGCAAGACTCTAACTCTTGTAAAAATGTGGCATCGCGCTGGAAGTGGTCATGGTTATTGTCACCTTCGTACTCTTGCATCATGGCATCCCATTGGGCACGCACAGGCTCCACGCTGATGCGATCGAATGCGTCATGGTCCGTGGTATAAAAACGCGGGCTGAGCATATTGCTTTGGCGCGCTTTTTCGTTGGCATCGGCTCCGGTCACGATGGTGGTGGCAGCATCCATGTTCTCACTCCTGTTGTACTGATGCATGGGCACTGCTTGAACGCAATCCCATAAATACCGCTTTATTGCTCGGGCCAAACGAATCGAGATCAATGCGGGCCTCTTGTGTGGGGTCCAGCAACATCAATCGTCCATCGTCCAGTGCCCTCAGGGTCAGCGGGGCTTGCAAATCGGTTTGAGCAATGCGTCTTTGCCGTGCCATGGCGCGCAAAGAGCCGCGTAAAAAACCTTGCTCCCCGCTGAATACAGCCAGTGTTTTTCCGCTCTCAGTCTCGGTCACGCGCACATCCCCGTTGGGAAGATCTTCAAACTTCAGGCTCAATTCCCAAACCGTTTTGGCCTCTGGTGCTGTCTCGTGCCAACCTTGTTGCTGAGCCAAAGCGACCAATAAAAGGCAGGCGGTCATCAGGCCGAATAACCAGCCGATGGGCCAACGAGGGGCTACCGATGAGACACTGGGGGTCATGCGGCGTGTCCTTGCTGGCCAGCCCAGACTTGGTTTGCATCCGCTGTGGCGGCTTGCAGCGGCGTGCTGCGCCCTTGAGTGCTGGTTTGGGCTTGCATCCAGGTGCGTTGCAGCAATTCAGCCACTTGTCGGCCTTGGGGGACACCCCGCAAAGTCGGTTGGGGGTGCTTCAAATGCCAGGCCCGTTGGTGTGGCCAGAGGTGGAACCAGCCGATCCGATCACCCGCTGGCAGTTCTAGGGCGATGTCGGCATGATCCTTGGCCAGAGTTTTGACATGTGCCGCCCGTATGCATCGCAGCGGGAAGTTAAAGGTCAGACTCAACACAATCCCCACCCGCATGACCAACCTTTTATCGGTCAGGGTGTACAAAGTGGTGCGTGCCGCCCACCATGCGGTCATGCCCAACAGACACAAGGCGACCAACACCAGGGTGGCCGATTTGGTCAAGTCAATCGCAATATCCCACCCATCGGCACCATCGGCGCGCAAACTGATGGCTTGCCAAACCAGCATCAAGCCAAAGTAAATGGCCACTTTCCTGACATGAAATGCATGCACGGCCAGCGCAGCCCAATCCGGTGCACCTTGCCACAGTATTTTTTCACCCGCAGGCAAGGGCTCGGGCAGGCCGGGTGCGGCCTCCCATTCATGTTCATGGGTGGCTCTCACAGGATGGGTTCCTTGCGATCAGGGGTGGCATAGAGTTGACCGGCCCCGTAGCAGGCGCAGATTTTTTCTTCTTCCAGCATGGTCACCTGCTCGGGCGAACGGGTGCTGGGGACATCGGCAAATTGGCGCGCCAACAAGGCATGCACCTCCACCCCGTCCTTTTTGATGCGAGCGAAGGGGATAGGCAACAGACGACGACCACCATCGGGAAGAGCCACCTCGATATAGCGGAACATCATTTCCATTCGATCCACCCACAAGTCGGCCACTTGGCCCGCCACCGCGCCATCGGCACCATATACGGGTAAGCCGCGCGGATCGTTGTCGCGCTTGGACACGCCATGATCGGGGGCGACACGCAAAGGCACAATCTTTGCCTCGCCGTGCATGGTCATGTCGGGCACATCGGCGCGCTGCGCCCAAGCCCCTGGACCTACACCGGCCCGCAATGGGTTGCCCAAGGGCTCCAGGGGTGAGCCGATCCAGCCGTGCGCAGGTTCAGCATGATAATCGCCGTCGCGACGGTTCGGGTCCGGGCTGAGCGTGACATGCCCGTTTTCGTGGGTGAATGTCTTCGAGGCAGGCACAGGCGGCCAGCCATTCATTTGTGGACCATTTTCACGCCCCGAGTCCATCGGATACCCTTCGCGGTGATTTTCCCGCACCAGGTAATAAATGAGTCCGGCGAAAAACGCCCAGAATAAATAAAGGACGAGTTGTGCCACGTCCACATATTGAGTGATAGCGCCAGTTCCCATGGTGTTCTCCAGTGGTGGGTAAAAGTTAACCTGGCAATTCGGCCAGTCCAAAACGGGTGGATGAATTTGCCGATCGTGAGGTGCCACGTCGGGCCATCGGGCCCAGCGCAATCAGCACGATCAACAACAGATACATTTCAATGTGATAGACAAAGCTGTAACCAGTGACCACCGATTGCAGCGCTTCGCCCAGGTACCCAGCTTGTGCCAGGGCATCGACACCATCGCGCACTATGCCGCCCAAAGCCATGGCCAAACCCGCCGAAGTGGCTTGTACGGCACCCCATGCGCCCAGGGCCAGGCCACTCAGTCGTGCGTCGCCATACGTCATGGCGTTGACCAGCATACCGACCGAAAACAGCCCGGCACCAAAACCCACTAAGCCCACGCCCCACTGGAACATGATCACCGATTGCAGGGGCGCTGAAAAAATCACCAATGAGAATGCCAACAGACCCAACAGACCGCCCAAACCAGCCAGGGCACAAGCCCCCACACGTGGTCCTAGCACCCGAGCCGATAGGGCAAACGCCAACAGAGAGCCCAGTGCCCCGACTGCGGTCAAGCCACTGGTGGCACCGACATCAAGGCCCAGCACTTGGGCCCCATAAGGCTCAAGCACGATGTCTTGCATACCAAAGGCAAAACTGCCCAACGCCGTAGCCCACAAAAAGCGACGCATCTGGGTCTGTGCCATCAACTCGCGCCAATGGCGTCCAAAGCCACCTTCCTCGCGTGCGCCGCGCTTGCTGGCACGCGCCTCTTGCTTCCACAAAGCGAGCAGATTGAGCACGATCACCGCCACGGCAGTGCCCTGTATCACCTGGATCAGGCGCAAGGGGCTGAAGTCTCTCAAAAGCCAACCGTAGAGCGCACTACTCACAATCAAGCCCAATAACAGCATCGTGTAGAGCAGGGCGACCACCCGCGGGCGTTTCGATTCTTCCGCCAGATCGCTGGCCAGCGCCATACCCGCTGTCTGCGTGATCTGAATCCCAGCGCCAATTAATAAAAAGGCCAAGCCAGCCCCAAGTCGGCCCAGCCACACCTGCCCAGCTTGGTTGTCGGCCAGGACCAACAAGGCGAACGGCAAAATGGCCAAGCCGCCAAACAAGATCAGACTGCCCATCCACAGATAAGGGATGCGTTTGAGCCCCAAGGCCGAAGGGTGGGTGTCGCTGCGATAGCCAATCAGACCGCGAAGCGGGGCAAAAATCAGGGGCAGCCCAACGGCCAGAGCCACCCACCAAGCCGGCACTTCCAACTCGACAATCATGACCCGATTCAGGGTCCCGACCAGCAAGGCCGTCACCATACCGATCGCCAGCTGAAACAAAGACAGTCGCAACAAACGCCCCAG
>CAYMJT010000093.1:0-9471 GCA_964390775.1 uncultured Bordetella sp.
CCGATCTGGCCGAAATGCCGGCCAAATTCGGTGTCAACAACATCTATGCCGATCTCGGTCAACTGTTCGCGCAAACCACAGTCGTGGAGCCCAGACTGGCGGCCGTGATGTTGTCACAGTTGATCAAAGGCTTGGGCGTGGATCGGGTGGTTTGGGGAACCGACGCCATATGGACCGGTGCGCCGCAATGGCAAATCGAGGCTTTGCGAAGAATTGAGGTGCCCGAAGAATTACAGCGCAAATACAACTTGCCAGCTTTGGGACCTGCCGATGGCCCGATCAAAAACGCCATATTTGGCGAAAACAACGCCCGCATCTACAACTACAAGCCCGAGCAAAGGGCCGAACTGGTCCATGACAAGCTGGCCTATCACAAGGCGATTTATGAACGCCACGGCGAAGGTCGCACCAACCTGGCTTACGGTTACGTCAATCGCAGGGCCGGATAGGGCTTAACCGTTGATGGGGATGTGACCCACCTTTCGGTCATCCCAAAGCAAAACGCCACCCCAGGGTGGCGACACTGCTTGATTGGATTGGTAGGCGCGATTGGACTCGAACCAACGACCCCCACCATGTCAAGGTGGTGCTCTAACCAGCTGAGCTACGCGCCTAAATTGTTCGAGACATACATTATAACAGGAAATCAAGTGCCCAGATGAGGCTGGCGATTAAGGAAGCTCTGCATTGCAGAGCTTCCTTAACGCCTGCGGGCCACCCGCACCCCCTTGAGTTCGCAGACATTGGCCAGCACCTTGCTCAGGCGACGGGTATCAGGGGTTTGGACCGTGAAGGTCATCAAAGCCTGCCCTTTGACAACTTGCGACTGCACCCCGGTGACGGGCATTTTTTCGCGCGCGAAGACTTCCGAGATGTCGCGCAACAAGGTTGGGCGATCCTGCGCAATCACTTGCACGTCCACCGGGTACAGGCGCTCCTCATGCACGGTATCTTTGCCCCATTCCACGTCAATGTCGCGCCCAGGCTGGCGCAGCAACAACTGGCCCAGGCTGGGGCAGCCCAGGCGATGAATACTCACCCCTTTGCCCCGGGTCACAAAACCACGAATTTCATCCGGCGGTGCCGGTTTGCAGCAACGCGCCAGTTGGGTCAACAAAGAGTCGACGCCCACCACCAACACCCCTGAACGCGCTGGTGCGCTACTTGGGCGCGTCATGCGCTGACGCAACACCTCATCCGATTCAAGCGCTGGGGTCGCCGGTCGCCAGACGGCCTCGATGGCGCGCAAAGAGAATTCGTCTTTGCCCACCACTTCAAAAAAATCCTCTGCCGATTTGAATCCCAATTGGTTGGCCAAATCCTCCAATTTGACGGCGGTCTTGCCCTCGCGTTGCAAGAGCTTTTCCACCATCTCTCGTCCCCGGGCGATGGTCTCCCGATTGGCTTGTGCATTAAACCAGGCGCGCACCTTGTTGCGCGCACGTGGGCTGACCAGATAGCCCAGCTCCGGGTTCAGCCAGTCGCGCGAAGGCCCCCCTTCTTTGGCGCTGACAATTTCCACCGTCTGACCGTTTTGCAAGGGGGTCGACAAGGGCACCATCGCCCCGTCCACCCGGGCACCTCGACATCGGTGGCCCAGTTCTGTGTGCACACTGTAGGCAAAATCCAGCGCAGTGCTGGCGGCGGGCAAATCCACAATGGCGGCATCGGGCGTCAGGACGTAAATACGGTCTTCCAGCTCTGCCTGGGCGACCTGAGCCACATCGACCTGTGTGGGCCTGTCCTGGGCTTGAGACAAATCACTTTGCCAAGCCAGCAATTGACGCAGGACGGCAATTTTGGCGTCGTAAGCGCTGTTGGCGCTCACGCCATCGTAGCCTTTGACCCCAGCCTCTTTATAAGCCCAATGGGCCGCCACCCCATGCTCGGCATGCTCATGCATGGCTCGTGTGCGAATTTGAACCTCAATGGCTCGCCCCTGCGAATCACGCACCACCGTGTGCAGCGATTGATAGCCATTGGGTTTGGGGCGAGCGATGTAATCGTCGAACTCTTCAACCACGGCTTGAAACTGGCTGTGCACCCATGCCAGTGCCGCATAACACTGCGCAATTGTGTCCACCACCACCCGCAGGGCGCGCACATCGTAGATCTGCTCGAAGCCCAGCGATTTGCCGCGCATCTTTTTCACGATGCTATATATGTGCTTGGGGCGTCCCCCAATCTCGGCCTCGATGCCCTGCCCCAGCAAACCTTGGCGAAATCTCTCGCGCAATTCACTCATATAGAGTTCGCGCTCGGTGCGTTTTTCCTCCAGCAGTCTGGCCACTTGGCGATACACATCGGGCTCAAGAAAACGAAAAGCCAAGTCTTCCAGTTCCCACTTGATTTGCCAGATGCCCAAGCGATTGGCCAGCGGGGCGAAGACCTGCAAGGTTTCTTGTGCCAAATCGGTGCTGGCAGGGGTGTGGGTCAGGGCATGGTGTCGCAAGGTTTGCAAACGCGAGGCCAAACGCACCAGAACCACCCGCAGATCGCGCGAAAATGCCAACAACATGCGCCGGATATTCTCCGAGCGATTGCGCGCGCCGGCCGCACCGTAGTCGTTGGCGCTGGCACGGGCTTGACGTTGCAAGCGGTTGAGTTGGGTCACCGACTGGGCCAAACGGGCATGGTCCTCGCCAAAAGCCCGCGCCAAGGTCTCGCTGGCCCGCTGCAAATGTTCGCTGGCATAGACCAGGTAAGGGCAAGCTTGCAGGGCCTCGTCACCGCCCATTTCGCGCAAGATGGCAGCCATGCCGTGGGCGTGTGCCAGGGCGTTTTCACCCGAGTCCAGGGTTTGGGTCCCCAACAACGGGGTGGCAAAGGCTTGCGCCTGTTCCAGGTTCAGGGCCAACGCCCCCGGGGCCAGGGGGGCGCTGGCCACAGCCACCACGGCGGCGGTGGGTTGGTCAGAGGGCACCAGGCTTTTCATGAGCGCAGGGTTTCAGTCAGGAAGGGGCGGGATAATGCAATGGAAACCATCGTAAACGAAGTTCGGCCAGAGGGCCGCCAGGAGGAAAGAAAATGACAGAGGGTTTTTTAAAGGGCAAAACCGCCCTGGTCACCGGTTCGACCAGCGGCATCGGTTTGGGCATCGCGCAGGCCTTGGCCCAGCAGGGCGCGCGCATCGTGGTCAACGGCTTTGGTGACATCGACGGTGCACGGCGCGCCATCGAATCCCTGGGGGTCGAAACCATGTACCACGGGGCCGACATGAGCAAAGTCGATCAAATTGAAGACATGATGGCCAGCATTGCCCAACACTGGGGGGCGGTTGATATTTTGGTCAACAACGCCGGCATCCAACACGTCGCGCCCATCGAATCCTTTCCCGTCGAGCGCTGGGACTCGGTGATCGCCATCAACCTGTCCAGCGCCTTTCACACGACGCGTTTGGCCCTGCCGGCCATGCAGTCCCGCAATTGGGGACGCATCATCAATATTTCATCGGTGCATGGCATGGTGGCTTCGGTGCAAAAAGCAGCCTATGTGGCGGCCAAACACGGTATTTTGGGCTTGACCAAGGTCACGGCGCTCGAGAACGCCACCCGCAACATCACTTGTAACGCCATATGCCCAGGCTGGGTGCTGACCCCCCTGGTCCAAAAGCAAGTCGATGCCAAGGCCCAGGCCCAGGGACTCAGCAACGAAGAGGCAACCCGGCAGTTGCTGGGCGAAAAAGTTCCCTCCATGCAATTCACCACCGCCCAAGAACTCGGTGCCCTGGCGGTATTTCTGTGCACCGAATCTGCCCAAAGCGTGCGTGGCGCAGCCTGGAATATGGACGGCGGCTGGGCGGCGCAATAAGCCACAAGTCTGTGCGCCAAGCACATCGAGCATTTCAACCCTATTTGCGCACTAGCATGGGCGCATGCCCACCCTGCCCGACACCACACATCCAGGCCTGGCCCGAGACTTCGGGCTGCGCTTGGGTGAAGCCATGCTGGCCAAGGGCTGGCGCCCCATTCCCAGTGTGTTGATGCGTGAATTCAATCGGGTTCAGGGTGACGCTCCAGTCAGCATTTACAGCACGCGCAGCTGGTTACAGGGTCAATTTTTACCCCGTCCCCGTCGCCTACTGGCCTTGGCCCAGTGCCTGGGTGTGCCGCCCCACCAACTGATGTACGGACACTTCTACCAAAAAAATTTCAATGCTTCGGGTGACCCTGGCTTGGTTCTGGGTGAACGCGAGCATCGACTGTTGACTTACCTCAGGCGCTTGACCCCAGAAGATTTGTGGCGAGTCGAACAAACCGTTTGGCGATTGCTGGCGGGTCAGACCCGTCAAACCTAAGGCCGAGGGACGCCTTGCAACAACACCACGGCGCGAGCTTCAATGGCTTGCCCCTGCCCGACGGGACCTAATTTTTCTGCCGTTTTGGCCTTCACATTCACCTGCGCTGGCTCCACCTGCAGACCCAGCGCCAAGCGCTGGGCCATCTCGGGCAGGTGACTCGCCAAGCGCGGCTCCTGAGCCACCACGGTGGCATCTAAATTGACCACGACCCAGCCGGCTGCACGGACCCGGGCCACGGCCAGGTTCAACAACTGCATCGAGTCAGCGCCTTGGTGACTGGGGTCGTGATCTGGGAACATACGCCCGATATCACCCAATCCCGCCGCCCCCAGCAAAGCATCTATGACGGCGTGCGTCAGGGCATCGGCATCCGAGTGTCCCAGCAATCCCTTGGGGTGCGCCAGGGTGACCCCACCCAGGATCAGATGGCGGCCAGGAACCAGGGCATGAATATCCCAACCCTCACCCACGCGAATTTGCAAGTTCATCCATGACCCTCCTGCTGACGGGCAAGCAACACCCACCGAGCCAAAAGAAAATCTTCCGGGTAGGTCACTTTGATATTCATGGCATGCCCCACCACCAACTTGGGTTGCAAGCCCAAGGACTCCATCGCGCTGGCTTCGTCAGTGACCGCCGTGCCGGACTGCTTCAGCCCCCGCTCGAGCATGCCAAGTCGAAACATCTGCGGCGTTTGCGCCAGCCATTTGCCACCCCGCTCAAGCGTGGCCTGCACACGCCCCTCGGGATTGGCTACTTTCAAGGTATCTGGCAAGGGCACAGCCAATAATCCCCCCACCGCATCGGCGCGACACGCTTGCACCAGAGCCATCACCCAATCGGACTGGATCAGACAACGGGCAGCGTCATGGACCAAAACCCAATCTTGGTCTTGCGCCCCCTGCGCTCGCAGGGCTTGCAAACCACCGCTGACACTGAGCGCGCGGGTCTCCCCCCCAACCGGGCATATGCGCACACCTTGCAGTGCTGGGTTGGATTGAAGCAATGGCGCCATGGACTCATCGTCTGGACTGACCACCACGTTCAGCGTGTCGACAACGCTGACCTGACTCAGCGCCAACAAAGTGTGAACGACCAAGGCCTGCCCCGCCAATATCTGGTACTGCTTGGGCTGCGTGGTCCCGGCACGCGATCCAGTGCCAGCGGCAAGGACCAGCAGATGCAATCGTTCAGCGGGATTCATGGTTCCATTGTAGGGGCGAAGGGCCCCGCGGACGCGCCCCTGTGCCGACTGGTTTTACAATCCAGACCATGCCCCCCCCTTCTTTGGAAGGGGGGGCGTTTTGCATTGGACCATGACTGCACTTGACTCCATCGTTCCCCTGCCCCCACTGAGCGCTGGCCAGCGCTTTGCATGGCCACGCCCGGTGGGCTCTGCCGACGCCTTGCTGCTGTCCAAGCTTGCCAAGGGGGTCTGCGCTCAGGGGCAGCGCATGGCCATCGTCACTGCCGACGCTCGGGACGCCCAACGACTGATCGAAGAGTTGCCATTTTTTGCCCCCGATTTGAAGTGTGTTTTGTTTCCCGATTGGGAGACTTTGCCCTACGACACCTTCTCGCCGCACCAAGATTTGATCAGCGAGCGCCTGGCCACTTTGTGGCGCATCTCCCGTGGCGAGGCCGACTTGGTTTTGATCCCAGCCACCACCGCCCTGTACCGGGTCGCCCCGCCTTCGTTTCTGGCTGGTCACACCTTTCATTTCAAGGTCAAACAAAAGCTCGACGAAGCGCAACTGCGCTCGCAACTGACCATGGCCGGTTACGAGCACGTCACGCAGGTGGTCAGTCCGGGGGAGTACGCAGTTCGAGGCGGCTTGATTGATCTGTACCCGATGGGGGCCAGCATGCCCTTTCGGGTTGATTTATGGGACCAGGAAATCGATTCGATTCGCACCTTCGACCCCGACAGCCAGCGCAGCCTGTACCCAGTGCCCGAAGTGCGTCTGTTGCCGGGTCGGGAATTTCCCATGGACGAAGCGGCACAACAAAAATTCCGCCAACGCTGGCGTGAAATGCTCGAAGGCGACCCCACCCGCAGCCGAATATACAAAGACATGGGACAAGGTGTGGCCACGGCCGGCATCGAATACTATCTGCCCCTCTTTTTTGACCAGACTGCAACCGTCTTTGACTATCTAGGTGCAGCACCCACCCTGGTCTTGCACGGCGATATCGAACCCGCCATGGCCGCCTTCTGGCAAGACGCCCAAGATCGGCATCGACTGGCCCAAGGTGATCCCGAACGCCCGGTCCTGGCCCCGCAACACCTGTTTTTGAACAGCGAACAATTTTTCGCTTTGGCCAAGCCGCTGGCCCAATTCTCGCTTCGTCCGACAACCGGGTCCAGCATGGCCGATTTGGGGCCCTCGGCATGGGCCCAGAATTGGCCCGATGTCCATGCCGACCGAGGGACTGAAGACCCCCTGGCGCGCCTCAAAGTCCACCTCTCCAGCAGCCAGCAAAGGGTACTGGTCGTGGCCGAGAGCGAGGGCAGGCGCGAAAGCCTGCATGATTTCCTGTCCGCCAGTGGACTGAAATTGCCCTTGGTTGACTCGCTGCAAGACTTCCTGGAGAGCGATCAGCGTTTGGCATTGGCCACCAGCACATTGCAACACGGTTTCATCATGCCGCAGGTCCAATTCGCCTGTTTGACCGAAACCGAATTATTCGCCGCCTCGCCAGCCACCCGACGTAAGAAAAAACAAGAGCAAGTCAGCGATGTCGATGCCCTGATCAAAGACTTGGCTGAGTTAAAAGTTGGCGATCCTGTGGTGCACAGCGCCCACGGCATCGGTCGCTATCGTGGCCTGGTTAACTTGGACATGGGCGATCGCAGCCCCGATGGTCAAGCGGCCTTGCAGGAATTTTTACATCTCGAATACGCTCAACAAGCGGTTTTGTATGTGCCCGTCAGTCAGCTGCACCTCATCAGCCGCTACACCGGCGTCAGCGCCGAAGAAGCCCCGCTGCACCGACTCGGTTCTGGTCAATGGGAAAAAGCCCGTCGCAAAGCCGCCGAACAGGTGCGCGACGCTGCCGCTGAATTGCTCAACCTCTATGCCCGGCGTGCTGCCCGCACCGGCCATGCTTTCCGTTTTCCCGAACAGGACTACGAAGCCTTTGCGAACGACTTTGGCTTTGAAGAAACTGCCGATCAACGCGCCGCTATCCATGCCGTCATCCAAGACCTGGTCAGTCCACGCCCGATGGACCGCTTGGTGTGTGGGGATGTCGGCTTTGGCAAGACCGAGGTCGCCTTGCGGGCCGCTTTTGTGGCTGTCAACGGCGGCAAGCAAGTGGCTTTTTTGGCGCCGACCACTTTGTTGGCCGAGCAGCACCACCAGACCTTGACCGATCGATTTTCCAAATGGCCGGTGCGCATCGCCGAAATGAGCCGTTTTCGGACCACCAAAGAAATCAACGCAGCCATCCAGGGGTTGGCCGACGGCAGCATCGACATCGTGATCGGCACCCACAAGCTGCTCAGCGAATCGGTCAAGTTCAAAAACCTGGGACTGCTGATCATTGATGAAGAACACCGCTTTGGGGTGCGACATAAAGAAGCCATGAAGGCTTTACGCGCCGAGGTCGATGTCTTGACCCTGACTGCCACCCCTATCCCCCGCACCTTGGGTATGGCGCTCGAGGGACTGCGTGACCTGAGCGTGATTGCCACCGCACCGCAACGTCGCCTGGCCATCAAGACTTTTGTCCGCACCGAGGGAAAAGGCGTGATCCGCGAAGCGGTGCTGCGTGAAATCAAGCGCGGCGGACAGTGCTACTTTTTGCACAACGAGGTGGAAACCATCGAAAATCGCAAGGCCAGGCTGGAAGAAATCTTGCCCGAGGCTCGGATCGCCATTGCCCATGGCCAGATGCCCGAACGCGAACTCGAGCGGGTCATGCGCGACTTCGTGGCGCAACGCTTCAATGTCCTGCTGTGTTCGACCATCATCGAAACAGGCATTGATGTGCCCACGGCCAACACCATTTTGATCAGTCGTGCAGACAAGTTTGGTCTGGCCCAGTTGCACCAGTTGCGGGGCCGGGTCGGGCGTAGTCACCATCAGGCATACGCCTACCTCATGGTGCCCGACACCGAAGGCTTGACCAAACAGGCCCAGCAAAGGCTGGAAGCCATACAGCAAATGGAAGAACTGGGATCGGGCTTTTATCTGGCCATGCACGATCTGGAAATTCGAGGCGCTGGCGAAGTCCTGGGTGAAAACCAAAGTGGCGACATGATGGAAGTCGGTTTCCAGCTCTACAACGAAATGCTGGCCGAGGCGGTTCGCGCGCTCAAGAGCGGCCAAGAACCCGATCTGATGTCACCCATGCAAGCCGCCACCGAAATCAATTTGCATGCACCGGCCCTGTTGCCCGACGACTACTGCGGCGACGTCCACCTGCGGTTATCGTTCTATAAAAAGTTAGCCATGGCCAACACCATGGCACAAGTCGATCAGTTGTTGGAAGAAATTGTCGACCGTTTCGGCAAACCCCCGACCGCCACCCAAACCCTGATCGACGTCCATCGCCTGCGGGTGCTGGCCAAACCATTCGGCGTCGCCAAAGTCGACGCAGCCCCTGGGGTGACGAATATCGCTTTCAGGCCACATGCTCCAGTGGACGGCGCCCGCATCATCGAGATGGTCCAAAAAAACCGGCACATCAAACTGGCCGGCAACGACAAGCTGCGCATCGAACGCGAACTCAACGATGTCAAACAAAGAGCCCAGTTGGTACGCGATGTGCTGCGCCAATTGGGCCAACCGCTTTTGAAAGAAACCACATGAACGTCTCACCCGCCCCGGGCTTGGTTTTGCGGGGACTGAACACCCCCAGACGACTATCGGATTTCGGCTTGATCGCATTCGACATGGACTCCACCCTGATCAATATCGAATGCATCGACGAGGTGGCTGATGCCGCTGGACGCAAAGCCGAGGTTGCGGCCATCACCGAGGCCGCCATGCGTGGTGAGATCGCCGACTACAAGGAAAGCTTGCGCCGCCGCGTGGCTCTTTTGGGTGGCGTGCCGGCCACAGCCTTGGAAGAAGTTTATACCCATAGATTGCGGCTCAACCCTGGCGCCCGCGAGCTGGTTCAGGCCTGCAAGGCGGCCGGACTCAAGGTGCTGCTGGTCAGTG
>CAYMJT010000094.1:0-9460 GCA_964390775.1 uncultured Bordetella sp.
GGGTCGGGTAGGGTGCGCGCCTGGGGTGTTTGGGCTTGGACTGTTCCGATGAGCAACCCGGACGCCGCTCCCGCAGCACTCGCCTTCAACCACTGGCGACGAGCGGTGGTCTTGTCTCCTGGACTTGATTTCATGCCAGCAGTCTCCTTCAAATTTTTTTGAGTCTTTAGCGGATTGGAAGAGCGTTGTCTTCAAAGTGCATCTAGGGTCATCCCTAGGCCTGTCCCCCTGAAGACTGAAATTTCTTCAAACCCGCAGCGCCTGACGACGTGCAAAGCCGCCTGAGCAATAGCCCTGTTGTATCCTTGGCGGCATGCTCGGCAGGTACATCTCCGTCATTTGGCTTCAGTTCTCGCGAATCGCGCGCTTGGAACTGGCCGCTTTGCTGTCCCAACCAAGGTGGTGGGCCATTTTGGGGGTGGTGGCGATCGTGCCGTGCGCTTATTTACTGATTTATCTGTCCAGCATGTGGGACCCCGCATCGCACACCCGGGCCTTGCGGGTGGGGGTGGTGAATCAAGACCAAGGCCATGCCTATCGGGATGAGGTGGTCAATATTGGGCATGAGTTGGTGGCCCAATTGATGCGTAAAGCCAATTTTGGTTACTTTCCCATGAGCAACCCACAAGAGGCGCGCGCGCGGGTGCGTTCGGGTGAATTGGCTTTTGCGGTACTGATTCCTCCCGATTTTTCTGCGACGGCCTTGCCGGCTCGCATGGCCGATGAAGGTCGGATTGAAATTCACGCCTCTGCAGGCAATAACTATCAGACCTATTTGATTGCCAAAAAATTTGCTGAAGAACTCGATGCCGATCTCAATCAGACTCTGAATCAACAACGCTGGCGTTTTGTCTTGACAGGCAAGATGGCCCAAGACGAGTTACTCGAGTTTCGCTCTGCCTTGGGCAAGATCAGGCAGGGTACTCGGGAGTTGAGTTCGGGTTTGCATGAGGCCAGCAAAGCCGGATCAAAATTGAGCCTGGGTGCCCATCAACTCAGCGATGAGATCAGTAAATGGGCGCAGGGCAGTGTGCAAATGGGTTCGGCATTGCGCAACTTGGAGTCTTCGTTGCCCCCCGCCGACGATGTGCGCCGCTTAAGGTTGGGGGCGGAAGAATTGGCGTCTGCTCATCAGGACATGGACAAGGCCTTATCCGGCTTGTATTCGGGTGGTCAAAAGTTGGTGCTCGGTGTCGAGCAATTCAAGGTCAATCAATCGAGTGTGCCATTCTTTAGTTCGAATATTTTGGAGGCGCTTGACCCCTTGCAAAGTGGCTTGTCCGATCTTCGCGATGGTTTGTTCAAGACGCAGCAGGGGCATCGACAATTGAGCTCTGGGGCCGAGACTTTGAAAGATGGGGTACGGGCCCTGGCTTTTGGGGTGAGAGACATGCGTGCAGGCTTGCGCCAGATGGTCTCCAAATGGCCTGAGGCAGGGCCATTGAATCAGATGGGTGCCGGCGCTCATGAATTGGCGCAGTCACAAACCCAGTTGGAACAAGGCCTCCATCGTTTGCAGGAAGCCAGTGTCTATCTGGCTTCTTCAACCCAGTATGTGATCGAGCGCCTACCCACCCAGATTCGGCTCATCGATGGCAGCCCGGAAGGTCTGGCCCACTCGGTGGCCACAGAGTTAAAGGTGGAGTCCAGAGTCAGCCACTTGGGGGCGGCCATGGTCCCCGGCGTCATTCCAGTGGCGCTCTGGTTGGGGGCGGGTATGGCCATTTTTATGGTGCGAGGTCGCCAAGTGGCCAAGTTCGCACGCCGCTACGGCGATTTGCCCAAGGTCCTGGCCAAGAGTCTGGTGCCCATGAGCGTGGTCATGTTGCAAACACTCTTAATGCTGGCATTGTTGCTGTTCTGGTTTGAATTGAATGTCGAGCACTTGGGGGCCATGGTGGTGCAGATGGTGTGCGCTGCGGTGACTTTTGTGGGCGTTTTGCTGTGTTTTATTCGCCTCGCTGGTGATGCTGGCAAGGCCGTCGCCATGCTGTTGTTGGCACTGCAAATATCGGCTTCGGGTGGGGTGGTACCCATTGAATTGAGTGGTGAATTCTTCTCTGCACTCAGCCCCTGGTTGCCCATGACCTGGATGGTGCAAGGCCTCAAAGCGGCGATGTTTGATGCTTACGGCGGCGATTGGTTAACACCGCTTGCGCAAACCCTGATGCTGGGTGCTATGGCTTTGCTGGCGGCCACATGGTTGGGGCGATGGCATCATGTCCGGGCCAGCCGATTGCGCATTGCAATGGACGTTTGAAATTGAAATGAGCCCACTCATGACTCGTGCGAACTCTGAATCCTGGGTGGCCCCTGGCACACGTGCCTTCGATGTCTTGGCCCTGGGCGAGCCGCTGATCGAGTTCAACCAGGTCCAAACCGAGCCACCCATGTATTTGCAAGGGTTTGGCGGCGACACCCTCAACGCCATGATTGCGGCCGCCCGGGCTGGGGCCAAAACCGCTTATCTGACCCGATTGGGCCAAGACCGCTGGGCCGACGCTTTGCAACGCCTGTTTGAGTCTGAAGGGGTGGACACGCGTGGGCTGCGCCGGCTAGAGGGCCAGCGCACGGGCCTGTATTTTGTCCATCACGATCGCGATGGCCACCATTTCAGTTATGCCCGTGCGGGTTCCGCAGCCAGTGGCATGGGTCTTGACGATGTGCGTGGTGCATGGTTGCCCCTGATCGCTGACAGCCATTGGTTGCACCTATCTGGTATCTCGATGGCCGTCTCGGAGAGCGCCAGGCAAGCGGCTTTCTTGGCCATGCAATTGGCACGCGAGAGTGGCACGCGGGTGTCGCTGGACACCAATTTGCGCTTGTCTTTGTGGCCGCTCGATTTGGCGCGCAAGACGCTGACAGATGCCTTTGCGGCCTGCGATCTTTTGCTGCCCAGCCTCGATGACGTGATCCACCTCAGCGGCTTATCGAGTGCCGAGGCCAATCTCGATTGGTGCCACACTCACGGGGCCCGGACTGTGGTGCTCAAGATGGGGGCACAGGGGGCTTGGGTGAGTCACCAGGGGCAACGATTGCACATCGAGGGCCGAATCGTTGATGCGGTGGATGCCACCGGCGCGGGCGATTGCTTTGGCGGGAATTTGTTGGCGCGATTGGTGCAGGGCGACACTTTGCCTGAGGCCTCGCGATGGGCCAATGCGGCGGCCTCATTGGCGGTGCAAGGCCATGGTGCTATTGCCCCCTTGCCCAGCGCCGCCCAGGTCAGGGCTGCCCTGAGCTGAGTCAGAGGTCGCCACCCCCCAAGGCTTTGAAGAGTTGGGCGGTGGCGCCCAACCAGAGGCGCTGGGTTTGCACCTGCGCCTGTTCGGCTTGCATCAAATCGCGTTGGGCATCGAGCCATTCTTGCAAACTGGCGGCACCGAGTCGGTGGCGCATCTCCACCAATTGTTCGCGTTCCCGCATACTGTTCAGGGCCAGGTTTTGTTGCTGCCATTGCTCTTGCAGGGTGTCGCGCGTGACCAGCACGTCGGCCACTTCCCGAAAGGCCTGTTGCAGGGTTTTTTCATAGGCCACCACCGCCTGGTTTTTACGCGCCATGGCCAGATCGAGCCCAGATTCTGTGCGCCCACCGTCAAACAGGGGTTGTTGCAAGCTGGGGACAAAATTCCAGGCTTGTGAGCCGCCCCCCATCAGTTGGTTCAGGGCTGGACTGGCGCTGCCCAACAGCCCGGTCAATTGAAGTCGGGGCAAGAACGCAACTCGAGCGGCTTGGATGTTGGCATGGGCTGCCATCAGGCGTTGCTCGGCAGCCCGTACGTCGGGGCGCTGTAACAGGGTATCTGAGGGCAGCTCTGCCCCCCAAGCCAGGTCCAGGCTTTGCAGTGCCATGGGCAAGCCCTCGGGCAAGGCTTTGGGCCACTGACCGCCGATCAGCAGGCCCAGGGCATTTCGCGCCAGTTCCACCTGGCGCTCTAGGGTCTGGCGTTCGGCACGCAGGTTTTGCAAGGCATTCTGGGCCAGCGTCAGATCCAGACCACTGGCTGCCCCCAGCTCGGCGCGTTTTTGGATCAATGTCAAAAATTGATTTCGGTTGGCCTCGGTCAGTCGCAGCAGTTCAAGCCGTTGTTGAGCTTCGAGCCAGCCATAGTAGGTGTTGGCGACATCGCTGACCAAGCTCAGGCGTATGGTGCGACGGTCTTCCTCGGTGGCTTGAAAATTCAGTCGCGCCGCATCGCTCAGGCTCGCCACCCGGCCCCAGACATCGAGTTCAAAAGACAGCAGGTTCAAGCCCAGGTCGTAGCGTCGGA
The DNA here is from genome assembly GCA_964390775.1 of uncultured Bordetella sp. GTDB lineage: Bacteria > Pseudomonadota > Gammaproteobacteria > Burkholderiales > Burkholderiaceae_C > Limnohabitans. The sequence goes on from CAYMJT010000094.1 coordinate 4,272, forward strand.
CATTGACTGCGGACGGATTGCCTTGGACCAAAGCCGGGGTGCGTGCCGAGGTGTGACTGGCACCCAAGCTCAGGTTGGGCACTTGGTCGGCGCGCTGCACACCCCACAAGGCCCGGGCTTCATCGATGCGGGCCAAAGCCATGCGCACATCGTGATTGCGTTCCAGTGCCATTCGGATCAGCGCTTGCAAGCGAAGGTCGGTGTATAGAGACTGCCAAGCCACAGGGGCTGGCCATTTGGCGGCGCTGGCGTGGGTGCTGGTTTGGGCAGACCATCGTGCTGGCAGCCCAGGACTGGGTCGTTCATAGGGGTCCGGGGTCAGCGCACAGCCAGAAAGTGTCAGTAAAGCCCACAGAGCAACGGGGCGCAAGAGGGTGTCAGACACGTGGTTCTCCTGGCGCAGGGCTGGGGGCTGCAAGGTCCACCGTGTCGTCGGTGGGCGGTGCTTCGGCAGCGGATTCGGTGGTGAATGACGTGGCGCTTGCCTGGCGTGATGGGAACATCTTGCGCACCACCACAAAAAACACGGGGACCAAAAAGACCGCCAACACCGTGGCGCCCAACATCCCGCCAATGACGCCCGTGCCCAGGGCCTGTCGCCCTTTGGCCCCAGCGCCGCTGGACAGGGCCAGCGGCAAGACACCCAGGATGAAGGCGATGGAGGTCATCAAAATAGGGCGAAACCGAAGGCGACAGGCTTCCAGAGTGGCATCGATGAGGTTACGTCCGGCTTCATGCAAGGTGCGGGCAAATTCAATGATCAAGATGGCGTTTTTTGAAGACAAACCGATGATGGCGATCAGGCCGACCTTAAAAAACACATCGTCGGGCAAACCGCGCGCCATCACGGCCAATACCGCCCCCAAGACGCCCAGGGGCACGACCAACAACACCGCAAAGGGGATGGCCCAACTCTCATAGAGTGCGGCCAGGGCCAGAAACACCACCAGGATCGAGATGGCGAACAAGGCTGGGGCCTGATTGCCCGACAAACGTTCTTCCAACGAGGTGCCCGACCATTCAAAACCCAAACCTGGGGGTAACTTGGAAGCCAGTTCTTCCATCGCTGCCATGGCGTCGCCCGAACTTTTGCCTGGGGCTGGGGTGCCCGAGATCTTGACCGATGGCAAGCCGTTATAGCGGTCGAGTTTGGGTAAAGAGACGCTCCAGCGGGCGGTGGTGAATTCGCCCAACACCACCGACTCCCCCCGGGTGTTGCGCACCGGGAGTTTCAAGATGGATTCGGGGTTGCGCCGCAACTCGGGATCGGCTTGCATTTGAACCCGCAAGATGCGACCCGCGCGAACGAAATCGTTGACGTAGGCCACGCCCAGAGTTGCTTGCAGGGTTTCATTCAGGCTGGCCAGGTCGATCGACAGGGCGCGCGCCTTGGCCCGATCCACATCCAGCATCAACTGCGGGGCGGGTTCTTGGCCCTCGGGCCGAACACCGGCCAGATCGGGGTGCTTGGAGGCCATGCCCAGCAGCATATTGCGTGCTTCGAATAAACCGTCGCGTCCGACGGCGGCACGGTCTTGCAGTCGGAAGTCGAAGCCGCCGACCGCACCCAATTCAGGAATAGGCGGCACATTGACCGCCAGGGCAAAGGCCGATTTCAGCGAAAACAGAAACATATTGGCGCGTTGAATCACGGCCTGTACCGAGTTACCTGGCGCTGTGCGCTCGTCCCAGTCTTTGAGCTTGACAAAGGCGAGGGCGGCATTTTGACCGCGACCAAAAAATGAAAAGCCCAGCACCCCGATCACGTGTTCCACCTCGGGTTGTTGCAGGAAATAATTTTCGGCTTGCGACAAGACTTCGCGTGTGCGCTCGGTCGAAGCTCCAGGGGGTAGTTGCACGATGCTGATGAAGTAGCCTTGATCTTCGTCGGGCAAAAAGCTGCCTGGCAGACGCGGAAACAACCACGCGGTGGTGGCGCAGATCAGGGCGTAGATCACCATCCAGCGCCAGGGACGGCGGATGATGCGCCCGACACCGCCGACGTATTTCTCGCTGCTGCGTTGAAAGAAACGGTTGAACCAACCCAAGAAACCGCTCTCGGCCGCAGCATGGCCACGGGCGATGGGTTGCAAGACGCTGGCGCACATGGCAGGGGTGAGTGTGAGGGCCATCAAGGCCGACAACAGCATGGTGAGTACCAGCGTGACCGAGAACTGACGGTAGATGGCGCCCACAGAGCCGCCAAAAAAGGTCATGGGTACAAACACCGCACACAAGACCAGCGTGATGCCGATGATGGCGGAGATGATTTGTCCCATGGCCTTGCGTGTGGCCTCACGCGGAGACAGGCCTTCCTCGCTCATGATGCGTTCGACGTTTTCGACCACCACAATGGCGTCATCGACCACGATGCCGATGGCCAAGACCATGGCAAATAGGGTCAGTACATTGACCGAGTAGCCCAGCAGATACAAGCCACTGAAGGCACCCAACAAGGCCACTGGTACCACCACCGCCGGGATCAGGGTGGCGCGCAAATTCCCTAAAAAGAGCCACATGACCAGAAAGACCAGTCCCATGGCCTCAAACAGGGTGTAGAGCACTTCTCGAATGGAGATCTCAATAAAGGGGGAAGTGTCGTAGGGCACATCCCAAGCCACGCCTTGGGGGAAATAGGTCTCAAGGGCTTTCATGCGCTCGCGCACGGCGTTGGCCACATCGAGGGCGTTGCCTGTCGGTGATACCCGAACGCCGATGGCGGCTGAGGGTTTGGTGTCGATGCGCGCAGTGATGTTGTAGTCTTGCGCCCCCAATTCGACCCGAGCCACGTCTTTGAGGTAGACCGCCGACCCATCGGGTTGGGTTTTGATCAAGATGCGTTCGAATTCTTCGGTGCGGGTCAGGCGCGAGCGCAGTACCACGACTGCATTCAGCTGTTGACCTGGCAGGGCTGGGTTTTGTCCCATTTCCCCCGTGGCCAACTGAATGTTTTGGGCCCGCACTGCGGCAGTCACGTCGCTGGGCGCTAAGGCATACGATTGCAATTTGTAGGGGTCCAGCCAGATGCGCATCGAGTACTCGGTGCCAAAAAGATTGGCTTCACCGACGCCAGGCACCCGACGCAATTGGTCGAGCACGGTGGTGGCGGCAAAGCTACCGAGGGCGACCGAGTTCATGCTGTCGTCTTTGGAGGTCAAGACCACAAACATCAGGTAGTTGCGTTGCGGTTTGGTGACGGGGACACCCAAGCGCCGAACGTCGTCGGGCAGGCGGGCCTCGATGCGTTTGAATCGGTTTTGGGCTTCGACCGAAGCGATGTCGATGTTGGTACCCGCCTCAAAAGTCAGAGTCAGGGTGCCAGTGCCCAACTCAGAGGAGGCCTCCATATAAATCAGGCGCTCGATGCCGTTCATTTCCTGCTCGATGAGCGAGGTCACGGTTTGTTCGATCACCTCGGCCGAAGCACCAGGGTAGGTGATATTGAACGCGATCGAGGGTTGGGCCACCTGCGGGTATTGGGCCACAGGCATTTTTCGCAGGGCCAAGGTGCCGGCAAGGACGATGAAAATCGCAATCACCCAGGCAAAAATGGGGCGGTCGATGAAAAATTTGGCCAACATGCTTATGGGGCCTGTTTGACTTCAACGGGGCGAACCTGACTACCGGGGCGTGCCTTTTGCAAACCATCAACCACCACCCGCATGCCCGTTTTCAGGCCTCGGGTGACGACCCAGCGGTCTTGGCTCATGGGGCCGGTCTCGATCGGCAAGGGGGCCACTTTGTCGCCTTCGCCCACCACCATCACATAGGGGCCCTGAGCGTTCATCAGAACGGCCTTTTGCGGAACCGACAAAGCCGAAGGCATACTCGCCTGCGACAGTCTGACCCGAGCAAAACTGCCCGGCATGAATTCGCCCCGGGGGTTGGGGAACTCGGCGCGCAAAAATACAGTGCCTGTGTTGGGGTCTACGGTGCGCTCGGCCAATTTGAGTTGTCCTGGCAAGGGGTAAGGCCGGCCATCGGCTTGCAATAACTGAACACGCCATTGGGCATTGGCCTTGAGTTGGCCTTTGTCCATGGCGCGGCGCAAGGCTTGCCACTCGGACTCGGTTTGGGAGAAATTGACCCAGATCGGGTCAAGTTGGTCGATGCTCGCCAAGGGGGTGCTGTCGCCGCGTCCCACCAAAGCACCTTCGGTCACCAGGGTGCGTCCGACACGCCCCGAGATAGGGGCCTGAACCAAAGCGTTTTCCAAGTCGAGTTGGGCTTTGGACAGGGTGGCCTGTGCCTGCTTGTGACGGGCCACAGATGCGTCGAACTCTTGTTGACTGATGGCTTTGGCATCGACCAAGGCCTGATTGCGCTGCCAGTTCAGCTGGGCAGCGGTGGCTTCAGCTTGTGCACCCTCCAGGGCCGCTCGGTACGTTCTGGGGTCGATTTCGAACAAAGGGTCGCCGGCGCGCACGTCGCTGCCTTCGGTGAAGCGGATTTTTTGCACCACCCCTTCAACCCGGGCCCGGACCAGGGCGCTGCGGACCGCTTGCACGCGGCCCGACAACTCGGTGGTCAATTCCAAAGGCTCTTCGCGGACCACCCACACATTGACTTCGGGGGGCGGTGGAGCGCCCCCGCCAGGGGGGGCGCCTGCGCCAGCAGCAGGTTTGCCGTCGTTTTGTGGGCCACAGGCCGTCAATAAGCACAAAGCTGTGCATAGGCCCAGCCGATTCAGAGAGCGAAATTGATGTCGCATGTGTTGATTTCCTGGCGTAGTCCATCAGACCCCGAGCGGGCTGCAGGCTGTACCACGCCGGGCAAGCAAACCCAAGGCATCGCCCCCATAACGCAAGGCAAGGTTATATTTTGCCACGCTGTTTCAATCGGCTCAGGGTTTCGGCGCTTAAGTTCAGATAGGCGGCCAATTCCTTTTGCGGAATTCGGTTGAACATCTCTGGGTGCTTGCGTTTAAAACGGTGCACCCGCCCCGGGGCATCGAGCAGGTGCAAGGTGATGGTGTGGGCCATGATTTCGCTCATGAGGTTCATGACATAACGCTCAAAGGCCTCGCGCACCTGGGGTCGGCGCTGAATGAAGGCCACCCATTGCGGCATGGGCAATTTGGCCACCCTGGATTTGGTCACCGAGACGATGCTGTACGGGGTAGGGGTGCCCAGGCACCAGGCCGCATAGCTGGTTTCCATTTCGCGCTCGTCGGCGAAACGCAGGATCAT
>CAYMJT010000095.1:0-925 GCA_964390775.1 uncultured Bordetella sp.
CCCAAAATGAGCACGCGTTGGGCAGCCATCAGATCAGCTCCACCGCCATGGCGGTCGCTTCACCACCGCCAATGCACAAGGTGGCCATGCCTTTTTTCAGGCCCCTGGCGCGCAGAGCGTGCAACAGGGTGACCAGGATGCGTGCGCCGCTGGCACCAATCGGATGCCCCAAGGCGCAAGCACCGCCGTTGACGTTGACGATCTCGTGCGACACCTTGAGCTCGGTCATCAAGGCCATCGGCACGACCGCAAAGGCTTCGTTGACTTCCCACAGATCAACGTCTTTGGCACTCCAACCGATTTGCTGCAGCAACTTTTGGCTGGCCCCAACTGGGGCGGTGGTGAACCACTCGGGCTCTTGGGCAAACACGCTGTGTCCCAACACCCGCGCCAACGGCTTGCAGGCCATGGCCTTGGCGGTGCTCTCTCGCATCATGACCAGGGCGGCCGCGCCGTCGTTGATGGACGAGCTCGATGCGGCGGTGATGGTGCCGTCTTTCTTGAAGGCCGGTCGCAGGCTGGCGATCTTGTCCAACTTGACCTTACCCGGACCTTCGTCCAGCGTCACGATGCGCTCGCCGCTGCGGTCTTTGACGGTCACCGGGGTGATCTCGGTGGCAAAGGCACCGTTGCTGCCAGCGGCTTTGGCACGCTCCACGCTGGCGGTGGCAAATGCGTCTTGCTGCTCACGGCTGAAATGGTATTTGGCGGCGCAGTCTTCCCCAAAAGTGCCCATGCTGCGCCCCGGTTGATAGGCGTCTTCGAGGCCGTCGAGCATCATGTGGTCATAGACTTTCTCGTGCCCCATGCGGTAGCCCGAACGCCCTTTCAAAAGCAAATAAGGGGCGTTGGTCATGCTCTCCATGCCACCGGCGACCACGACGTCGGCGCTGCCGGCGCGCAACATATCGTGGGCGAACATGGC
>CAYMJT010000095.1:935-9385 GCA_964390775.1 uncultured Bordetella sp.
GCGCATGCCCGAGCCGCACATTTTGGACAGGGTGACCGCACCTGCGCCTTTGGGCAAACCGGCCTTGAACGCGGCTTGCCGTGCCGGGGCTTGGCCCTGGCCAGCCATCAGGCAGTTGCCCATCAGGACTTCGTCCACCCGATCCACGGCAATCCCAGCCCGCTCGATGGCGGCACGAATGGCAGCCCCGCCCAAATCATGGGCGGCAAGGCTGGAGAAATCGCCCTGAAAACCCCCCATGGGGGTGCGGGCGGCGCTGACAATGACGATCGGATCGGACATGGATTTTCCTTTCAGGTGCTTGAGGCTGCGGCGCGCATGTTTTGAAAACGCCGCGAGGTTTCGTAGGGAAAGACATCGAGCATATGGCCAGCTTCGATGCGCTCTTTGTGGCCACGCCAAAACGCCGGGTCCAGCAGTTCAGCGTGGTGTTTCATGAAGATGTCGCGCACTTTAGGGTGGCCCAGTAAAAATGGGCCAAAAGTTTCGGGGAATACATCGTTTTTGGCGACGCTATACCAAATTTCACCCGACATTTCATCTTCTTCGTTGCGTGGGGGCGGCACCCGACGGAAATTGCAATCGGTCACGTACTCAATCTCATCGTAGTCATAGAACACGACTTTGCCGTTGCGGGTGAGGCCAAAGTTTTTCCACAGCATATCGCCCGGAAAAATATTGGCCGCCACCAAGTCCTTGATGGCATTACCGTACTCAATCACCGCCCGCTCCAAGCGGCTTTGCCCGCGTTCACTGGCCATGTCGATGGCTTCTTGCAAATAAATATTCAGCGGAATCATGCGCCGCTCGATATAGCAATGTTGCAAGATGACTTCGGTGCCCCCATCGGGCAATTGCGCCAACTGCATTTGGCTGGGTGCAAATTTTTCGATCTCGGCCATCAACTCGGCGTCAAAGCGCTCGAGCGGAAACGCCACTTTGCTGTACTCCATGGTGTCGGCCATGCGGCCCACCCGATCGTGCTGTTTAACCAACAGGTATTTGCCCTTGATCTGTTCCCGACTGGTGTCCTTTTGTGGCGGATAGTGGTCTTTGATGACCTTGAACACATAGGGGAACGAGGGCAAGTGAAATACCAGCATCACCATGCCCTTGATGCCCGGGGCGATGCAAAACTGGTCGGTACTGTGCCGCAAGTGGTATAGAAAATCGCGGTAAAACAGGGTCTTGCCCTGCTTGGCCAATCCCAGCGCGTTATAAATTTCGGCACGCGGTTTGTGCGGCATCATGCTGCGCAAGAACTGAACATAGGCCGACGGTATTTCCATATCAACCATGAAGTAAGCGCGGGCGAAGCTAAACAGCATCAGCATGTCTTCCTCACCCATCAGCGCTGCGTCGATGTACAACTGCCCCTGCTCGTTGTGCAGGATCGGCAACGCAAACGGCACCTCGCGAAACCCATTGATCAATTTGCCCACCGCATAAGCGCCCTTGTTGCGATAAAACAAACTGGTCAAGGCCTGGATCTGGAAATTGGCTCGGCGCGGAAAATCGCCCAAGCTGCTGAGTAATTCTTGCTCGATACTGAGTACGTCTTGCTCCAGATCGGCAAACTCGCACTTCAAGTCGAAGTACAGCAGCATCTCGCGCAGGCTTTGGTGCAAAGGGGTGTCCCCTGGATACCAGGCTTTGAAGCTGGGGCGCGCCGTGGGCTCGCTGTTTTCTATGTATTCGGTGCTGACCGCCGGGCGCACAAAGATAAAGTCGTTTTGAAAATAACTGCGATCCAGGATTTTGGTGATGACCGAGTTAAAAAACGATTCGGCCAGTTCGGGCTGAAAGTGATCCACCAGCAAACCGATGTAGTGCAACTTGACCTGATGCCAAACGGTCATCGGCTGAGCGCTGGCGCCAAACTCTTGCTCCAAACGGGCGTGACATTCCAATACCCTTTGGTCATAAAACTCGATGCGCTCGCGCTGAGCGCGTTGTTGGCCATGCCAGTCGCGAGCCTCAAATCGCTGTTTGGCACGCGCCGACTCGCTTTGAAACAACTGATAGTGGCGATGAAAACCGTCGAGCATCGCCTGAGCAATGTCTGGGGCAATGGAAGAATCAAGCCGGGTCGCAGACATCTCGCGCCCCCTAGCGCATGCGCGGATAGCGCTTGATCGCCGAGCGAAACACGTTGACCACCTCGTCCGAGCGACGCATGGTGACCCCCAGATCTTTGACCAGTCCGTCCGAGACGCCATAAATCCAGCCGTGCACAGCCACTTGCTGGCCACGTCCCCAGGCGTCTTGCATGACGTTGGACATGGCGACATTGCCCACTTGCTCGATCACATTCATCTCGCAAAGCGTGTCTTCCATCAGATCTTGCGGCAGGTGATTCAGGCGTTGCCGATGGCGCAAGCGCACATCTTGCACATGGCGCAACCAGTTGTCGGCCAGCCCGATGCGCATGCCACGCGCCGCCGCCAACACACCGCCGCAACCATAGTGGCCTACCACGATGATGTGCTCAACGTGCAAGGCGTCGACCGCGTACTGAATGACAGACAAGGCGTTCAGGTCAGAGTGCACCACCACATTGGCGACATTGCGGTGCACGAAGACTTCGCCCGGATCAAGGCCCGTGATCTGATTGGCTGGAACACGGCTGTCGGAGCAGCCTATCCAGAGGTATTTGGGCGATTGCTGCTGCGCCAAACCGGTGAAAAAACCGGGGGTTTCACGCTCCATGCGCGCCGCCCACTGGCGGTTATTTTGGAACAGGTGTTGCAGCGAGGCGTCCATGGCTTAATCTTAACGGCTCAGGCGGTCTCGGCAAACAACTCGCGCCCGATCAGCATGCGGCGAATCTCGCTGGTGCCGGCACCGATCTCGTACAGTTTGGCGTCACGCCACAAGCGCCCCAGCGGGTATTCGTTGATGTAGCCGTTGCCGCCAAAAATCTGCACCCCCTCGCCCGCCATCCAGGTGGCTTTCTCGGCGCACCACAAAATCACACTGGCGCAGTCTTTGCGCACTTGACGAACATGCTCGGCGCCCAGCAGATCGAGGTTTTTGCCGATGGTGTAGCAAAACGCCCGACCCGCCTGCAGCACGGTGTACATATCGGCCACTTTGCCCTGAATCAGCTGGAACTCGCCGATGCTTTGGCCAAATTGTTTGCGATCGTGGATATAGGGCACAACCTGGTCCATGACCGCTTGCATGATGCCGATCGGCCCAGCCGCCAGAACCGCCCGCTCGTAGTCCAGGCCGCTCATCAGCACCTTGGCTCCCATGTTCAGACCGCCCAAAATATGGTCTTCGGGGACTTCGACGTTTTCAAACACCAGTTCGCCCGTGTGGCTACCGCGCATGCCGAGTTTGTCCAGCTTTTGGGCAATGGAGAACCCCTTCATGCCCTTTTCGATCAAAAAAGCCGTCACACCGCGCGCACCCAACTCGGGCTCGGTTTTGGCATAGACCACCAGGGTATCGGCATCCGGTCCGTTGGTGATCCACATTTTGTTGCCGTTGAGCAAGTAATAGCCGCCCTTGTCCTGGGCCCGCAATTTCATGCTGATGACGTCGCTGCCAGCACCGGGCTCGGACATGGCCAAAGCCCCCACATGCTCGCCACTGATCAGCTTGGGCAGGTATTTTTTCTTTTGCGCCTCGCTGCCGTTGCGCTTGATCTGATTGACGCACAAATTCGAATGGGCACCATACGACAGGCCGACGCTGGCCGAGGCGCGCGAGATTTCTTCCATCGCCACCATGTGCGCCAAATATCCCATATTGGCACCGCCATAAGCCTCGGGCACCGTAATGCCCAACACGCCCAACTCACCCATCTTGCGCCACAGGTCCATGGGGAACTGGTCGCTGCGATCGATCTCGGCCGCACGCGGCGCGATCTCGGCCTGCGCAAAGTCGCGTACCGCATCGCGCAAGGCGTCGATGTCTTCGCCCAATTGAAAATTCAGTCCAGGTAATCCGCTCATGTTTAACTTCCATAGTTTTTGGGGATGGGGGCGATGGTGGCTTGCATCCATGCGCAGTCCGACTCGCGGCCTTGCTCATCGCAATGCACCACCTTGGCCGCTGCCACGATCACGCGTCGGCCAGCACGCACCACCTCTCCCCGGCCGAGCAAGCGACCGCTTTGAAAGGCAGCCAGAAAATTGATTTTGTACTCAATGGTCGTGACCTCAAACTCAGGCCCGGCCACGGTCAAGGCAGCATAGCCGGCGCAAATATCGGCCAAGGCTCCGATGGCACCGCCATGAAAGCCGCCTTGTTGTTGAGTCACCCGCTCGCTGTAGGGCAATTCAATTTCGACACGCCCACTGCGCACACTGCGCACTTGTGCACCCCAATATTGCATCAAGCCCTGGCGGGCAAAACTGTCGCTGACGCGTTGCCACAAGGCGGGGTCACTGTTCGTGGGTGGATGAGTCATTTTTTGCCATGCCGTGCCAACAGGGCGCGGGCTTCCTTTTCTTGCACCTTGACCTCGTCGAGGTTGACCTGAACTTCACGCAACTGCTCTTCCAGCTGTACCCGGTGTTGGGCCAAGACCAGCAGAAATTTTTGCAACTGCGGCACGGTGTCGCGCGGGCTGTCGTACATGTCGATGATTTCTTTCGCCTCGCTCAAAGACAAGCCCAGGCGCTTGGCGCGCAGGGTCAAGCGCAAACGGGTACGATCACGGCTGCTGTACACCCGATTTCGTCCGCCCGGGCCACCGCGCGTGGGTTGCAACAAACCCATGTCCTCGTAGAACCGAATCGCGCGCGTGGTCAGGTCAAACTCTTGCGCCAGATCGCTGATCGTGTAAGTGGTCGCCATGATGACAAATTGACGTTTACGTAAACGTCAATTATGAAGGAAAATACCACCCGATGACCAGCCCCTACAGCGAATTGACCCCCGTTTTGTCCGCCTGCCCCGAACCGGGCCAGGTGCTTGAGGTCGTGCCCGGCGTGCGCTGGCTGCGCATGACCCTGCCCTTTGCGCTCAATCACATCAACCTATGGCTGCTGCGCGATCAGTTTCAGGGGCGCGAGGGCTGGACCGTGGTTGACACCTGCATCGACCACCCCGAATCGCGCTCGGCCTGGGAGTCGGTCTTTGAGCAACACCTAGACGGTTTACCCATTGTCCGAGTAGTGGTCACTCACATGCACCCAGACCATGTGGGCTTGGCCCATTGGCTGTGTCAGCGCTGGAACGCCCCGCTGTGGATGAGCGCGACCGATTACAACCAGGCGCGATTGGGCTCGGGACCGATCCAAGGCTTTGGCGGCGCAGCGGCCGAGGCCTTTTATGCCCAGCACGGCATGAGACAAGACGAGCAGTTGGCTTATATCCGGGGGCGCGGCCAGCACTATGCCCGCATGGTGCCCGAAATGCCCGCCAGCTACCGACGCTTGATGGACGGCATGACACTGAGCGTGGGCGGCCACGAATGGCGCTGTATCAGCGGCCATGGCCACACGCCCGAGCACATGGCTTTGTACGACGCCGAACGCGAATTGCTGATCAGCGGCGACATGGTGCTGCCACGCATCAGCACCAATGTGGCGGTGTTCGAAACCGAGCCCGAGGGCGATCCGCTGGCTTTGTTTCTGGACTCGATCCGCCGCTTTCTTGAATTGCCCCACACCACTTGTGTGTTGCCCTCACACGGCGAGCCGTTTGTGGGCCTGCACACCCGCATCGCACAGTTGACCCAGCACCACGACGAACGGCTGGGAGAATTGTGGGCCTTTTGTCGCTCGGCCCAAAGCGCCCACGATGTATTGCCGGTGCTGTTTCGGCGCGAACTCGACCCCATGCAAACCGCATTTGCCATGGGCGAGGCCATTGCCCATTTGAACCATCTGTGGCATCAGGGCCAATTGCGCCGCATTCAGGGCGAGCGCAGTGAATGGCGGTTTGTGGCCGTTTGAGGTCGCTTCACAAATCGGTGTTCAGGGCGTGATCGCGCAATTCATCGCGGCGGCTGCCGTAATCTGGCAGGACGCGGCCCACCTCGTCCCAAAATGAAGGGCTGTGGTCCATGACCTTGAGGTGACTCAGTTCGTGCACCACCACGTAATCGATCAGCGCTGGCTTGAGGTGCATCAAGCGCCAATTGAGACGAATACGCCCATCGGCGCTGGCACTGCCCCAGCGGGTCCGCGCCCCCGACAAGCCCAAGCCCGTCCAACGCACACCCGCCAGTGCTGCGAAATGATCGAGGCGAGCGCTGAAATGAGGCTTGGCCTGCCGCATCATCCAGGTTTGCACGGCATCGCGCACCTGCGCCGCCTGCGCTAGCGGCGGCAGGCCCAAATACAAATCAGACTGGCCCGTATCCGAAGTCAGCAACACGGGGTAGCGCGCATGCGCTCGAGTGGGATCTATCGGTGCCACCCCCAAGCGTATCTTGACGGGCAAACCCAGATAGGGGAATTCTTCTCCGTCGCGCCACTCGATGGCTTGCGCCAGGCGACGACGCTGCAAGTCTTGTGCCTCGACCCATTTGCGCACGATCCAGTCGGCTTTTTCATGCAATGCGGCTTCAATCTCGCGCACGCTGACCCAGCGTGGCGCCCGTACCTCTAGGCCATCGGGGCCAACCAACATACCGATGGTGCGGCGCCGTGAGCGTATCAGCACATAGTCAAACGCTTGCGAGGCCAACACAATGGATCGGCGTTTGCCCGCATCCGCAGCTGGGGGCGGGTCCTGGGCCGTGGCTGGCTCAGGGGCAAAAAAATCCAGCACCAGTTGGACCAGACCCATGGCTCACTCCTGCGTGTAGGCCTCGGGGTCGAGCCGACGCATCTCGGCCTCGATCCAGTCTTCGACCTGGCGCATCAAGACCTCGGGGTCTTGGCCACGGCTGTCGATGGGCACCCCGATGGACACGTCGACCACGCCGGCGTGCTTGATCAAGGCTTTGCGCGGCCAACAGCGGGCCGAAGTGACAGCGATCGGTATGACGGGTGCGCCGGTTTCCACCGCCAAACGGGTCCCGCCCGACTTGTACACGCCGCGCTCGCCCCGGTCGATGCGCGTGCCCTCGGGAAACATAATCACCCAGACGCCGCGCTCGAGCAATTCGCGCCCCTGCGCCACCACCTTGTTAAAGGCCTGGGCACGTTGGCTGCGGTCGATGTGGATCATGTCGAGGCGCCCCATGGCCCAGCCGAAAAACGGGACCCGCAGCAGCTCTTTTTTAAACACATAGGCCAGCGGGTGCGGCATGATGACCGGCATCAGAAAAGTCTCGTAGGTCGACTGGTGCTTGACCAACAAAATCGCCGGGCTGGTGACACCCGTGGGCAAATTCTCTTGGCCTTGAATGCGGTAACGCACACCCATGATGAGGCGCGCGCCCACAATGGCCCAGCGCAGCCAACCCACCGCCCACCAGTACAGGCGCTCGCCACGCACGCCGGCAGCGGCCAAGCCCAGAATCACAAAGGAATAAGGCCAGACGGTCAAACCCATCCAGGCCAGATGCAAGACCGACCGGATGGCGGCGATCACGGACCCACCTTGCTCAGAACCCCTTCGGGACCACCGTCTGGTGCCAGGTGCAAGATGTGGGCCACAAAAGCCGCCAAGTCTTGATGCACCACCGTCTGCGCCGGGTAATTGGCTGGCAGAGGCTGGCCACGCAAGGACGCCCCCTTGCCCGTCAAGACCAGGTGCGGCTGTGCCCCGACCACGACTGCGGCTTGCAAATCACGCAGGCTGTCGCCCACCACCGGCACATCGTGCAAGGGCAAGCCCAAACGCTCGCCGATTTGCTCGTACAAGCCTGGCAACGGTTTGCGACAGGCGCACGACTCTTCGGGGCTGTGCGGGCAAAAGAACACCGCATCAATGCGACCCCCGACAGCGGCCAGCAGCTTGTTCATTTTGCTGTGCATGGCGTTGAGTGCGGCCATGTCAAACAAGCCACGCCCCAATCCCGATTGGTTGGTGGCCACGGCGACAAAAAAGCCGGCGTGATTGAGTTGGGCAATGGCTTCGAGAGCGCCAGGCAAAGGCTCGAACTCGTCGGCCGATTTGACATAGTCATCGCGATCGACGTTGAGGGTGCCGTCACGGTCCAGAATGACCAGCTTGTTGGCCATGTGGCTCATGCCCCCGCCAGTTGCGCCAGGTCGGCCACACGGTTCATGGCTTGATGCAAGCGCTTGAGCAGGCCTTGCCGGTTCAGGCGCAGGTCCAACTGCTCGGCGTTGACCATCACGCCGTCAAAAAAAGCGTCCACCTCGTCACGCAACACCGACAAAGCTTTGAGCGATGCGGTGTAGTTGCCTTGCTCGAACAAGGTGTCGGCCTGAGGCAGCACCGTTTGCATGCGCGCATACAGCGCCTTTTCGGCTGCCTCTTGCAACAGGCTCTGGTTGACCTGAGCCGCCACGCTCGTCTCAGCATCGCCGGCTTTTTTCAGAATATTGCCGATGCGTTTGTTGGCGGCCGCCAAC
>CAYMJT010000096.1:0-9330 GCA_964390775.1 uncultured Bordetella sp.
TGGTTGCAAAAAGATCGGCATAGTCTGTACTGGTTTGACAACGTGCTGGGGCAATTGCGTTTCATGCTGCCGCCTGATTCGGCCAGACAGCAAGTCCAACAGCTGAAGTCAAGGCTGGCCCGCGTCGCCTGGGGCAGTGTGCACGATCGGTACTCTGGCCCGTTGCGCCCAAACAGGCCTGTACCGGCCCCTTGGCGCTCGAAAGCCGGGGTTGATTTGAACGACGCTGCGGCCCAGAGTTGGTTGCAGTCCTGGGGGGCGCAAGACGCTTGGCTAGACCACCTCACCGAACAAGTGTTTAGTCCTGACATTGCGGTGTTGAACCTGGCTTGGACGTTCAAATCTGATTTTGGTCATTGGCTGGAGATGGGTTGGCAGTTACCATAAGCGCATGGATACCGAATACCTCAGAACCTATGCCCAATCGGCGGACGACAATACCCTGGCCGCGGGCTTGCCACTGACCGAAACACAAAAACATTTGATCGCCAAAGTCGATGAGGTCGGTCCGACTTGGGCCCAACGCGCCTTCAAACACGATCGCGAAGCCAGTTTTCCTGTCGACAATTGGGATGATTTGCGACGCATGGGCTTTCTGGGTTTGTGCGTACCCCAACGCTTTGGCGGCATGGGCGCCGACTACCGCACCTATATGTTGGTGGCCTCGCGCATTGGGTATTACTGTGGCTCCACCGCCAACACCTTCAATATGCACAACGCCAATGCCTTGTGGACCGCCGATATGGTCGATCAGCTCGATCTGAGCGCCGAGCAACGCCTCCATCACGAGCGCAACCGACAACACCACTACCAGCAAATGCTCAACGGGCATATTTATGCCCAGCCCTTTTCCGAGGGCAGCTCAGCTGCGGCCGGCAAAGCCCCCTTTGGCACCTTGGCCCGCCAAGTCGAAGGGGGCTGGGTGCTCAATGGGCGAAAAATCTTCGCCTCGCTATCAGGCTCAGCCAACCACTACGGGGTCTTGTGCACCGAAGATTTACCCAATGCCAGCATGCGACACACGCTGTTTGTGGCCGTGCCCGCCGACTCGGCGGGTCTGAGCATTGAAGGGGACTGGGACCCCTTGGGCATGCGTGGCACCGTGTCACGCACCCTGATTTTGAAAGATGTCAAAGTCAACGACTTGGCCCCCATGATGCCGCCCGGCATTTATGCCCAAGCGGCCAGCCGTTACCCGCATATGTTCATGACCTTGACGCCCACTTATATGGGGATTGCGCAGGCGGCATTTGACTTTGCCATCGCTTACCTGCGGGCCGACTTGCCCGGGGTGGGTGTGAAACGCCGCATGTACCCGACCAAGCAAATCGCCATCGCCCAGATGTATGTGAAGTTGCAACAGGCCTGGGCCCTGTTTCATCGCACCACCTCCGAATACCGTTGCGATCCCAGCCGCAGCGAGCGCATGCGCGCCCTGGCCTGTCAATACACCGTGATGGAGACCAGCGCCGAGATTTGCGCCGAGGCTGTCAAGGTGTGTGGGGGTCAGGCCATGCTGAAAACCTTCCCCCTGGAGCGCATGTTCAGAGACAGCCGCTGTGGCGCGCTGATGCTGCCCTGGACCGCCGAGATCTGCCTCGATCGTTTGGGTCAAGGTCTGCTCTATCAGGCGGGTGAAACCGACTGATCGCCCGATTCAACGGAACCAGACCCCGCGCCAGACGGCCCAAGCCATCAACACCCCATAGGCCCCCAGGCCCAGGGCTTGAGTCAAAAACACCGCTTCGGGACCGCCGCCCCAGGTCCAAGCCAGCAAGCCACCACCAGCGGCAATGATCAGTCGCAAGCCATTGGCCAATACTGGCCAAAACATCCGTGCCGCCCCCTGCGAGGCGAAATAAAGCACCAGACCCAAACCAAAAAAACCATACCATGGGCCGACCCAATGCAGGTAAAGGCTGCCCGCCTCGATCACGGCCGCATCCTGATTGAAGGCCCGCATCCAGACCTGCGGAAAAGCGGTGGCCAACAGCCCCACGCTTTCGGTCAAAGCCACGGCCATGGCTGCCCCGATCCAGGTGACCCGCAAGGCGCGTGATCGCTCGCCAGCCCCGATGCAAGTGCCCACCATGGCGACCAAAGGGCTACCCAGACCAAAGACCAAAGCGACCATGATGTATTCGAGTCGAGCGGCAGTGCCATAACCCGCCACCACTTCGGGGCCCAAACGACCCATCAGCGAGGTCGCGGTCGCAATCGCCAGATTGGTGCATGCAGCCGACAACATGGCGGCCAAGCCGACGCCCAGGATGCGCAAAAACATAGCCCGCTGAAACACCGCATCGGCCCAGCGCGGGCGCAACAAACTGGCAGGCGATAACAAATGCAGCAACAAGGCCAGACTGCCCAAGGCGTAATACAGCAACAAGGCCCAAGCCCCGCCCAACATGCCCACGCCAGGCCAGGGCCCCCAACCGACGATCAGTGGCGGCGAGAGCAGCAACAGCAAGGCCGTGCCCCACAAAATGATCCGCGCAGGCACCCACATATTGCCGCAACCCCGAATGACCGAGGCCAAGGCGTTAAAGACCCAAATCAGAATCGCCCCAGCGAACAGCCAATTCGAATATCGGTTGGCCAAAATCACAATGGCTTCCTCTCCGGCCCCCAACATGGCGTACAGCCAGCTGCCGCCGCCCACGACCGCGAGGGTGAATATTGCACCCATGACCACGGCAATGGCCATGGCATGGAAAAAAAGAACCCGCGCCTGTTGCACATCGCCTGCGCCCAAGGCCCGCGCCACAGCCGAACTGATACCCCCGCCCATCGCCCCAGATGACATCATCTGGCACAACATCAAGACCGGAAACACCAAGGCCATGGCCGCCAGCGCTTCGGTCCCGAGCCGACTGACCCACCAGGTCTCGGCCAGTCCAGCGATCAATTGCGCCACGATGATCAGCGTGCTGGGAATGGCCAGACGGATCAAAGTCGGGGCGATCGGCCCATGCAAGAGTTGGTGGGTTCTGGGGTCCATGCAAATACCGGTATCAGGCCCCCATATTAGTGCTTTGTCGCCTGGGCGGCATGACCCCATGCTGGTTGGCGTTAACCTTGATGACAAGCACTTGTCCTGCGTGTAACTTAGGCCTCACCCACAACCTGCGAGGCAACCGATGAAACGCCGCACCCTCTTGACTGCCGCCACGGCCAGTACTTTGGCCGGTTTTTCCTGGGCCCAGGCCTATCCTGCCCGGCCCATCAAATACATTTGCCCCTGGCCAGCCGGTGGTTCGACCGACGTGGTCATGCGCAGTTTGGCCGACAGCGCCAGCAAGCATTTGGGTCAACAGGTGGTGGTCGAAAATAGACCCGGCGCAGGCGGCATGTTGGGGGCCGTCGAAATGCTCAATGCGCGGCCCGATGGGTACACCTTGTGTCAAATTCCGCAAGGGGCATTTCGCATTCCGCACATGCAGAAAGTCGCATTTGACACCTTGCGTGACTTCACCTGGATCGCCTGCCTGACCGGTTACACCTTTGGTCTGGTGGTGCCCATCGACTCGCCCCTGAAAAGCATCAAGGACTTCGTCGATTACGCCAAGGCCAATCCCGGCAAGCTCAGCTATGGCTCGACTGGCACCGGCACCAGTCCACATCTGGCCGTGGAAGAGTTTGCACAAAGAGCCGGTATTTCACTCAATCACATCCCCTTCAAAGGCAATGCAGAGAACATGCAGGCCTTGCTGGGGGGGCACGTCATGGCGGCCAGCGACGCCACGGGTTGGGGACCCCATGTCGACGCTGGTCGACTGCGCTTGTTGGCCACCTATGGCAGTAAACGCACCAAGCGTTGGTCGCAGATTCCCACGCTCACCGAGTTGGGCTATGAAACCGTCTCCGATTCGCCGTTTGGTGTGTGCGGCCCCAAAAACATGGACCCGGCTGTGGTGCGCACCATTCACGACGCATTTCGCAAAACCCTCGACGACCCGGCGGTCATGGCCACCTTTGACAAATACGATCAAACCATCATCTACAAAAACACCGAAGACTACACCCGCTTTGCCCGTGAAAGCTTTATGGCTGAAAAAGCCCTGATCGAGCGTCTGGGAATGGCCCGCAAAGATTGACCCCATGATTCCATCCAAACACATCAGTGCCGAGGAAATGGCCCGGCGCGTTTCCCGCTTCAAACAACTGCACCCCCTACCCATTCAGGCCAGCAACCGCACCCCGCAAGCAGCCCGCGACGTGGTCTACGCGCGCGAATTACTCTCGGTCATTGGTTTGGAGGGTACCGCCAAAACCCCGATCAACTCGGCCGCCCCCATCATCGGTGCAGCCGGCATGACCATGACCTTGGCACGCTGCCCTGCTGGCCAGGGGCCAGGCTTGCACAACCACAAAGACACCTTCGAAACCTTTACCGTGTTGGAAGGCCGCTTTGAAGTTCGCTGGAACGACGAGGGTCAAGATCGACTGGAGCTCGAACGCTTTGACACCATCTCGATCCCGCCGGGGGTGTACCGATCGTTTCGCAACATCGGTGACACCGAAGGATTGTTGCAAGTCATCATCACGGGCGGCGTTCACGACATGAACGACATCGCCTTCAGCGCTCAAGCGGCGCAGCAAATCGACGCCGTCTCAGCCGAGGCCCGAGCGGTGTTCGAGGATTTGGGCTTTCGCTTTGCGAGTGCCAACACAAAGAACTGACTGTTCATTTTCCCAGGAGTTTTCATGTCCATCACCTGCCGCTTCATGGCCGTTTTGTGCGCGCTTGTCACGTTTTCATTGGGCGCAGCGGCCCAGAACTTCCCCAGCAAGCCGGTACGCATGGTCATTCCCTTCGCCCCCGGTGGTAGCACCGACGCCAATGCGCGCATCATCCAGGACAAACTCAGCACCTTGTGGGGGCAGCCCGTCATCATCGACGCCAAGCCTGGCGCCAACACCCTGATCGGCACCGATCTGGTGGCCAAATCCCCCGGCGATGGTCATACCCTGCTGCTGACTTCCACCGCCATGGTGGTCAACCCCAGCATGTACACCAAATTACCCTACGACACCCTCAACGACTTGGTGCCCATCACCATCGTGTCGGTGTCACCGTTTGCATTGGTGACCCCGGTTGATTCACCTTACAAGTCGATCAAAGATGTGTTGTCGACCTTGCGTACCCAACCCAGCACCTTGAGTTTTGGCGTATCTGACTCCAGCGCCATGTTGTCGGGCCACTTGTTCAATATGCTGGCCAAAAGCGATATGCAAGCCATCAGCTACAAAGGCGCTGGCCCACTCATGATCGATCTGGCGGGCGGGCATGTGCCGCTGGGCATTGCCGCCGTCAGTTCGGTGCAGGGTCAGGTCAAGGGCGGTCGGGTGCGCATTTTGGGCGTCGGCTCCACCCAAGCCAGTTCCTTGTTTCCGCAAGCGCCAACCATTGCCTCCGAATTACCGGGCTATGAAGCCATCTCGTGGTTTGGTCTGCTGGCCCCCAAGGGAACGCCCCCCGAGGTGGTACAAAAAATTCACCGTGACGTGGCCCAGGTGCTGAAAGACCCCGAGGTCCAGCAAAAAATTCAAGGCCTCGGCGCCGACCCGGGTGGCATGCCGCCGTCCGAGTTCCAGGCCCGGATTCGCCGCGAGATCGAGCTTTGGGGTCGGGTTGCCAAAGCCGCCAAAATTCAACCGGAGTAAACCCTGTGAAACAGATGCATTCAAGTGAAATTCGCGATGGCATGCGCATCGATTGGGATGTGGCCCTCACCATGAACGACGGCAATGTGCTGCGCGCCGACATCTTTCGCCCCGTGACTGAGGGGCGCTACCCGGTGCTCATGACCTACGGCCCGTATGGCAAATGGGTCGCCTTTCAAGAAGGGTACCAAACCGCGTGGGACATCATGTGCCGCGAGAACCCCGATGCGGTCTCGGGCACCAGCAACCGCTACGCCAACTGGGAAGTGGTTGACCCCGAGAAGTGGGTACCACACGGCTATGTGTGCATACGGGTCGATTCGCGCGGCGCCGGTCGTTCACCCGGCTATTTGTGTCACAACAATGATCGTGAGCAAAAAGACTATCACGACTGTATCGAATGGGCTGCGCAGCAACCCTGGTCGAATGGCAAAGTGGGGCTCAATGGCATTTCGTACTACGCCGCCAACCAGTGGCGCGCTGCCGCTACCCAGCCCCCGCACCTGGCTGCCATCTGTGTTTGGGAAGGATGGCACGACAACTACCGCGACGGCAACCGGCATGGTGGCATCTTGTGCTCTTTTCGCAAAAATTGGCAAGATATGCAGGTCAAAACGGTGCAGCACGGTGTCGGTGACCGTGGTCGCAAGCATCCCATCACCGGTGAGTGGGCCTGTGGCCCCGAAACCCTGAGTCCCGAGGCATTGGTCGCCAACCGCGAGGACATGGCAAGCGAATTGCTCAAGCGTGAAATGGACAGCCCTTACTATCGCGAGCGTTCGGCCGATCTGAGCAAGGTCAAGGTGCCTTTGCTCTCGACGGCCAACTGGGGCGGACAAGGGTTGCACTTGCGCGGCAATATGGAGGGTTTTGTGGGCGCCGCGTCCGAGCAGAAATGGCTGGAAGCGCACGGCGGCTCGCACTGGGCGCCTTTCTACACCGACTACGGCGTGAACATGCAGCGCAAATTTTTCGACCATTTTCTAAAGGGCGAGAACAACGGCTGGGACCAAGAGCCCCGGGTGCGCTTGCAAGTACGACATCCCGGTGAAAAATTTGTCGAACGGCATGAAAAAGAATGGCCACTGGCCCGCACCCGTTGGACCGATTTTCATTTGCACCCGGACACCATGACCCTGTCCACCCAGGCCTATACAGGCCCGAAAAAAAAGTTGGTGTACCCCACCATGGGCGATGGTTTGACCTTTATGTCCGCCCCCATGAGCGAGCCGACCGAAATCACTGGGCCTTCGGCACTGAAAATCCATTTGTCATCGGCCACGGTCGACGCCGATGTCTTTGCTGTATTGCGGGTGTTCGACCCGCAAGGCCAAGAAGTGGTGTTTCAAGGTGCGCTGGATCCACACAACCCGATCAGCCTGGGCTGGCTGCGTGCCTCGCATCGCAAACTCGATCCGCATAAATCACTGCCCTATCGCCCCTACCACACGCACGACGAAAAACAGCCACTGGTTCCCGGCGAGGTGGTCGAACTCGACGTCGAAATCTGGCCCACTTGCATCGTGATCCCTAGCGGCTACCAGGTGGCCATTTCGATACGGGGGCGTGATTACGAATGGGACGGTCCCGCAGCCACACTATCGAACATGAAAAACCCCATGAAAGGCTGCGGCCCCTTTGTGCACGACGACGAGCAAGACCGGCCAGCAACCATATTCGACACCCAGGTTAGCTTGCACTTTGGGCCTGGGTGTCCTAGCCGGCTTTTATTGCCCGTGATTGGGCCAGCTTGAAGGGCACCGTTTAGAACCTGCCCAGCACGCTCTGGGCAAGTCGAAAATTCAGCCGGCCTGGTCCTGGCGACAGGCACTACACAGGCCGTACAACACCATATTGTGTTCCAGCAACTCAAAGCCATGCTTGTGGGCGACGGCGCGTTGCTGCTCTTCAATGCTTGGGTTGAGAAACTCCACCACCTTGCCACAATCTACACACAACAAATGGTCGTGGTGTTGGCCATCATCGAGTTCAAACCAGGCCTTGTCGCCGTCAAAATTGGATTTGCGCAGCAGTCCGGCATCGGCGAATTGCATCAAGATGCGGTACACCGTCGCAATGCCTATGTCGTTGCCCTGCTCGATCAGGCGGTTGTAGACCTCTTCGGCAGAAAAATGCTGGCCAGGCGACTTTTCAAACATCTCCAGCACCTTCAGGCGTGGCAAGGTCACTTTCAGACCGCTGCTTTTGAGTGTTTGTGCTTGGCTGCTCATCCCATGCCTTTGGCGGGGTGGTTTAAGAAGTGGCCAGCAATCCGCGCCGCTCGATGAAGTCCACCACAGTACCCAAGCCTTCTTTCGTCTTGAGATTGGTCATCACCCAGGGCCGACGCTGGGGGTCGGGGCGCATACGCGCCGTGTCTGAGCGCATGATATCCAAATCGGCACCGACATGGGGCGCCAGATCGACTTTGTTGATGACAAAAAGATCGCTTTTGGTGATGCCAGGCCCACCTTTGCGAGGGATTTTCTCGCCCGCCGCCACATCGATCACATAGATCGTCAAGTCTGACAACTCGGGGCTGAAAGTGGCTGCCAGGTTGTCGCCTCCGCTTTCAACAAACACGATGTCGGCTTCGGGGAATTTTTCCAGCATGCGGTCTATGGCCTCTAGATTAATGGAGGCATCCTCCCGAATCGCCGTGTGCGGGCAGCCACCCGTCTCGACACCCATGATGCGATCAGCCGGCAAAGCGCCACTGACGGTCAATAAGCGCTGGTCTTCTTTGGTGTAGATGTCGTTGGTGATGGCAATCAAGTCCCAGCGCTCACGCATCTGCTTGCACAGCATTTCGAGCAAAGTGGTTTTGCCGGAACCGACCGGGCCACCAATACCCACGCGCAAGGGAGGAAGTTTTTTACTGCGACCGACGATGTGATGCAAAGGGCTCATGATCTGAATAACCTCGAGTATTGGGATTCGTGTCGGGCCGATAAGATGGCCAGCATGGGACTGAAGCACTGGCGCTGCGCCGCCGGGCAATCGATGGCCTTTTGTACCGCTTCGGGTATGGCTTGGACCAAGCCCAACAACAGGCGCTGGCCAGCGTTTTGTCCCAGGGGCACCGATTTCACAGCCGCTTGCACCATGTTCTCGGCCCACGAAAATGCACAAGACTGCATCGCTTGCGGCAAGGGCGCATCGATCAAGGACAAGGCGAGCGCCAGCGTCATGGGGTAACTCGGCGGCAAATTCTCGAGCAGGGACATGGCGGCAGGCGGGGCCAGACTCAAATTGCGTAACCAGTCGGTCAAAGACCGTCCCATTTGTTCGCTTTGCAAGCGCATCTCGGCGCTTTCACGGGTGGCAGAGACCCAATGCGCCAATTCGCCAAGACTGGCTGAGTCGAGCGCACGCCAGGCCTCGATCGCCAGCGCGACCACAGCCCAATCGCCCCGCGCCTGCGTCATCAGCATCTGATCGCGCAGCCAGGTACTGCAACTGGCCTCGTCGTGCACCAGGCCGTGTTCGACAGCGGCCTCCAGACCTTCCGAGTAAGAAAAGCCGCCTATGGGCAATGCGGGTGAGGCCAGCCAAGCCAGACCCAACCAGCCCGAGCTCTCAATGCCCATGATCGTGGCCGCAACCCGGGCCATGCGGGTGCCCATGATCTGAACCGTGCGAGTGATCGTGCCCGTGATCGTG
>CAYMJT010000097.1:0-7817 GCA_964390775.1 uncultured Bordetella sp.
CCCCCGGACTGCTCGACCACCTCAATCCCGAGCAATTGCATGCCGTCACCCTGCCCAATGAGCACGCCCTCATCCTGGCCGGGGCCGGTTCGGGCAAAACACGGGTGTTGACCACCCGCATCGCCTGGTTGCTGCACACCGGCCAGGTCAGCCCAGGGGGTTTGATGGCGGTGACTTTCACCAACAAGGCCGCACGCGAAATGGCCACCCGCCTGGGGGCCATGTTGCCCCTGAATGTGCGCGGTATGTGGATCGGCACCTTTCACGGCTTGTGCAACCGCTTGTTGCGTGCCCATTGGAAGCTGGCGGGCCTGCCCCAAACTTTCCAGATTCTCGATACCCAAGACCAGCTCTCGGCCCTCAAACGCCTCTATAAGCAATTTGGCATCGACGACGAACGTTTCCCGCCCAAACAAACCCAGTGGTTCATCAACGGCAGCAAAGAAGAAGCCCTGCGCCCCAATGACATCGACCCCAGTGACAGCGACACGCGCAAAAAAATCGAAATCTATCAACTCTACGAAGAACAATGCCAGCGCGAAGGCGTGGTCGATTTTGGTGAGCTGTTGTTGCGCTCTTACGAGTTATTGCGCGACAACCCTGCCGTGCGCGAGCATTACCAACTGCGCTTCAGGCATCTTTTGATCGACGAATTCCAAGACACCAATCGCTTGCAATATGCCTGGCTCAAACAGCTGTGCGGAGCGCAAGGCAGTCTGTTTGCCGTCGGTGACGATGACCAAAGCATTTATGCCTTCCGTGGAGCACGGGTCGGCAATATGTCCGATTTTTTGCGCGAATACAGCGTTCGGCATCAGATCAAACTGGAACAAAACTACCGCAGCTGCGGCTCGATATTGGATACGGCCAATGAGTTGATCAGCCACAACAAGTCGCGGTTGGGCAAAAATCTGCGCACCGACCAGGGGCCGGGCGAGCCCATCCGGGTGGTTGAGCAGGCCAGCGACTTTGCCGAAGCCCAGTGGCTGGTCGAAGAAGCCCGGCAACTCTTGCGCGACGGCCAAAATGGCGACGGCAGCAGCGGCGTGGCCCTGCGCAGCGACATCGCTGTGTTATACCGCAGCAACGCCCAAAGCCGAGTGATTGAGACCGCGCTGTTCAACGCCGGGCTGCCCTATCGGGTCTATGGGGGCTTGCGGTTTTTTGAACGGGCCGAAATCAAGCACGCCCTGGCCTATTTGCGCCTCATCGACAACCCGCGTGACGACACCTCGTTTTTGCGCGTGGTCAACTTTCCGGCCCGTGGCATCGGGGCACGTACCCTCGAGCAACTGCAAGATGCCGCCCGCGCGGCCGCGTGTGCACTGCACGATGCGGTGCCCCAAGTCGGCGGCAAGGCGGGCACCCTGTTGACGGGTTTTGTCGGCCTGATCGAGGGCATGCGCGCCCACTCGAATGGCCTGACGCTGCGTGAACTGGTCTTGCACGTGATCGAGCACAGTGGCCTGATCGATCACTACCGCACCGAGCGCGAGGGTGCCGACCGCATCGAAAACCTGGAGGAACTGGTCAACGCTGCCGAGAGTTTTGTCGCCATCGAAGGCTTTGGCCGCGACGCCCCGGGCGTCGAGTGGGCCGCCAGCGGGCCTGACGCCGACACCGGCGAGACGCTCTCGCCTCTGGCGGCCTTTCTCACCCATGCTGCCCTCGAGGCTGGCGACAACCAGGCCCAGGCAGGGCAAGATGCCATCCAGCTTATGACGGTGCACGCTGCCAAGGGCCTGGAGTTCGATGCGGTATTTATCACCGGACTGGAAGAGGGCCTGTTTCCGCACGAAAACTCGCTCAGCAGCTTTGAAGGCCTCGAAGAAGAACGCCGCCTGATGTATGTGGCCATCACCCGTGCCCGCAAACGCCTCTATCTGAGCCATGCCCAAACCCGCATGTTGCACGGTCAGACCCGCTACAACATTCCCAGCCGTTTTTATGACGAGATGCCCGAGCACGCCTTGAAATGGGTGTCACCACGCGGTGCCCCCTCACGCTTTGGCTCCGATGCCCTCGACGGTTTGCGCACCGATCGTGGGCCGCTCCTGGGTCAATCGCTGACCCAGGGGCCGACCGCATCAGCCCCCAGCCGCAGCAGCGCTACACACAGCTGGTTGCGCACCGGCATGCAGGTATTTCACAACAAATTCGGCGAAGGCACGGTGTTGGGCCTAGAGGGCAGCGGTGACGATGCCCGGGCTCAAATCAACTTCCCGCGCCACGGGACCAAGTGGTTGGCGCTCTCGGTCGCCAAACTGACCCCGGTCTAGCGAGGAGAAAAGAGCGCCGAAGCAGGGGCCCTTACAGGTGCAGCACAGCGGCACCGCCTATGCCGATGCCCAGCGCACCCATGGCATACATGGCTTTTTTCAGCCAGTCCTTGCGTGTCAACAAGGCAATGGCCGCCAAGGCAATCGAGACTTGCAAGGCCGTGGTGGCCTGTGCCCAGCGGTGGTGTTCGTGCATCTGGGCGTCTGATTTTTCATCCCACGATTTGGCCTCGGCCTCCAGCTTTTCGGCATCGCGTTTGATATCCCCTTTTTCCGACTTGTAGCGCTTGATCTCGGATTCGTAAAACTCTTTTTTGGCCGGCGGCGCCAATTCAAAAGCCAGCTCGCTCAGGTTTTGCTTGCTGCTTTTGGCTTGATAGTAATTCCATTGGTTCGAGGCCTCGGTCTTTTTGATCGCTGCATTGTTTTTGTACAAACCCGCATTGGCTTGTGTGGCCCCGGCCATATACCCAAAGATGGCGCCTACAGTGGCAATGATGGCGGTGAACATCGCAATTTGGTTGGTCATGCCCGAGTCGCCATGCCCGTGACCGCCCTGGCTGGCGTGCTCCAACTCATGGTCGTGGGGCCCGTGCACATGAAATCCGTGTCCTGACATGGTTGACTCCTCAGTGGTTTTTTTGCAGTTGAATGAAATCGTAGGCCAGTCCGTGAGCCGACACATGCGATTCGCGCCCCACTTCAAGCCAATCAGAGTCGAATTGTGGGGCAAAAGTGTCGCCATCGTCTACCACGATGCCAATTTCGGTAATGACCGCATGCGAGGCCAAGGGCAAGGCCTGGGCATAGATTTCGCCGCCGCCGATCACCCACGGCTCGCAGTGACTCGGCAGTTGCGCCAAGGCCGAGACCAGGCTGTGGGCCACCTTGGCCCCAGGGGATTGCCAGCCCGATTGGCGCGTGATGACCCAATTGTCACGCCCAGGCAGGGGCCGAAAACGGGGCGGAATCGAGTCCCAGGTCTTGCGACCCATGATGACGGGCTGGCCCATGGTGACCCGCTTGAAATGCGCCAGGTCCTCGGGTAACTCCCAGGGCATCTGACCCTGTCGTCCAATGACCCCGTTGCGGGTACGGGCCAGAATCAGACCCAGTTTCATACCGCCACCGGGGCCTTGATGGGCGGGTGGCACTGGTAGTCGCTGACCTCGAAGTCCTCGAATTCATATTCGAAAATCGAAGCCGGTTTGCGTCGCAGCTTCAATGTGGGGTAGGCAAAAGGCTGACGCGAGAGTTGCAGTTCCACCTGCTCGGTATGGTTGTTGTAGATGTGGCAATCGCCGCCGGTCCAGATGAAATCGCCTGGTTCCAAATCACACTGCTGCGCCAACATGTGCGTCAACAGCGCATAGCTGGCAATGTTGAAGGGCACCCCCAAAAAAATATCGGCGCTGCGCTGGTACAGCTGGCAGCTCAACTTGCCCTTTTGTCCGGGCGACTGCGCAGGGGCAACATAAAACTGAAAAAACGCATGGCAGGGCATCAAGGCCATTTGGTCGAGTTCGGCCACGTTCCAGGCGCTCACGATGATGCGTCGAGAGTCGGGGTTGTGTTTCAGGGTCTGCACCACTTGAGCGATTTGGTCGATGTGACCACCATCGGGTTTCGGCCAGCTGCGCCATTGCACCCCATACACCGGACCCAGGTCGCCATCGGCTCGTGCCCATTCGTCCCAAATCGTGCAGCCCCGTTCTTGCAGCCATTTGACATTGCGGCCTCCCTGCAAGAACCACAGCAACTCGACAATGATGGCGCGCAAATACACTTTTTTGGTCGTCACCAGGGGAAAGCCCTCGTTCAGATCAAAACGCATCTGATGTCCAAACACGCTGCGTGTGCCCGTGCCAGTGCGATCGCCTTTTTGCACCCCATGCTGGTAGACATGGCGCATGAAGTCTTCGTATTGGCTGCGTATGGGTCTTGGGGATGATGCGAGGGCGTTCATGGCTCAAGTTTACTGGGGTTCAGCGCCACCACCAGGCCACGGTCTTCAGGCCCAGCCAGGTCAGGGCCAAAGAGCCCATCAGGTGCAGGGCGGCGGTGCCGGCCGCCAGCGCCAGACGCGACTGCTGCAACATGCCGACCACTTCGGCGCTGAAAGTTGAAAAGGTGGTCAAAGCCCCCAGAAAACCCGTCACCAGCAGCAAACGCCACTGCGGGTCGAGCTCGGGCATGGCTTCAAAGACACCAACACAAATACCGATCAAATAGCCGCCCAACCAGTTGGCCCCCAAGGTGCCCAAGGGCAGGGCAGCCAGGCCATTGCCCCACACCGACAGCTGCCAGCGCAACAAAGCACCCGCGCAGGCTCCAATACAGATGGCGATCCAGGCTTGCATAATCCCCCTATTCTCCCTCAAGTGACCCCAGTCCCAGCCATGACCTCTGTCCGCCCAGCCCCTGCATCTGGCCCCGCCAGCGTCGCAGTCTTTGGGGCCGGCATGGTCGGTGTGTCTTGCGCCTGGGCCTTGCGCCAGCGCGGCTGGCAAGTCAGCCTGTACGACGCTCAGGGGCCAGGTGAGGGCACCTCGGGGGGCAATGCTGGACTCTTGGCGGGCAGTTCATTCATCCCTTTCAACAACCCTGCGCTGTGGCCCCAGTTGCCTGCCCTGTTGGGCAATCAATCAGCCAAATTGCGTTATGTACCGTCCTATGTGCTATCGCGTGCAGGCCGACTGGGGCAATTCCTGGGCCATGCCCGGCAGGCCGATTTCGAACCCACCACACGGGCCTTGCACGCGCTCATTGCGCATTCCCGTCGCTTGCACGAGCAGTGGATGAGCACGGTGGGCTGCTCACACCTGCGCCGCGATCTGGGTTGGCTCATGCTCTATCGCAGCGCCCAGGCGCAAGCCAAGGCAAACTGGACCATCGAGCTGTACAAAAAACACGGCATTGCCCACCAGTTGTTGAGTGCGCATGAACTCCTTGAACTCGAACCCGCCTTGCGAGCTGGTATTTTTGATTCGGCCTTGTGGGTGCAAGACGCCAGCGCCATCAGCGACCCGGCCGCCTTGGTGCGGGCCTATGCCCAGGCCTTGGTCGATGCGGGCGGCGTGTTCCAAAAATGCCGTCTGCTGGCTTTGACACCCATCTCTGGCGCTTGGCAGGCCCAGACCGATCAGGGGCTGGTATCGGCCCAGCATGTCGTTCTGGCTTTGGGCCCCTGGTCCGAGGTGGTGCTGCGACCCCTGGGCCTGCGCTTGCCGCTCATCCACGAGCGAGGTCAACATCAGCATTTGGCGTATGGACTGGGCCACCGGCTAAGCCGCCCCATCAACGACACCGCTGCGGCATATGTGCTCTCACCCATGGCCGATGCGTATCGTCTGACCACAGGGGTCGAGTTGAACCAGCACGCTGCATCCGTCTCACTCGCTGCCCAAGCGCAGTTGTCGCAAGCCGTATTGGCCGCCCAACAGGCGGTCGATTTAGGTCAGCCGATGCCCACCCCGCCTTGGCTGGGTTCACGACCCACTTTGCCCGACAGTCGCCCCATGATCGGCCCTGCTCCGCGCCACCCTGGCTTGTGGCTGGCCCTGGGCCACCAGCACATCGGCCTATCGACGGGCCCCGCCACTGGCGACCTGTTGGCCAGCCTCATGACCGAGCAAGACCCAGCCTTGGACCCCACCCCGTTTCGACCCGATCGTTTCAGTCTTTAAAGAATGATGTAGAGACCCCTCAACGCTCAGGCCCACCGAAGTATCGCGCGACCAGTCCCATGACATCGTGACAGGGCAAGCCTGTGGCGGCCACGATGGCCTCGCGATAGGGCGGCATATTGGTGCATTCCAGCACGATGTGCCGAACTTGGGGATAGCGCTGTACCAATCGTCTGGCCGCAGCGACCACATCCGCTTCGGCCAAGGCCAAGTCCATCTCGGTTTCATTGCCCAAGATGCGGCGGCGGAATTCGCTCCTTGGGCTGACACCCGCCACAGGGGTAGCGGGCGGCACGCCCGCCCCATCCAAATCCTGTTCGCCCAAGCGCTCTTCGGCGATGGTCAAAATGCCAGCTTCTTGCAGTTGACGACACCACAGCAGCCCCGAACTAAAGACAGGGACCGGCAAGGCAGATTGCATGGCGGTCTGGTGGCGGGCCAAAAAACCACAACTGGTCGTGATCGCTTGCGCACCCTGTTGCACCAGATTCAATGCAGCTTCGATAAAGGGCGGTAAAAATTCAGCGCTCGACCCAGGCGTGACAATGCGCTGCGGCAAAGCCCCACCCACCACTTGATACAAGGCCTGCAGGCCCATGCGCTTCCAACTGTCTGGGTGACCAATGTCCCCCAGCGGCCTGGGGAAGCGGGTATCGAGCATCAGCACGCCAACCAGGCTTGTGTTCATGGCGAGTGCTATTTGGGGACACCCATCAAAGCATTGGGGACGCTGGTGACAATGGAGGGAAACACCGTGATCAGCACAATTCCTATGAGCATGCAAACAAAAAACGGCATCGTGACCTTGGCGATGCGGTTGCTGTCGATGCCCGTCATGTTTTGCAGCACAAATAGATTAAAGCCCACCGGCGGCGTGACCTCGGCAATTTCGACCAGCATGATGATAAAAATACCAAACCAGATCAAATCGAAACCGGCCTTTTGAATCATGGGCAAGACCACCGCGCTGGTGAGCACAATCATCGATATGCCGTCCAGCGCAGTGCCTAAAATCAGGTACACCACCACCAATACTGCGATCAGGCCGTAGGGCGACAAGTCAGCCGCTACCACCGCCTCGGCCAAAGCCTTGGGAATGCCAGTAAAGGCCATGGTCTTGGTCAAAAAGGCCGCCCCCGCCAAAATGAACATGATCATGCAACTCACCCGGGTGGCACCGATCAGGCCTTGCCAAAAATTTTGCCATGTCAGGCTGCGACCGGCTGCTGCAATCGCTAAGGACCCCAGCACGCCATAGGCTGCGCACTCGGTGGCGGTGGCGATGCCAGCGACCAAAACCCAGACGATGAAGACGATGAGCAAGGCGCATGGAATCAGGCTGCCCGAGCGTTTGATTTTTTCCAGCCAAGTGGTGCTCGGCTCAGGAGGTGGCACTTGATCAGGGTGGCGCAAACTCCACCAGATGATGTAGGCCGAAAACAGGCCCATCAATAAAAATCCAGGCAAAAAACCGGCCAAAAACAAGCGGATCACGCTGGCATCGGCTGCCACCGCATAGACCACCATGGTGATCGAAGGCGGAATCAAAATGCCCAGCCCGCCAGCGGCCGCCAGAGAACCCAAGGCAATGTCTCGGTTGTAGCCGCGCCGCTCCAATTCGGGCAAGGCCACCTTGGCGATGGTTGCACAGGTAGCCGCCGACGAGCCCGAGACCGAGCCAAAAATACCGCAACCCAAAATGGTTGTGTGCATCAACCGCCCGGGCACCCTAGATAGCCAAGGCGACAAGCCGTCAAACATTTGTTCCGACAGGCGAGTGCGGTACAAAATCTCGCCCATCCAGATGAACAGCGGCAAGGCGGCCAGCTCCCAGCTTGCCGCGGTTTCCCAG
>CAYMJT010000097.1:7827-9252 GCA_964390775.1 uncultured Bordetella sp.
TTTCCCAAAAAGCCGAGAACAGGTTTTTGCCCGGCAGCGTCGTGGTGAAAAAAGCCTGCCCCACCCAGCCGACGATGGCCAGGGTCATGGCGATCCAAACCCCGCCACTGAGCAACAAAAGCATGATGAACAGCAACAGGCCCCCGATTTCGAGCAGTTCCATCACAGTTCCTCAGAAAAATCGCCTCGGGCATGGCGTTCTTCGACCCGGGCCACATAGCTGGGTTTGTGTCCGCGCAGCACCTGCACACACTCATCGAGCACAGCAATCACCAAAATGATGGCCCCTATGACAAAGCTCAGTTGGGGAATCCAGACCGGAATGGCGACCAGATTGCCGGCGATGTCATTGAACTCATAGCTCTCCATCGTGAATCGCACCGCCCAATAGCCCAGGTACAAAATGGCCACGGTGGCCACGCACAGTGAAAAAAATTCAAGCAGCCGTCTTACTCGGGGAGGAACCCACTCCAGCACCAAGGTCACCCGGACAAAATCACCGTTGCGAAAACTGTAAGCCATACCCAGAAATGCCGCCGCCGCGCACAGCCAGGCGACCACGTCATTGACCCAGCCAACGCGCCAGTCCAGGCTGCGGCCGACCGAGGCCGAAATCATCAAGATCAGGATGGTCAATACGCAAAGGGCGGCCAGCAGGCCGCCCAGTGCATACAGGCCGTCGAGCAGCCTACGCATATCACTTGCGGTTATAGGCGTCGATCAGCGCCTTGCCCTCGGGGCCGGCTTTTTCCAGCCACTCTTTCAGCATCACGTCGCCCACCTTTTTCAGGTCGGCCGTCAACTGAGCGGGTGGAGCGACGATTTGCATGCCACCATTGCGCAGCAGATCGAGCGATGCATTGTTGGCTTTCTTGCTCTCGGCCAGGCCACGTACTTCGGCATCGGCGGCGGCTTTCATGACCGCGTCCTGCGTCGCTTTGTCCAGCGCGTCAAAGGCTTTTTTATTGACCAGAACGGCATTTTTGGGCAACCAGGCCTGGGTGTCGTACCAATACTTGACATGCTCGTGCAACTTGGCGTCGGCGCCAGTCGATCCGCTGGACATCATGCTCTCGGTCACACCGGTGGCAAAGGCCTGGCTGACTTCGGCGGCTTGCACCGTGACCGGTTGGGCACCGACCAATTCAGCGATTCGGGCGGTGGCTGGGCTATACGCACGCCACTTGATGCCCTTGAGGTCTGCTGCACTGGCCAAAGGTTTTTTGCTGTACACGCCTTGGGGTGGCCAAGGTACGGCATACAAAATCATCAAACCCTGTTCGGCCAGTTTCTTTTCCATGAGTGGCTTTTGGACTTTCCACAAGCGCATCGACTCGTCGTAGCTGTCGGCCAAAAAAGGCAGTCCATCGGCGCCCCAGATTTGCCACTCGTTTTGAAAGTTCACCATCAACACTTCGCCGATGG
>CAYMJT010000098.1:0-9241 GCA_964390775.1 uncultured Bordetella sp.
GTCGGCGATGGTGGCGGGGTTGCGCGGGTCGTCTTCAGGGATGCCGGCTTCAACCTTGCCCACCAGGTCGGCGCCGACATCGGCACCTTTGGTAAAAATGCCACCGCCCAAGCGGGCGAAGATGGAGATGAGTGAAGAGCCAAAAGCCAGACCGATCAAAGGATTGAGCAGGCTGGCCAGATTTTTGTCGGGGGTCAGGTTGCCATTGCCCGCCAGGAACCAATAAAAGCCCCCGACGCCCAGCAAGCCCAAGCCGACCACCAGCATGCCAGTGATCGCGCCGCCCTTGAAAGCGACATCGAGGGCGGGTGCGATACCGCCGGTTGCCGCCTGTGCGGTGCGCACATTGGCGCGTACCGAAACATTCATGCCGATGAAGCCACAAGCCCCGGACAGAACGGCGCCGATGACAAAACCGATGGCTGTGGTGGTCCCCAGAAAGACCCCCATCAAAATGGCCAAGACCACCCCGACCATGGCGATGGTGCGGTACTGGCGCGCCAGGTAAGCTGCCGCGCCTTGCTGAATGGCGTTGGCGATTTCCTGCATGCGAGGGTTGCCGGCGTCCATCGACAAAATGGACGATCGGGCCCAAAAGCCATAGATGACCGCGATGACGCCACAGGCCAGAGCCAGCATCAAGGCTGAGTTGCCAGACATAAAATTCTCCTTATTTGATGTTCGTCAGGTGAGGAACGCATGCCGGACATGTCGCCCCTCGACTTGCGTTGCTTCCTCAGTCGCAGGGCGCTGATTGGCCAACCTGTCTAATTTAGCCTTTTTTTGTGCACTTCTGCCTAGGCGAAAGCCCCATGCAAGTAAAATAAGGGTTAATCCCATATGGATCACTTCAACTTTTTCTGATTTGTAAAAAAACATGTCACTCGATGCCGTCACCCCGGGCAAGAACGCCCCCCATGAGTTCAACGTCATCATCGAAATTCCGATGAACGCCGACCCCATCAAGTACGAAGTGGACAAAGAGACCGGCGCTATCTTTGTCGACCGATTCATGAGCACGTCGATGCATTACCCCACCAATTACGGCTATGTCCCCAAAACCCTGAGTGGCGACGGCGACCCGGTGGACGTGCTGGTCATCACCCCGGTCCCTTTGATTCCGGGCGTGGTGGTGACCTGCCGTCCCATCGGTATTTTGAAGATGGAAGACGAAGCGGGAGCTGATGCCAAGGTGCTGGCGGTACCGACCGACAAAATTTTGTCCATCTACACCCAATGGCAAAAGCCCGAAGATCTCAATCCGATGCGCTTGAACACCATCGCTCATTTCTTTGAGCACTACAAAGACTTGGAAAAGGGCAAATGGGTCAAGGTCTTGGGCTGGGAAGGGCCCGAGGCCGCCCGCACCGAGGTGCTCGATGGCATGCAGGCCTACGCCAAGACGCAAAAATCTTGATGCCGACTCAAGCGCTGCGCCGCAATGGCGAGCGCATTTCCAAATCGTTGCGGTATTGAGCCACCCCGGCGCGCTCGCGCTGTAAAAATTCGGCAATGGCTTGCTCAAAGCCTGCGTGGGCGATCCAATGTGCGCTGCCAGTGCCCACAGGCAAGAGCGCACGCGCCATTTTGTGTTCGCCTTGGGCGCCCCCTTCAAACCGTTGCACCCCCCGGCGCAAGCACCACTCGATGGCTTGGTAATAGCAGGTTTCAAAGTGCAGGCTGTCGATGTGCTGGGTGGCGCCCCAATAACGACCATAAGCCACGGCCTGGGGGCTGTCTAGGTTTTGTACCGCGAGCAAACTGCAACCGATGGCTTGGCCCTGGTGATGGGCCAGGATCAGTACCCAGTGTGAGCCCATATCGCGCTGCATGCGGTCAAAAAAAGCCGGGGTGAGGTAGGGCGGATTGCCATGCTCGGCATAGGTTTGGGCATAGCAGCGGTAGAAAAAAGCCCAATGCGCGGGCGTCATCTCGGGGCCTTCGAACACCGAAAAATCAACCCCGGCCTGTTGTACTTTGCGTCGTTCTTGTCTGATTTTTTTGCGCTTTTCCTGCTTGAGCGTGGCCAAAAACCCTTCAAAGTCCTGGCAACCGGGGTTTTGCCAATGAAATTGCACCCCATGGCGCTGAAGCAAACCCAACTCTTCGCTGCAAGCCATGTCCTGCACGCTGCCCAGCAACACGTGCAAGGAGGAGGCCTGCAACTTGCGGGTGAGCGTCACCGCTTCGCTCAGCAAGTGACGGCGACTGGCCTCATCGACGGCCAGCAGGCGGGACCCTGGCACTGGGGTAAAGGGCACGGCGATGACGGCCTTGGGGAAATAAGCCAGGCCATGGCGCTCGTAGGCCTGTGCCCAAGCCCAATCGAAGACGTATTCGCCATACGAATGGTTTTTTAAATATATCGGGCAGGCTGCTTTGAGTTGTCCGCCCTGGCGCAGATTAAGCAGATGCAACTGCCACCCGGTGCGGGCGCTGGCGCAGCCGGTGTCGTGCAAGGCCGATAGGTAGGCGTGGCGCATGAAAGGCGTGGGCTCGGACTGAGCCGATAGCAAGGCATCCCATTCACCCGCATCCATGGCGCGCCAGTCGGACTTGACCTCGGTGACATAATCGGTGGGCTGCAAACTTCTGACTCCTTATGACGCTGCAAATCTGCGTGGCACAGCTGAACTATGTCGTGGGCGACATGACAGGCAATGCCCAAAAGATCATCGACCTCGCGCGCCAAGCCCATGCCCGTGGCGCACGTCTGGTCTTGACGCCCGAGCTGGCCTTGTGCGGCTACGCGGCGGAAGACCTGTTTCTGCGCCCTTCGTTCATTGCCGCTTGTGATGATGCCTTAGAACACATTGCCCGTGAGTTGGCTGACCTGAAAGACCTTGCGCTGGTGCTTGGTCACCCGAGTGGGGATGGTATGCGCTCAAAATCGGTCTCGGTGCAACGCCGCCACAACCGCGCCAGCGTGTTGCGCGGTGGGCAGGTGATCGCCCATTACGACAAACGTGAGTTACCCAATTACCAAGTTTTTGATGAACGCCGCTATTTTCAGCCCGGTCACGAGGCCCTGGTGTTCGAACACGCTGGCGTGAAGTGTGGCTTGCTGATTTGCGAAGACGCCTGGTTCACCCAACCTGCGGCCGATTGCCGTGCCCTGGGGGCCGATGTGCTGCTGGTCATCAATGCCTCGCCCTTTCATGTGGGCAAAGGCAACGAGCGCGAACGGGCCATGGCCGAGCGATGCCTGCAAACCGGCTTGCCTTTGGTCTACGCCCACCTGATCGGGGGGCAAGATGAAGTGGTATTCGAGGGGCGCTCTTTTGCCCTGAACGCCCGTGGCCAGGTCTGCGCCCGCGCCCCCAGTTTTCAAGAGCAGGCCTTTGATGTGACCCTGCTACCTCAGGGGCCCCATGGCGAGATGGTCGCCGAGACCAGCCTGGAGTCCGATCTCTGGCATGCCTTGGTGCTGGGTGTACGCGACTACATTGGCAAAAACGGCTTTCCTGGGGCCTTGCTGGGCCTGTCTGGCGGTATAGACTCGGCCCTGGTGTTGGCCATCGCCGTGGACGCGTTGGGGGCGTCCCGGGTGCGTTCGGTGATGATGCCTTCTCCCTACACTGCGGACATTAGCTGGATCGACGCCCGCGACATGGCCCAGCGCTTAAAGGTGCGATATGACGA
The DNA here is from genome assembly GCA_964390775.1 of uncultured Bordetella sp. GTDB lineage: Bacteria > Pseudomonadota > Gammaproteobacteria > Burkholderiales > Burkholderiaceae_C > Limnohabitans. Next base: position 3,643 of record CAYMJT010000098.1, read on the forward strand.
AATTTCGATTGTTCCCGAGTTCGAGGCTTTTCTGTCGTCTTTGCAGCCTCACTTTGAGGGTCGGGGTGTCGATACCACCGAAGAAAACATTCAGGCCCGGATTCGGGGCACCTTGCTGATGGCTTTGTCCAATAAATTGGGCAGCATCGTGCTGACCACGGGCAACAAAAGCGAAATGTCCACCGGCTATTGCACACTCTATGGCGATATGGCCGGCGGTTTTGCGGTCATCAAAGATGTGGCCAAAACCCTGGTTTTCAGGCTGGCCCGATGGCGCAATCAGAACGATCCCTTTGGCAGCGGTACCAACCCCATTCCAGATCGCATCATCACCCGCCCGCCGAGCGCTGAATTGCGGCCCGACCAAAAAGACCAGGACAGCCTGCCGCCCTACGAGGTGCTTGACGAGATCGTGGCCCGTTATATGGAAGAAGATCAAAGCGTGTCCGAGATTATCGCGGCGGGTTTCCAGGCGGCAGACGTGGAAAAGGTCACCCGATTGATTCGGATCAACGAGTACAAGCGCCGCCAGGCGCCGGTGGGAATTCGAGTCACCCACCGCAGTTTTGGCAAAGATTGGCGTTATCCTATGACCCATCGATTCCGCGCCTGAGGCGCCTACCCTAGACCCAAAGCCTGACGACATGAAACAAATCACCGCCATCATCAAGCCGTTCAAATTGGAAGAAGTTCGTGAGGCCTTGGCCGAATGTGGCGTGACCGGTTTGACCGTGACCGAGGTCAAGGGCTTTGGCCGTCAAAAAGGCCATACCGAACTGTACCGAGGGGCGGAATACGTGGTCGATTTTTTGCCCAAGGTCAAAGTCGAGGTCGTGGTGCAATCGGCTCAAGTCGATGCCTGTGTGGATGCGATTGTCCGTGCCGCCCACACCGGCAAGATCGGGGACGGCAAGATCTTTATCACCCCGGTCGAGCGCGTGGTGCGCATCCGCACCGGTGAGCTGGACGACGCGGCCATTTGAACCGACCCTAGGGGCCGGTGGCCTTAAATTTGCGCTGCACCCTGGGCGTGCGCCAAGCCTGACGCCTGCACCAATTCACTCAGCAAGGGGACCACTTGTTGGCCTACCTGGATCAAACCCAGTTGGGCTTCGGACAAAAAACCGCGAGCGACCGTGTTGTGCATGAATTGGAGCAAGTCGTCGTAATAGCCATTGAGGTTGAGTAATCCCACGGGCTTGTTGTGAAAGCCCAATTGACGCCAGGTCCAGGCCTCAAAAAACTCTTCAAAAGTGCCGATCCCGCCCGGCAGCGCCAAAAAGGCATCGCCTCGCTCCAGCATCAGGCGTTTGCGCTCGTGCATGGTGTCGACCACGATCAGCTCATCGCAGGACCGACGGGCCCACTCGCGTTCAACCATGGTACGCGGAATGATGCCCACCACCCGCGCGCCGGCCTGGGCGGCACTGTCGGCCAAAACACCCATCAGACCGTTGTGACCACCGCCATACACCAGTTGACCCGAGTGCCGTCCAATCCAGTCCCCCACTTGGCGAGCCGTTTCGGCATAAACGGCGTCGTCACCCAGACGCGAGCCGCAGTACACACAAACCGAAAAAGCGGGACTGCTCATGGTCGAACATCCACCAATCGAGTGCCAGCCCAGACGTCATGCCAGAACTGACGCTGGGGGTGAAAGCGGCTGAGAATGGCGTAGATGACAACCCAGCCCAGAATCAACACGCTGCCTGAACCCAGGGGAAGATCCAGCCCCCAAATCAACGCCAGGGGCGGTACAAACCAAATCCAGCACAACAAATAACGCGCCAGCGCGCGCAGTTGGCTGACCGCCTGCCCTTGAGGGTCGGTGATGCGGATGTGCCAGGTCTTCATAGCCAAGGTCTGCCCCTTGTGCCAAAACCAGGTGAAGTAGATACCCAGTACCCAAAAAACAAAGGCTTGTTGACCCAGGCGGTGATCGAGGGCGTGACGGGTTTGGCTGAGGGTGCTGAACAAATAACCGGCAATGAAAACGACACCAAACAGCAGCATGCCCTCGTACAGCCAGCAGGCCATGCGCCGCCGCAAGCCGGGGGTGCGTGGTGTGGGATGGCTGGGCTCGGTCTCAGGGGTCGGCTGGCTCATGGGCTGGCGTGACCCGGTACGTTCAAGGGCAACAGGGTGCGGGGGTGGATTTTGTCGGGGTCCAAGCGCAAGGCACTAAAGCCCACCCGCCCCTCAGCAGGGTTGCTGACCTGAATGGCGGGGGTGATTTTGCTGATCGGGACGGGACGCACGGCAATGGCGGCGCCTTTGGGCTTAGGCGGAGACTGATCGGCCAACTGCTTTCGCTCATCCTCGCTCAGGGCCAGATAGGCCTCCCATCGTTGGCGCCGCTCATCGACGCTGAGGGTTTGAGCGCGGGCGTATTCGAGTCGGGCTTGGGCGCGCTCACGCGGGCCCAGGCGCACCCATTCGCGCATGCGTTCGTGCATTTTTTGCTGCTCGAGTTCGGGCAGGTCATGGTAGTTGCGCGAGACGGCGATCCATTTGCGCTTTTGGGCTTCGTTGATCGTCGGCCAAAGCTTTTTCAAGGGGGCCAAGGCGCCTTGCTGACTCTGACTCAGGTCGCTCCAGACGGGGGAGGCCTCTACGCTCAGGGCTGAAACACGTTTGGGATCAGTTCGGGGGGCAACGCTGGGGCTGGGGTCAGAGGCGTGGGCGGTCAATGCGCTGGCGAGCAGCCAGGCCCCAAAACCGGTCCACGCCCATGCCCTCATTCGGCCTTGGCCTCGGGGCTGGCTTCGCCAGCCATGGGCAGTGGCAATTTGAGAAAACGCATGAACCCCGGGTCGGTGTAGGCTGACGGGGGCAAATCGTCGGTCAACAAGGCGGTGTCGATGTCGGCAAGTTCCAGCGCGCGGCGTTCGTCTTGCAAATGCTTGATGGTGACCAAGCCCACCACCAAGGCCACCAGCGGCAGGGCCGAGGCCAGCCAGCCCAGTGGGTTCAAGCCGTCGCGCCCACCCCCCAGGGTCAAGGTGCCATTGGCTTGGACCTGCACCATGGGGGCCAGGCGACGCGCTGCCACGGCTCGCACCCGGGCTGCCCGCAAGCGTTCGGTGACCTCGTGCGAGAGGGGGGTATTCAAGCTGGCGCTGAGGCGGCGGGCCAGCAATTCATGTTCGGCTTGTAAAAATTGGGCAGTTTTCATGGTTGGATTCCCTTGGTTTTGAGGGCTTTGACCAAAGCCACAATGGCTCGAGAGCAGTGTGTTTTCACACTGCCCTCGGTGCAACCCATGGCGGCGGCGGTTTCTGCCACATCCAGTTCCTCCCAATAACGCAGCAGGAAGGCTTCGCGTTGACGTGGCGGCAGTTTTTGTATCTCTTCTTCAATGACCCCGATCGTTTCTCGGCTTTGCAGCCATTGTTCGCCCGACGCCGCCCAGTGGCTGGCCTCTTGCCCCGAAATGGCATCCAAAGGTTCTAGTTCGGCGTCGTCGTCGTGCGGGTGCAGATCGCTGAAATTGACAAAGAATTGGGCGCGGGTCTTTTGGCGTCGAAACCAGTCCAGCGTGGAATTGGACAAGATGCGCTGAAACAGCATGGGCAACTCGGCCACGGATTTGTCGCCGTAGTGTTCTGCCAGTTTCATCATGCTGTCTTGCACGATGTCCAGGGCAGCCTCGTCGTCACGCACCTGAAAGAGGCAGCGCTTGAAAGCCCGCTTTTCGACGCTGGCAAGAAAGTCGTTCAGTTCTTTTTCAGTGGCCACAGGGATGTGGGTCTTTTTGTGTCCCGTATGGGGCGTGAATTATGTCATTGTTGAACATTTATTTCAGTCTTTTGTCATCAGTGGCCCAAAAAAGTGCGAGAATCCCCTGATTGCGCTTCAAAAATTGAGCAAACGGGTCTCGGTCGGACGGCTTGCCGCTCCCATGGCCACAGGTCCAAAGTTCTGCAGGGGTTCCAAAAGAGCCACCCTAAGAGCACCCAAGGTTTTTCGTTGCCGAAATTCACAAAGGTTCATCATCATGGAAATCAACACTGCCGAGCTGCAAAAAGCAGCCGCCGCCTCCAACGACAACGCCCCAGAGCTGATGGGCGCTGACATCCTCATCAAAACCTTGCAGGCCGAAGGGGTCGAGTTCATCTGGGGCTATCCAGGTGGCGCTGCCCTCTACATCTATGACGCCATCTACCGTCAGGACAGCATTCAGCACATTCTGGTCCGCCACGAGCAAGCCGCTGTGCATGCCGCCGACGGCTATGCACGCGCTACCGGCCATGTCGGCGTGGCCCTGGTGACTTCGGGCCCCGGCGTGACCAACGCTGTGACGGGCATAGCCACCGCCTACATGGACAGCATCCCCCTGATCGTGATCACGGGCCAGGTCCCCACCGGTGCCATCGGCCTGGATGCTTTCCAAGAATGCGATACCGTGGGCATTACCCGCCCCATCGTCAAGCACAATTTTTTGGTCAAAGATGCGCGCGACATTCCCATGATCATGAAAAAGGCGTTTCACATCGCCCGCAGTGGCCGTCCCGGCCCGGTGGTGGTGGACCTGCCCAAAGACGTGTCATTCAAAAAGGTGCCGTATCACGGCTACCCCGAACAAATCGAAATGCGCTCTTACAACCCGGTGCGCAAAGGCCACGGTGGCCAAATCCGCAAGGCCTTGCAATTGCTCCTCAACGCCAAGCGTCCCTACATCTACACCGGCGGTGGTGTGCTGATGAGCGAAGCCTGTGCCGAACTGCGCACCCTGGTCGATATGCTGGGCTACCCCGTGACCAATACCCTAATGGGATTGGGGGCCTACCCTGCCACCGATCGCAAATTTCTGGGTATGCTGGGCATGCACGGCACCATCGAGGCCAATAACACCATGCAAAACTGCGACGTGTTGCTGGCGGTCGGGGCGCGTTTTGACGATCGGGTGATTGGCAACCCCAAGCATTTTGCTCAAAACGAACGCAAGATCATTCACATCGACATCGACCCGTCGAGCATTTCCAAACGCGTCAAAGTCGATGTGCCGATTGTGGGCGATGTCAAAGACGTGTTGACCGAGATGATCGGCATGATTCGTGAAGCCAACACCAAGCCCGACGCGGCGGCATTGGCCGATTGGTGGAAAACCATTGAAGGTTGGCGCTCGCGCGACTGCCTCAGCTACGACCGTGCCAACACCAGCGTGATCAAACCCCAGTACGTCATCGAGACGCTTTGGAACATGACGCAAAACGACGATGTCTACATCACCTCGGACGTCGGTCAGCATCAGATGTGGGCGGCCCAGTATTACAAATTCAATGACCCGCGTCGCTGGATCAACTCGGGCGGGTTGGGCACCATGGGGGTCGGTATCCCCTATGCCATGGGCATCAAACTGGCCAAGCCCGACAGCGAGGTGTTTTGCGTCACCGGCGAAGGCTCGGTTCAGATGTGCATCCAGGAATTGTCCACCTGCTTGCAATACAACACCCCGATCAAGATTTTGGCGCTGAACAACCGCTACCTGGGCATGGTGCGACAGTGGCAAGAGATCGAATACTCGGGCCGCTACAGCAGCAGCTACATGGACGCCTTGCCCAACTTCGTCAAGCTGGCCGAGGCCTATGGCCATGTC